>NC_020156.1:2358688-2669877 GCF_000332115.1 Nonlabens dokdonensis DSW-6
TTAAATATTTTATTATGAGAATGCTCTACGTATTAATGCTATTTACTGCTATTTCAAATGCGCAGTTTTACGGTCCAGATGATTTTAGGATAAGTGATGCTGGTGGTTTTGGGAACAACCTTATAGCGGTTGATTTTCCAGACATGGCTTATAATCCAGTAACACAAAACTATCTAGTAGTATGGGAAAGTGATGATACTGATCAAATAGGCGTTGTTGATAATAATACACAAATCGTAGGTCGTTTTGTTGACTTAAATGGAGTTATTCTAGGAAACGATTTCCTGATATCTTCACTTAATTTAGGAGATAATATGCTTACAAATACCAGACCTAGAGTAGCTTATAATTCAGTTGATAATAACTTTATGGTTGTTTACGAAGCAGAATTTATGATTGATAGAAGAGAAATATTTGGTGTCATTGTAGACGCAAATGGAGTGATCACTACGCCTGATTTTAGAATAACAAGCACTAGTAATGCCATCAACCCTACAATAAAATCTAGAACTCCTGCTATATCTTATAATCCAGTGCTTAATGAGTATTTTATGGTTTATGTCTATGTTATAGAATCAACTCCTACAATGCCAGGAACTGTAGAAATAGAAGGGCAAAGAATATCTTCTAACGGAGCATTGTTAGGTTCTACTATTTTCATTACAGATTCCAGTACCGGTGCCCAGACTAATAGTTCCATTCCAGATGTAATTTTTAATTCTCAAACTAATGAATATGTAGTTACTTATTCTGCATCACCGTTACCCTTGGAAGAAGAGGCTTATGTTACAATAGTTAGTCAGAATGGTACTGTAGGGATCGCAACACAAATAAGTAATAGAGGTTCTATAAGTAATGTTGCTTTTGGTGCTATAATGGTTAGAGCCGCTTGGGATCAAATTAATAATCAATATTTATTTGTTTATGAATCACCTAACAACTCTGCAAATGAATTTGATGTATTTGGAGTTATATATGATAATACGATGAATGTAGTTGTGCCAGAGTTTGAGATAAGTATGGTGGCAGGCAGTAGTACTACAAACGATGCCGTGACACCAGATGTGGAATGGTTGCCTGGAGATAATAATTATTATGTCGTTTTTAGAGCAAATCCATTTTTTACTAATAGGAATGAAGTAGAAATATTTATGCGGTCTGTTTCCAATACTGGAACTGTAGGAACGAATTTATTGAGAGTGTCTTCTGCACCGGTAGATGAAGCGGGAAGTGCTCGTTTTCCTAGAATATTAAGTAATGGAAATAGTGCATTATTAACAGTATATGCTGCCGAGGATACATCACCAGCGAGTATGATGGTAGATCGTGAATATGAAATTTATGGTCAATTTTATGGAAGCCCAACTTTAAGCGTAGCAAGTAATAATGATCAAGTGCTTTCTGTTTTTCCTAATCCGGTTGCAAATACACTTGCTATTGATAGTAATAGTGAAACACTTTTATCCTATTCTATTTGCAACGTAATGGGGAAAGAAGTTATCGCTGCTGAAACAGATGTTTCTGGTATACAAATTATTGACCTTTCGAAGCTCTCGGCTGGACTGTACTTTTTAAATGTTACAACTGATTCTCGTACTGAAGTTCACAAGATTTTGAAGAAATAAAAAACTCTAATTGGCTTTAACCGATTAGAGTTTTCATGTTTTATCAATTTAAAGACCTATGATCTACTCATCATAAATATTGTCATAGCCTTTCTCAGGCACTTCAAAGAACTTTCCTGTAACATAGCGGTAATGTTGATCCATTTCTGCTAGTTGTTTTAAGTCTTCTTTATCAAAGTTTACTCCAGCAGCAGCGAGATTTTCTTTGATACGGCCTTCATTAGTGGATTTAGGTATAACAGCTGTTCCTCTTTGTGCACTCCAGTTTATGAGCACTTGTCCTGGGCTCGCATTATGCTTTGATGCGATAGATTTAATCGTTTCATTCTCCAGCATGTTAGGTTCATTATCCTGTTTCATACCATCACTGCGATCACCGCTTCCTAATGGCGAGTAACCAGTCATATGGATTCCTTTATTAGAACAATATTCAAATAATTCATTTTGTTGCAATAAAGGATGTAATTCTACCTGATTCATTTCTGGAGTAACATCCGTTTTAGAAAGTAAATCGTCTAGTTTCTTAGTAGAAAAGTTAGAAACACCTATGTGTTTTGCCTTTCCAGATTTTTGAAGATCTATCATAGCACTCCATGTTTCATGTATAGGAGCTTCTTTAGGAGATAGATAATCTTCAGGCTTTTCTGGATTTTGTACGTCTGGTTTAAAAGCAACCGGCCAGTGTACTAAATAAAGGTCTAAATAATCCAGTTGCAAATCATTTAAGGTTTTCTCTAGTGCTGGCGCTACGTCCTCTTTTAAATGGGCGTTGTTCCATAATTTTGAGGTAATCCATACCTCTTCTCTCTTGATTTCTCCTTTAGAGAATACTTCATTAAAGGCTTCTCCTATTTCTTTCTCATTGCCATAGATTGCTGCACAATCGATGTGTTTATATCCTGCTTCTAATGCGGTAATGATTGCTTTTTTAACTTCTCCAGGTTTTGATTTCCACGTTCCTAAACCTATAGCGTCCATCTTGTCGCCATTTCTAAATTCTAAAGTCTTCATAAGTATCGTTTTGTTTTTTATAAAGTTAGCTTTCGCGAAAGCGGAATCCAAAAAATGTTCTTTACTTTATTAAAACTTTAGTAGAACCAAGGTGTTTATTAAAAGATAGGCTTAAAAAAAGGGTTAGTAACGACTTAAGCTCTAGGATGATGCTCGTTAATAACCTTAGCAAGGTGTACTCGGTCTACGTGCATATAGATCTCAGTCGTGGTGATGCTTTCATGTCCCAGCATCATTTGTATGGAACGTAAATCGGCTCCATTTTCAAGCAAATGCGTGGCAAAACTATGTCTAAAAGTATGCGGGCTAATTGTCTTCTCTATACCAGCTTTGATAGCTTGCTGTTTAATAATATGAAAGATCATCGCTCTAGTAAGTCCAGCGCCTCTTCTGTTTAAAAAAAGGGTGTCCGTATGATCTGACTTAACGGGAATATGAACGCGTACTTCATTTTTGTAAGTATTTATAATTTTCATAGTGTAGGAACCTATAGGCACAAATCGTTGTTTATCGCCTTTTCCTGTTACTTTTAAAAATCCTTCATCAAAGAATAAGTCGCTTATTTTAAGAGTAATCAACTCGCTCACGCGCAGCCCGCAAGCGTAAAGTGTCTCAAGTATGACACGATTGCGCTCTCCTTCTAGAGTAGATCGATCGATGCTATTGATGAGTGCATCTATTTCTTTGGTGCTTAATGTATCTGGAAGTTTACGACCTATTTTAGGAGTTTCTATCAATTCCATAGGTTGATCTTCTCTATAGCGTTCTAAAATAAGAAATTCAAAAAACGCTTTAAGACTGCTTATAGAACGCGCTTGTGATCGAGGTTGCACTGATTTTGCAAGGGCATAAATGTAAGAACGCAAGGTGTCTTGATTAACAATGGAAGGAGATTCTTCAATTTTATTTTCTTCAAGCCAGTAAATCAATTTATTGAGGTCTCTTTTGTATGCTTTAATGGTATTTAAAGAAAGACCTCTTTCTAATTGCATGTAGATACCAAAATCTTTTACGGCTTGCTTCCAGTTCATAGGGTAAAGGTAGAATATTAAGCTTAATCAAGGATTAAGAACAAGTAAATCCTTATGAATTCTAGTAGCAATAAATTGTAGGATAAAATGTACGTTATACATTTAATTTCACAGGATCTTAACATTTATGATCGTTTCTAACATTAGATTTGATTAAAATAACTAACAAAAAACTAAAATGAAAAAACTTTTATTAGCTGCTATAGCTATAGCAACAATGGGTATTACTAATGCTCAAACGGAGAAAGGAAAATGGACTTTCGGTGGGAGCACAACCGCTTCATTTGCTTCCAATACTTTTACACCAGAATTTAACGGTACCGAAGGAGAGGAGTCGACTATATCTGAATTTACATTTACGCCAAATGCAGGTTATTTTGTAATGGATAATCTTGCAGTAGGGATCGATTTATCTTACACTTCTTCTAAAGAGGAACAAAATGGTTTTGATTTTACAACAAATACTATTGCGCTTCTACCTAATGCGACCTACTTTTTTGAAGCTGGAGATAATTTTAAGCCATTTGTGTCAGCAGGTGCTGGTTTAATTAGTTCAAGCTTTGGTGATGATGATTCAGATAAATTTAGTGGTTTTGCATTTACTGGTGAGGCTGGTGTTGCATATTTTATCAATAGTAACGTATCATTAGATTTTATGGTTAGATATCTTAATGCCACTCTTTCAAACAAAGAGAATGATGATTTTAAGAATAAAAACTCAGCCTTGGGTGTAGGAATCGGTTTTTCTATATTCTTATAAATAGTGAAACAAACTGTATTAAAAGAATCGTTTATCTAGGTAAACGATTTTTTTGTGATTGCAAGTTTGCTGTAATTTGCAGGTTTAATATGATTTTTATTTTCGACAGGAATTTTTATTTTTTTGATTTAAAAACAAATTCTCCAATGCCTAAAGGGCGATAGGATTGATGTTTTTGCTCGTAAAGTAAATGACTTTTTATTTAAAATAAAATGCAAACTTCTTATTTCAACGTAGTTTTAAACTTGCATATTTACATTATTAATAATAAATTTTAAACATGATGAAACAATTATTGCTAGTCGCTATAGTACTTTTAAGCATATCAACTTCAAATGCACAAGAAATAAAACTGGGTGCTAAAGCAGGAGTGAATCTTTCTACAATAGAAGGAGATTTTACACAAAACATAGAAAGTTATACCGGTTTCCATCTGGGTGGCTTTGCGGAAGTTGTTATTTCAGAAAAATTTTCATTTCAGCCTGAATTATTGTTTTCAGCTCAAGGTTATAATGAAAGTTCCTTCGATTCTGGTTTTAATTTTTCTAGAGACTATAAAGCTGAAGTGCGAGCAAACTATCTAAATATGCCTCTTATGGCAAAGTATTATGTTACTGATGGGCTGAGTATAGAAGCTGGGCCATATGTGGGCGTTTTATTATCATCTAATATTGAGGGTAGGTTGAATCAAACATTTGATGGTGAAACAGAAATTACTTTGATTAACGAGGATTATAGCGATGAGTTAAACACTATAGATTATGGAGTAGGAGCTGGAGTAAGTTATAAAATGAGTAATGGGATAAATTTTTCAGCCAGATACAACCTAGGGTTGTCTAATACCGAAGGTCGTTTTGAAGACCAGATCAAACAACAAAATCAAGTTATTCAAATTTCAGTGGGTTATTTCTTTAACTAGTTTATGTATCAAGTCTTTTATTAAATCTTAAAAGCAGCTTCTATTCATTTGGAAGCTGTTTTTTATTTAGTATCTCGCTTTCGCGAAAGCGGAATTACTAATATCTTTACTTTATGAAAATATTGATTTTAAACGGTCCTAATTTGAACCTTTTAGGCACTCGAGAACCTGAGATTTATGGTTCAAAAACTTTTGAGGAGTATTTTTCTCAGTTACAATTCCAATTTCAAAAAATGGAATTGGGTTATTTTCAATCTAATAGTGAAGGAGACCTCATCGATAAGCTCCATTCTTCAAAAGAAGAAGGTTTTGACGCTGTGGTTTTTAATGCTGGTGCTTACACACATACTTCTATTGCAATAGGAGATGCTGTGGCTGGGATTTCTACACCAGTGATAGAAGTTCATATTTCAAATGTGATGAATCGTGAAGAATTTAGACATGTATCGTATATTTCTAAGCACGCAGTCGGTGTTATAAGTGGTTTTGGACTTAAGAGCTATGAGCTGGCTTTAAATTCTTTACACTAAATACACTGAACAAATTAAAATCAAAAAAGCTCGTTAAGATGATTCTTAACGAGCTTTCTTAAAAAATAAATAAATTACAGTCCAGGGTAATTACCTGTAAGTATATCTATTAAATCAACTAATGCCCAGATACCAAGACCTCCAAAAGTAAGAATAAACAAAATATTCCAACCTATAGGACTTTTTAAGAACCAGCGGTGAGCTGCAAATGGCCATAGAAAGACAAATAAAAGTGTTGCAATAGTTTGATCTTCTGACCACACAACCGCTGCTGGAGTTGTTAATGATGTTGAAGTTTCCTCCATAGTGGTGCCATTCTCAAGTTGTACAACCTTAGTAGTTACTTGTCTCTCGACTGGAAAAGATGCGTAAGCAAAAGTGCTTACCATCATAAAAAGGCTCATAAGAGCTAAAGTTACTTTTGTTTTCATAAGTAATATTTTAGTTAGTTATATTTACTCAAATATAAATATTAAAAATGAAATTAAAACTTTTAATCTGTTTCCTTATTTTTTTTACTGGTCAACTCTATGGACAGACGTATGAATATTTAGGTTTGCTCAAATTACCAGATAGTTCCTTAATACCATATAAATTAGATTTTAAAGAGATTGATGGCAAGATTTATGGATATTCTTATACAGATCTTAATGGACAACATGAAACTAAATCAAAAGTAGTAGGTAGATATGATAAAAAGGAAAACCTTTTAGAGTTTAGAGAAGTAGAATTAGTCTACACAAAATCAAATATGGCGGAGACATCATTTTGCAATGTGTATTTTAATGGCAACATGAGAAGGCTCAATGGTAAATCAAAGATAGAAGGTAAGTTTAAAGGTTATTATGACGACCTTACCAGTTGTATAAATGGAGAGTTATTTATGAGTGCTGCTGAGAAAATTCAAAAACGAAATGAAAAATTTCAAAGGAAAATAGACCGTACTAAACGCGTGCCTGATAGCATAAAAGAGAAGATCAATTTAGATAAAATGTTTAATCGTTATGCAAAAAACGATTTAAAGGGTGGAGAACAGCTCAATATTTTATGGGAAGATCAGTACTTGAAACTTGTTATATGGGACGATGGAGAAGTAGATGGAGATCAAATAGATCTAACCATTAACGGCAATAGAATCTTGAACGCATACAGTCCAGTGAGTAAAAAGAAAGAAATGATTCTTACTTTAAAAGATTCTGTTAACACCATTTCACTTAAAGCGATTAATCTAGGTAAAAAACCTCCTAACACAGCAAAGATTCAATTTGTAGATGAAAGTGGTGAAATCATTGATCTAGCCTCAAATTTACAGCTTGATGAAGAAGTTCGATTTGTTTTTTATAAAGAAAAACCTAAAGTTAAGAAGCCCTAACTATAGTTAACAGAAGTTTAAAATTGAGAGGATTACAGTTTATTTGATCTAGTTAACCAATAGCTAAATCATGAAAACCAAATTAACTCTACTCATTCCATTCTTATTTCTTTTCCCTTGTATAGTATTTAGTCAAGAAAATGCTCCTAATTCTACCAACCATCTTTTTGAATTTGAAGAACCAGTCGATCGCTGGAGCACAGGTTTAACTTTTCAAGCGCTGTCTGGTTTCCGTGAAATAAAGATGTCAGGTACTACTTATGATTCATTTGATGAAGCATGGATTGGACTAGGAGTAGGTTTTTATGCCGACTATAAAATAAATAAGGTATGGAAACTTAGGTCTGAAGTAGGTGTTAATGCCTATGTAGGCTTTGATCCTTACATCAACTTGCAATCAGAATTTAAATTTACTGATCGCTGGAGTTTTTATGCAGGAGCAGGAAGTTATTTTAATACAAGTGCTGATCATCTCGTACAGCGAGATGAAAACGGGACAGCTATTTTAAACCCTTATGTACAATTAGGTTTGAGATATAAGATGAGTAAAAGCTGGACGCTAGATTTAAGGTACCAGCAAGATCTTTATGCAAGACAGCGCGCCACAGATTTCAATCGCTTTTCTAAAGATGGACCTTTGAGTACTTTTAGTTTAGGATTTAATTATAGGTTTTAAGTATTCATGTCGATTTTTGAACTATTTTAAAAGTCGCCAAATAAATTAACAATTATGAAAAATAAATTAATCCTCGCCTTACTATGTCTTTGTGCCATTAACTTTTTAACTGCTCAGGAAAATTTACCAACTAATAACAATAACCAACTAGATTTTGAAAGCTCTGAGAACAAATGGAGTTTTGGGCTTATTGCAAATGGATCTGTCAGTCTTTCTAAACGAGAATTTGAATTAAATAATTTTGAAGATAGAGACACAGAATTAGGATATGGTCTAGGCGCATTTGCAGATTATAAAATTAATCAACAATTTGGTTTAAGATCAGAAATTGGTGTAAACGCTACTGGCTTTCTAAGACCTTACTTAAATCTACAAGCGGAACATTTTATAGGCAATAATTGGAGTTTGTATGCAGGCGCAGGAATTTACTACAATCCAGATACGACAAGTGTCTTTAAAAGAGATCGTGATGGAGAGTTAGGAGTAAATCCTTTTTTACTGATAGGAACACGTTATAGAATTAATCCAAAGTGGGCAATTGATTTAAGATACCAGCATGATCTATTACCTAGAGCAAAAGGAACAGGTAGCATAGGAGATTTTACTTTAGGTGGTAATAGAACTATAAGTTTAGGAGTGAATTATAGGTTTTAACGATAAGGACGACTCTGTTACTTGACTAATTTTCAATAAAGATTCCTATTATTGTTAGTTTAAATTAAAATCTTTAAGCGTGTCGAATAAATACCTCATCATCTTGTGTTCTCTATTCATGATCAGTAACTCTCTTGCTCAATCTGAAAAAGGAGAATTTGTGAATCTATCCATAGGTTTTGGGATCAGTGCAGCTAATCCAGATTATGATTTAAGTGCAAACGGATTCTATGCAAAAGGAGAATATATCTATAACTCTCGCACCTGGTTGAGCCTTAGACCTTATGTGGCGTATATAAATACATCATTAGATGAAGAAAACTCAGATCCAAATCTAGTTGCTGCAGGGTTTGATGTTTCAACAAATGCGTTATTTCTAGGTGGTAAAATTAGATTGTTAGCGCCTATTCCTTATGTAGCACCTTTTTTTGAGTTGGGTTATGGTTTAAATTTAGGATCGTTCAGAACATTTACACCTGAAGGTGATCAAAATGTTAGCGGGCTTTCTACTCATATCCCTTTTTCGATAGGATTAGCTATAGGTAAAAGACACAATTTTGAAATCTCATTCGATTATTTTTTCCATACCAAAGCAAAACAAACTTCTGGTGGAGGAGCGTTCGGGATCACTATTCCTTTGGAAACCTTGAAGAATTTATAAAGCTAACCAGATTATTTAGATTAAACATAATTCATAAAAAGAATCCCCAATTCAACTTGTTTGAATTGAGGATTTTTAAATTTATCTAATATCTAATATCTAATATCTAATATCTAATATCTAATATCTAATATCTAATATCTAATATCTAATATCTAATATCTAATATCTTAAAGGTGTATCACCTCACCATAAGCATCTGCAACGGCTTCCATCACAGCTTCACTCATCGTTGGGTGTGGATGAACTGCTTTTAATACTTCATGACCTGTAGTTTCCAACTTACGACCTAAAACTGCCTCAGCAATCATGTCGGTAACACCAGCACCTATCATATGGCAACCTAGCCACTCGCCATACTTAGCGTCAAAAATTACTTTTACAAAACCATCTTTTGCACCACTAGCACTTGCTTTTCCAGATGCGCTGAATGGGAATTTACCAACTTTCAACTCGTATCCGGCTTCTTTGGCTTGAGCTTCGGTCATTCCTACGCTT
This sequence comes from Nonlabens dokdonensis DSW-6, assembly GCF_000332115.1. Lineage (NCBI taxonomy): Bacteria > Pseudomonadati > Bacteroidota > Flavobacteriia > Flavobacteriales > Flavobacteriaceae > Nonlabens > Nonlabens dokdonensis. Next base: position 2,368,426 of record NC_020156.1, read on the forward strand.
GCAATTTCTGGAGTAGAGTAAGTACAACCTGGTATGTTTCCATAATCAAGTGGTTCCACATGCATGTCTGCTATTTTCTCAACACATAGAATTCCTTCGGCACTTGCTACGTGAGCTAGTGCTGGTCCAGCTGTAATATCACCTATTGCATAATAACCTGGTAGATTCGTCTGGTACCATTGGTTTACTAATACTTTACCACGATCAGTAGAAATTCCTACTTCTTCTAGACCTATGTTAGATAAGTTAGTTTCAATTCCTACCGCACTTAAAACAATGTCAGCATCAAGAACTTCTTCTCCTTTTTTAGTTTTCACGTTTACTTTAACACCATCGCCAGAAGTATCAACGCTCGTCACCTCACTAGAAGTCATTACTTTTATTCCAGACTTCTTAAAGCTGCGCTCCATTTGTTTAGAAACATCAATATCTTCTACTGGTACAATACGATCTACATATTCTACTATCGTAACCTCAGTTCCCATAGCGTTATAGAAATAAGCAAATTCAACACCTATTGCTCCAGATCCTACAACAACCATTTTCTTAGGCTGCTCTTTTAGCGTCATCGCTTCACGGTATCCTATTACCTTTTTACCGTCTTGTGGTAAATTAGGAAGCACACGAGATTTTGCTCCTGTCGCAATGATAATATGGTTACCTTCTACAGTAGAGGTAGATCCATCTTCAGCTTTCACCTCGATTTTCTTACCTTTTTTCACTGTACCGTAACCCATGATTACGTCTATTTTATTTTTCTTCAATAAGAACTGCACACCTTTGCTCATTCCGTCTGCCACGTCGCGACTACGTTTTACAACAGCATTAAAATCCTTATCTACGTTATCAGCTTTAAGACCGTAATCTGCGGCATGGTTGAGGTAATTGAATACATCAGCACTTTTTATTAACGCTTTTGTAGGTATACAACCCCAGTTTAAACATACACCACCTAGAGATTCCTTCTCTACGATAGCCGTTTTTAATCCCAGTTGAGACGCACGTATTGCCGTTACATATCCGCCAGGTCCACTACCTAAAACGATCACATCATATTTACTCATATCAGTCATTTTTTAAGAGTCACAAAAATATGGAATAAAGTCCAACCGATTGTAAATTTGCACAACCTTATTATTATGTATAAATCCATCATTAGACCATTGCTTTTTTCGTTTGATCCAGAAGCGGTACATCACTTTTCATTTAAGAGTATCAAATTACTGAGCAAGGTGCCTGGTTTTAGTGCGCTTTCGCGAAAGCGTTACAAACAACAACATCCTGCCCTTAAAAGAGAACTCTTCGGTTTACAGTTTGAAAATCCTGTGGGAATGGCTGCCGGATTTGATAAAGATGCCAAAGCTTTTAAGGAGTTTTCTAATCTTGGATTTGGATTCATAGAAATAGGAACGCTCACACCATTGCCACAAGATGGAAATCCCAAACAGCGTCTTTTTAGATTAAAGAAAGATCAAGCTATCGTAAACCGTATGGGATTCAATAACGGCGGAGTAGATGCAGCGGTAGAACGATTGAAAAAAAATCCAAAATTAGGCCAACCTAATCACGTTCTAATAGGTGGAAACATAGGGAAAAACAAGGTCACTCCTAATGAGGATGCGGTAAATGATTACATCATCTGTTTTGAAAAGCTGTTTGATCATGTAGATTATTTTACGGTAAATGTGAGTTCGCCTAACACACCAGGTTTAAGAGAATTACAAGATAGAAAACCGTTAACGCATATACTTCAAACACTTCAAGACTTAAACGATAAAAAGCCTCAAAGAAAACCTATTCTGCTTAAAATTGCCCCAGATTTGACTGATGATCAGTTACTAGATATCATAGGAATAGTAGCAGACACTAAAATCGATGGAGTGATCGCTTCCAACACAACCATCTCTAGAGAAGGATTACAATCTGAAGAATCTCTAGTAAATCAAGCCGGCGGACTGAGCGGCGCACCATTAACAAATCGCGCTACCGAAGTCATTTCTTTTTTACATCAAAAAAGCAACGGCGCTTTCCCGATTATAGGTGTAGGCGGAATCATGACCGCGCAAGATGCGATTGATAAACTGAATGCTGGCGCTAGTCTGGTGCAGTTGTACACAGGTTTTGTTTATGAAGGTCCAGCGTTGATTAAGAAAATTAACGAAGAAATAATTAGGAAAGCTCGTTAGTTTTTTTGTTTTTTGATTAAACTTTTAAGAAACATGAAACATATTAAATTTTTATTGCCAGCCCTTTTTACATTTTTCCTTTTTAGTTGTGCGACAGTTGAAGACCATGTTGATAAAAAATGGAAAGGTAAAACGGTAGCTAGTATGATTAAAAAGAACGGCGAACCAGATGAAATAAAAGAAGGAGATGATGGTGGAAAAATCCTTATTTATTATGTTCAACAAACGAGCAAACTTGGGTATTCAAAAGCTACTAAACCTACATCTAATCGTGCTCAACAAATAAAAAATGAGCAGAAATTGAATAATCCTAAAACATACTCTTATATTCTTAATTTTTATGTAAATTCTAATGACAGGATATATAAAGTTACACAAACGCTTTAGGTTAAAATATTAAGACGTTATAAGGTATCCAAGGCTATCATTAATTTGATAGCCTTTTTTAATAGTTGACATTTAAATTTAAAGGGCTATTTGTTGAAACTGTCCAATATTTGTATCATTACTCTTTAATCTAAGAATAGATATGGTTTATTTAACTTGTGAAAAATGTAACGAGGAATTTCCCATGGCATTAAAGGGTTGTCCTTCGTGCACGGATATTGGCAAAAAAGCCAAAAAGAAATTTATAGAATCAGAAAAAAATACTTCTAAAGGAAAGTATTCTGAATTTGATCAGTACCACAACAAGAGTGAATCTAAAAGCATTTTTACTTTCAGAAATATCCTTAGTTTTATACTGATCACTTTTGCAATTGTTCGTATAATTATTAGGCTTAATAAGTGATAGAAACTCTTTTCTCTTTTGCATTTGCAACTTTACTCCTCGCAATAAGTCCAGGACCAGATAATATTTTTGTACTCACACAATCTGTTGCAAGAGGTTCAAAATATGGAATCGCCATTGCTAGCGGTCTAATTACAGGTTGTATTGTTCATACATCCATTGTTGCTTTAGGTTTTGCAGTAATTATAAGAGATAATGACTGGTTGCTGTATTCCATAAAAATAGCAGGTGCTATTTACTTGCTTTATATCGCTTATAAAATCTACAAGTCAGATGCAAGTATAGAATTTGGCGATTCAAAAGCTTCTTCCCAAAATTTATGGAAACTCTACAAAATAGGAATCACCATGAATTTGTTGAATCCTAAAGTGACCTTATTTTTTCTTGCCCTTTTACCACAATTTGTTATAGAGAATTCCTATCCAGACTGGATTCAGATCTATATATTAGGCGGTATTTTTATGCTCGTTTCTTTATTGACCTTTTCTACCATAGCACTATTGGCTGGTAAAGCAGCTAGTTTTATCAAATCATCCAAATGGTTTGCTCCAGCGATGAAATGGACGCAGATTGTTGTTTTTATTGGGATTGCAGTGGCGATTTTGATTCCTTAGAAATTTCTTCCCTTAAGGGAAGGCAAGGATGGATGTCTGCGATGTTAATTTTTACATTAAATAAATAGTTTTTATATTTACATTTTATAAATATAAATTATAATGGCGACATTCACATCTTCCCTTCCAGATGACCTGCTTAAAGAAATAGCTGATATAGCTAGCGAACTGAATATTCCTAAAAATAGATTAATTGAAAAAGCTCTTAAAGCCTATTTGAAAAAAGTCAAAAAAGCAAAGTACGCAGCATCATTTAAACGTATGGCAAATGATCCTGACATGATACAAATGGCAGAAGAAGGATTGCAAGAATGGGTACAGGAATTACAAAGAATAGAGAATGAAGAAGGGTGATATTTATCAAGCATTTCTTGATCCTGTCATAGGAAGTGAACAAGGAGGAAACCGTCCAGTGATTATCATTTCCGGAAATACATTGAATACTTTAGCAAATGTGGTGATTATTGTTCCGGTTTCTTCTAAGATTAAGTTTTATGAAGGTGATCCTATTTTAGAACCTAATAAAACAAATGGTTTGAAAGAGAAATCAGAATTATTTGTATTACATACGAAATCAATTGCAAAAGAAAGACTTAAAAAAAGAATAGGTAGTGTAGAACCTGAGGTTTTAAAGCAAATTTACAATTCGTTAACTGATATTTTTGAGTTGTGATTATGGTTATATTCAATTTCCGCAAACCTTTGCGTAAGCTTATATTTGCATCTTAATGGAAAAAGTAAAAATCATAGAATGTCCGCGTGACGCGATGCAGGGAATCAAAGAAATGATCCCTACAGATTTGAAAGTGCAATACATTCAGTCCTTGTTGCGTTGCGGTTTTGACACCATTGATTTTGGTAGCTTTGTTTCACCTAAAGCTATTCCGCAAATGGTGGATACGGCTGAGGTTCTTTCTAAATTAGATCTCTCAAAAACCGATTCTAAATTACTTGCCATCGTAGCCAACTTACGCGGTGCGCAAGCCGCTTGTGAGCATCCAGAAATTCAATATTTAGGTTATCCTTTTTCTATATCAGAAAATTTCCAAATGCGTAATACGCATAAAACGATTGCCCAAAGTGTAGAGTTGTTGCAGGAAATCATTGATTTAGCAAACAAGAACAATAAAGAATTAGTAGTGTACATTTCTATGGGATTCGGTAATCCTTATGGAGATCCATGGAATGTGGAGATTGTAGGTGAATGGACGGAGAAATTGTCTAAAATGGGTGTAAAAATCCTTTCTCTTTCTGATACCGTAGGAAGTTCTGATCCAGAAACTATAGAGTATTTGTTTTCTAATTTGATTCCTAAATATCCAGAAATCGAATTTGGTGCTCATTTACATACTACACCTGCAAAATGGCATGAAAAAGTAGATGCAGCCTATAAAGCAGGTTGCCGTCGTTTTGATGGAGCGATTCAAGGTTTTGGAGGTTGCCCGATGGCCAAAGATGAACTCACAGGAAATATGCCTACTGAGAAAATGGTAAGCTACTTCAACACATCAAAAGCCGATTCTAACGTAAATGCGATGTCATTTGAAAGCAGTTATAACGAGGCTACTAAGATTTTTAGTAAGTATCATTAATAACAATCGCATTTCGAAATCCTCAATGCTCTTCTTTAAGAATAAAGCGAGGTCTGAGGTTCTCGAAGACCGATTTTAATAAATTGAATTATGGCTTTCAAAACAGGTTTTATGTATATTTAAGAATGTTGTGATGGGTCATATTACACTGGTAGCACCATAGATTTAGAAAGAAGAATTAAGCAACATCAAGATGGTAAAGGAGCAAATCATACCAAAAAGAGATTGCCAGTTACTTTACTATATTTTGAAACATACCACAGAATTGATCTAGCCTTTTATCGAGAAAAGCAAGTCCAAGGATGGAGCAGAAGAAAGAAGGAAGCTTTAATAGAGGGAAAACTAGATGATTTGCCTGAACTTGCTTTGGCATACCGAGATATTGAAGATTATAAAAAAATCAGATAAAACGAGGTCTGAGGTTTCATGCTGAGCTTGTCGAAGTGCACTCGAAGACCGCATTTCGAGAGCCTCAATGCTCGCTCAAGAGAATAAAGCGAGGTCTGTGGTTCTCGAAGACCGAATTCATACTTTAATCATTATTTAAACCTTACCACATTCTTAACCCTAAGTAAAAACGCTTAGCTGTATTTTTGAATAAAATCTAGAATATCATGGCTTTAATAGGACCAATAATTAAGACAGCGTTGAACCTTCACGATTCGGTGAGTTCCACTACTAATCACGTAGAGGCACAAAAGAAAGTCTTAAAGAACTTGTTGAAAACGGCAAAAAATACCTCCTTTGGCTTGTACTATGACTTTGATGGTATTTTAGAAAATAATGATTTAGAGCACGCTTTCGCGGAAGCGGTACCGTTCTACGACTATCATAAAATGGACGAGCAATGGTGGTCACGCATGAAGGAAGGAAAACCTAATATCACATGGCCTGGCGTACCAAAATTTCTAGCAAGATCCAGTGGAACGACAGGGAAAAAATCCAAAACTATTCCAGTGACAGATGAGATGATCGCTGCCATAAAAGCTGCTGGGACGAAGCAAGTAAGTGCATTGACTAATTTTGATTTGCATGATGATGTTTTTGAAAGTGAGGTGCTGGCGTTAGGAAGTTCTACAGATTTAAGCAAAGAAGATGGTTTTACAATTGGCGAGATTAGTGGTATCTCGGCAAGTAATATCCCAGAGTTTTTAGATTCATTTTATAGGCCTGGGAAAGAAATCTCCTCTATTGATGATTGGGACGAACGTGTGGAGCGCATCGCCAAAGAAGCAAAAAATTGGGATATAGGAATGCTAAGCGGTATTCCATCTTGGCTAGAAATGATGCTCAAAAAGGTAATGGATTTTCATAAAGTGGATTCCATCCATGATATATGGCCTAATCTTGCGGTGTATACTTCTGGAGGCGTGGCTTTTGAACCTTATCGATCTAGTTTTGAGAAATTATTTACTAAGCCAGTTCAGATAGTTGATACCTATCTTGCTAGTGAAGGATTTATTGCTTGCCAACAAAGACCAGAAACCAGCTCTATGCAATTAATAACAGATGGCGGAATTTACTTTGAATTTGTGCCGTTCCAACCAGAATATGTCGAGCAGGATGGTAGTATTTCAAATAACGCACCTGTACTTTCTATGGCAGATGTGGAGTTAGAAACCGACTATGCTCTTATTATTTCTACTGTTTCTGGCGCTTGGAGGTATTTAATAGGCGATACTATTAAGTTTACAAACATTGATCACGCCGAAATTAAAATCACAGGTAGAACAAAGTTTTTCTTAAACGTTGTAGGTAGTCAGCTGTCTGTTCTTAAAATGGAAACTGCAATTACCGAGCTGCAAGAAAAATACAATACCAGTATTAAAGAGTTTACCGTTTCTGCAAAAAAAATAGATGGAGAATTTCACCACGTTTGGTATTTAGGAACAGAAACAGAAACATCAGAAGAAGAACTTGCAACTGCTCTTGATGACTCTCTTCAAGACGCTAATAAAAATTATAAAGTAGCTAGAACTAAAGCGTTAAAAGGCGTTCAAGTACATAAAGTGCAACCAGAAACCTTCTCAAAATGGAACGACTATAATAAGAAAAAAGGTGGTCAGGTTAAAATGGAAAAGGTAATGGACGAAGAGAAGTTTAAAGCCTGGGAAGAGTTTGTGAGTAGTCTTTGAGATTGTTAGCTCTGAGTCTCTGAGTCGCTGTGCTTTGAGTCTTTGAGTCTTTGAGAAAAATAAAATTAGAACTAATATTTTTTTTTTGCGAAGCAAAAAAACTCACGAACTCACGAACTCACGAACTCACGAACTCACGAACTCACGAACTCACGAACTCAGGAACTCACGAACTCACGAACTCACGAACTCACGAACTCACGAACTCACGAACTCACGAACTCACGAACTCACGAACTCACGAACTCACGAACTCACGAACTCACGAACTCACGAACTCACCAACTAATTCGGCGCCAGTTCATCTTGACTAGGCTTTTCTCCAGTTTCTCCATAACGGTTGATCAATTCCAAAATTTCTTCTGGTGAGAGATAGAATTTACGCATGTGTTTTTTATATTTTTCTGACAAGCTTGTATGATTCAGAATAAAATTCTTAGTTTTTAAAATGTATTCTCCCATTCCGTGACGCACAGCATAATCATCTGCGGCGCGCTCTACTTCTTGAATGTGAGCGTGCGAATAAAGATACTTTAATCCAAAAATGATCATATTAAAAGTCGAGCGAGATCGGTAATCCATCACATGACCCAACTCGTGGCCTAACCAGCCAGTAAGTACATCGCTCGGAATTTGATCGATAGTAAAAATCTCGTTTTCTACCTTAAATTCTTTACTAATGAGAATAATATAACTGCGGTTTTTACGCGATTTAAAAATACTTTTATAAGTAGGTTGTGCTTGCATAAAATTCTTTCGAACCATATCATTAAACTTAAATTCGATAGGTGTGTCCTTCAAAGCTGGATAAAAAGACATTGCTTTCTCCGCTTCAATGATGATAGAATCTGGTGCTGTAATATTAGTATATCGCATATATAGCAATATACGAGTGCCAGCGATTTGTGGTCGTGAAAATAGCGTTAAAGGTTGAGGTTATTGGATATTCCGCTTTCGCGAAAGCGGAGTGAAAAGTCTCAAAATCAGCCTTCAAACGATTGTAAATAAACATATTTGTTTTCCAAACTAACAAGTGTTAGTTTTGTGTAAACTTAACGACCTAATAATAGTGAGTAAATTTCATAACATAACATTATCACAAGTCTATAAAGAGACTGACGACACGACGGTAATTGCTTTTGACGTTCCGCAGGAATTGAAGGAAGAATTTAAATACCGTCAAGGTCAATTTTTGACGTTGCGCGCCATGATTAATGAGGAAGATGTGCGACGCAGTTACTCACTTTGTAGCAGTCCGCTAGATGATGAGTGGAAAGTCGCTGTCAAAGAAATTTTTGAAGGTAAGTTTTCTACTTATGTAAATCGTAAATTGAAAACTGGAGATACGTTGCAAGTTGCTGCACCAAGTGGTGATTTTGGAATCGACTGCTATGATGAAAAAGAAACTAAAAATTATATAGCATTTGCAGCAGGTAGTGGAATCACTCCTATGTTGAGTATTATTAAAACGCATCTCGCGAGTGAACCAAATGCTAAATTCAAGTTATTCTATCTCAATAGAACGGTAAAATCTATTATCTTTAAAGAAGAGATTGAAGCACTGAAAAACAAGTATTTAAGTAGGTTTGAGGTGTTTTATTTTTTAAGTCGTGAGCATAGAGATACAGAATTATTTAACGGTCGCTTTGATAAAGAAAAGCTTCAAATGCTTACCAAAACCTTAATCAACGCACCACATACAGACCATGCGTTTATTTGTGGTCCTGAAGAGATGATTTTCTTGATAAGAGATGAACTCGTTGCTGCAGGAATGAAGAAAGAAAATGTACACTTTGAACTATTTGTAAGCGGTTTAAGTGAAGAAGATAAGGCCAAAGCAGCAGCTGCGCTAGAGCAAAAAGTAGATGGAGTAGATGTAACCATTATTGATGGTAGTCGCGAGTTCAACTTTGTTTTAGGTGATGATTTTGATAATGTGTTGGATGGCGCTATTGCCGCAGGAGCAGACTTGCCTTATGCCTGTAAAGGTGGTGTTTGCAGTACTTGTAAATGTAAAGTTGTAGAAGGTAGCGTAGCCATGAAAGTAAATTATGCGCTTACTGATGAAGAAGTAGAAAAAGGATTTGTCCTGAGTTGCGTGAGCGTTCCTACGAGTAAGAAATTGGTTGTGGACTATGATGTGTAACCCAATTCCTGCGCAGGCAGGAATCTTTAACCTGAGTAACCGGAATTGAATTCTAGCAACTCAGATTGAACTAATATAAATATGGATTGTTGTTATCTCGCTTTCGCGAAAGCGGAATAAGAACAAGAGTTGAAATAGTAATAAGTGTATAGGTTTTAAAAAGCCTTTGAGATAAAAAGTAGCGAAGCCGTCCTGCGACGGCTTGACAAAGTAAGTTCGCATCGCATGCGAACAGAAACGAAGTATCATCGACGCATGCGATGCGTCTAAAACATAACAACATGAGTGAAGCAGAAATCAAAAGTTTAGAAGCGCAATTTGATGCAAAAATTGCGAGAGATGAAAAGATTGAGCCAAAAGACTGGATGCCGGAGAAGTATCGCAAGACACATATCAGACAGATTTCCCAGCATGCTCATTCTGAAATTGTGGGAATGCTTCCAGAAGGTAATTGGATCACACGTGCGCCATCGTTGCGTCGCAAGGTTGCCTTGTTAGCTAAGGTGCAAGACGAGGCTGGACACGGATTATACTTATACAGTGCTTGTGAAACTTTAGGAATCACTCGTGAGCAGATGTATGAAGATTTACACTCTGGTAAAGCAAAATATTCATCGATTTTCAATTACCCAACGATGACTTGGGCAGATATGGGAGCGATAGGTTGGCTCGTTGATGGAGCCGCGATTATTAATCAGGTACCATTATGTAGTACATCTTATGGGCCTTATGCTCGTGCGATGGTACGTGTTTGTAAAGAAGAAAGTTTCCACCAGCGTCAAGGATATGAAATCATGTTATCGCTGTGTAACGGAAGTGAAGAACAAAAGGAAATGGCACAAGATGCATTGAACCGCTGGTGGTGGCCGTCCTTAATGATGTTAGGTCCTACTGATGCGGCAAGTACGCACACAGAGCAATCTATGAAATGGAAGTTGAAGCGTAAGACGAACGATGAGTTGCGCCAGCAATTTATTGATCAAACTGTTCCGCAAGCAGAGCTTTTAGGACTAACTATTCCAGATCCAGATTTGAAATGGAATGAAGACACGGGAAGCTATGATTTTGGCGAGATCGATTGGGATGAGTTCTGGCAAGTGGTAAAAGGCCATGGACCGATGAATAAAAAACGTCTCGACGATCGTCGTAATGCATGGAATGAAGGTGCATGGGTACGAGAAGCAGCAACGGCTTTTGCGGCAAAACAGAAGGATAGAAAAGAGCAGTCCAAGACTGCGTAAAGGTGGATTGCATCCGCCAATTTAAAGTGAAGTGCATGCGTCCACTTTGAGTCAAGCGCATGCAATGCGCGCCAAACCTAGCGAAAGCGCTGAAAACTAAAAGAATATGAGCACAGAAATACCACTATGGGAAGTTTTTATACGATCTAAAAACGGACTAGAACACAGGCACTGCGGTAGCTTACATGCTGAAGATGCTGAAATGGCAATGAATAATGCACGCGACGTTTACACCAGAAGAAACGAAGGTGTGAGTATTTGGGTTGTAGAATCAAAAAATATCACTGCTAGCAGTCCAGAAGATAGTGGTGAGCTTTTTGAACCTGCCAGTGATAAAGTTTATAGGCATCCTACTTTTTATGAGTTACCTGAGGAGTTAAAACACATGTAAAAACGGTGCTTTTACATATTTTTTAATTCTTAAAGTTTAAACTTAAGTTTAAGTTGAAATTTAAAATTATGGATGTTTAAAAGTAGAAAATCAAAATCAAAACTAAAATCAAAATCAAACAGAAATGAGTGAGAAACCTTATGATGTAGAAGATAGATTGATTCTGTTTGCAGCAGATGTGGTTAAAGAATTTGATTTTCCGATTAAAACATATGCTTCCAAATATTATGCGGAGCAACTCATACGTTCTTCAGGAAGTGCTGCCTTAAACTACGGAGAGTTTGCAGGTGCTGGAACTTCTAAAGACAGAATTAACAAATTGAGAATATGTCTCAAAGAACTTAAAGAATGTAAGAACAACTTGAGAATCCAACTTAAAGCAGATCTTCTTAAAAATGATCAAAGAAACTTAGTTGATGAATCATTGCAGTTAAGCAAAATAGTAGCAACAATAATTAAAAACCAAAAATAGGCGTTTTCAAAATTGATTTTGATTTTGATTTTGATTTTCGTTTTGATTTTAAACTCATTTTATTTTTATAATGAAACAACCAATAAAAGAACTAAACCCACAATTCCTTGAGTCAAAGGAAAACAAACAACACCTAATCAACTACCTATTAGGAGTAGCAGATAACTATTTAATTCTAGGTCAGCGTTTAGGCGAACTTTGCGGTCACGGCCCAAATTTAGAGCCAGATATCGCTATTACTAATATTTCGCTTGACATGTTGGGACAAGTACGTAGTTTTTATCAATATATCGCACAATTAAGGGGCGACAAATCTACAGAAGACGATATTGCTTTTCTTCGTAAGGAACGTGAGTATAAAAATGTGCTGTTGGTAGAACAGCCCAACACAGATTTTGGTTATGTGATTGCCCGTCAGTTTTTCTTTGATGTTTACAATAGATTATTCTTGAACGCATTACAACAAAGTGCCGACGAGACTTTAAGAGCACTCGCTTTTAAAGGAATCAAAGAAGCAAGTTATCACGAGCGATTTTCTGGCGATTGGTTAAAGCGTTTAGGCGATGGAACCGAAGAAAGCAAAACTCGTGTGCAACAGGCAGTGAATGACCTTTGGATTTATACAGATGAGTTGTTCCATAAAACTAGTGCTGATGAGGCTATGGTAGCCGCAGGAGTCGCTCCAGACATGTTGCAGCTACGCGATTATTATTATGAAAAAGTTGAAGAACTACTAACTACTGCAACCCTAGAAATTCCTGAAGTAGCATATTTCCAAAAAGGAGGAAAACAAGGATTGCACAGCGAGTATATGGGCTACATCCTTGCAGATATGCAGTATATGCAGAGAACTTATCCTGACTCCAAATGGTAGAGAAGTTGAATTTGAATTCGGACTCGAAATCGAAACTGAAACTGAATTCGAAGTTGAAAATGAAATAAATATAGATTGATTGTGGCGAAAAATGATTATGACTTGGCGGATAGGCTTGAGAATTTTGCAGCCTCTATTATATTACAATATTCTAAAATGCCAACTTCCTATGCTGCTCAATATCTAGCACAGCAACTGATAAGGTCAAGTTGTTCTACTGCCTTAAATTATGGTGAAGCATTAGGCGCTGGAACGTTAAAAGATCAGCTTAACAAGCTAAGGATAACTCTGAAAGAATTGAGAGAATGTTTAAGAAATTTAAATATTCAATCAAAAGCTAAATTATTAGATGACGAAGTAGTCAATAAACTGAGGAATGAGAATGACCAATTAATTCGAATAGTAGTAACCATTATAAAAAATAAATCTTAGTCTTTAGTTCGATTTCAATTTCAGCTTCAATTTCAACTTTTTATTATCGATATTCCAAATGATCCAAAACTATAACATACCACAAGACCTATTAGAAATCCTAGAATCTGTCAAAGATCCTGAGATACCTGTTTTAAACGTGGTAGATCTTGGTGTTATAAGAGATGTTCAAGTGGAAGGCCAAGAAATCACTATAAAGCTAACTCCTACTTACAGCGGTTGTCCAGCGATGGATGTCATAGGTGATGACTTGGAACGTGCTTTCGCCGTTCAAGGGTACACTACTCACATACAATTAATTATGAGTCCGCCATGGACTACGGACTGGATAACCGAGCGTGGTCGCAAAGCTCTTGAGGAATATGGAATCGCTGCACCACTAGAAGAAACTGCCGATAAAGATGTGTTACTTAACGATAAGAAATTGGTAAAATGCACTAACTGTGGTTCGCAAAATACTAAGTTGGTGAGTCAGTTTGGTTCAACGGCTTGTAAAGCTATGTTTCAGTGTGAGGACTGTCTAGAGCCATTTGATTATTTTAAGTGTTTGAAGTGATTCTTAATTTAGAGTGAATTCAGTGTTTGCGAATCTCATGTGAATGATTCCAATATTTGGGACTAGAAAAATTTCGTTATTATTATTCTGATTATAAAGTCTAGTTACAGCACCGAAGGTGACTCCATTTAAAGTATAATTAGAAAGTTCTTCACGCAGTTTGGTAGAATAATAACCGCCAAAATTAGGCACGTTGTAATCTACAATGGTTGCTGTAAATCTGTTTGATTCAATTCTGTCTGATTCTAGGTCTATATAAATATCATAGCCAGAATTACTACGTATACTTACTCTTACATTTTCGAAGGAGTCTTTACAGCGACTTCCAGTAATGTTATTAAAACCACCGTTCTCATAGATATCTCTTTCATAAAACACATCATTGAAAGTTATAATATTTTGATTTTCATCTATAAAGGATGTGGAGTTAGTAGAATTATAAGGTAGCAATTTTACGTTATCTTCATTTAAATAATATGTATCGTTATCACAATAGCAAGATGCTAGAATCAGAGAGATTATTAAATAAATAAAAATCTTTATGACGGTAGCAATTTTAAAATTTGAGAAATCTTTTTCGAACATGAAGAAAAATTAAGAATTTTCTTGTATAATGATGGGATTATTATAACCTGACTTTCGCGAAAGCGAAACAAAAAACTATTTCTTTGCTAACTTCATACTGATAGTCTGATCATTATTATTCAATTTTAGAATATAAAATCCAGAATTAATTTCATTAAATTTTAAAGTTCCATTCTCAACATTCCCTTTCCATATTTCTTTACCGTCTAAGGAGTAAAGTTGTGCCGATCCAGTTTCAAAATTATTTAAGAAAAGTGTGTTGCCTGTCATTGGTATCGGATAAGCAGAAATTTCTTTTGCATCTTCAATACTCGCTGGTTGATCAGAATATCCATGAGCATAGTCAAATGGTAAGGCTAACGGGAAAGCTAATGGAAAAGGTGATTCACCATCAATTAAAAAATAATTAGTAAATGCTGTTGGGAATGAACTCTGATCTACAGTGCCAAAAAAAGCTCCTGCAGTATTTAACATACTACTAGGTATTTCTGCATACCACCATCCAGTTTCATTGGTCATAACTGAAAACATATTCCCGTTTTGATCACTTAAGTTTATGGTAGCATTTGAAATAGTAGTATCTGTTCCCTGAGTGTAAGCACCATCACCGTCATCATCTATATAGATAACTCCTATTCTTTCTGGCGTAGAGATTTGATAATCAGAAGAGCTGTCATCTACTCTATTACCTTGAAAATCAATTCCGTCAGATAGTTCAGTAATCGTGTTACCGTTTAAAATACCACTCACACTTGCTTGAGTAGAACCTAAAAAAGGAATTGAACCATTAAATCGATTTCCAGATATGGCGATTTTACCAGTGGCTGTTACGGTTGCACCAGGAGCAAGAGTTGAAGGGTTTAACGTCATTACAGGATTTATTGCGTCGGTATGATTTATGGTAAGGCTATTAATTGAATTATTAGAAATATTGGTTATTGTATAAGTTACGTCTGCATAGCCACCAACTCTACCCACAGTTACATCCATATCAAAATCAAGCTCGTTTTGAGCGTCAGAAAAGAGACATAATAAAGTAAATAGCAATAAGTGAGAAAGTTTCATGGCAGTAATTTCTTATAAAAATAAGAAATGAAAATTAAACTTTTACGAATTATGGTTTATTTCTTTGAATATGGAGGTTATCTCGCTTTCGCGAAAGCGGAACAACCATTAACTTTACAAAAACAATAATCATTAAATAAAATGTCCGTCTAAATTGTTACACTGAGGATGCTGAAGTGTTGTCAACGACGGTATTTGATTCCATAAACTTATGTCAGATTCTATCCTACTTCAAGTCGATAACGGCGTTGCAACCATCACCCTAAATAGGCCACAAGTCTTTAATTCTTTTAATCGTGAAATGGCATTTGCTATGCAAGAGGCGCTGGATCAATGTGCAACTAATGACGAAATTAGAGCGGTAATGATCGTAGGTGACGGTAAGGCGTTTTGTGCTGGACAAGATATACAGGAAATAACAAATCCAGATTTAAATCCTGGTTTTAAAGCGATTCTTGATGATCATTATAATCCGATAGTTTTAAAAATAAGAAACCTAGAAAAGCCTGTGGTGGCTGCTGTTAATGGAGTTGCCGCTGGTGCTGGAGCTAATATTGCTTTATGTTGTGACGTTGTCATTGCCACAGAAAGTGCCGCTTTTATACAAGCGTTTTCAAAAATAGGACTGATTCCAGATAGTGCTGGGACGTTCTTTTTACCACGATTAATTGGATTTGGTAAAGCAAGCGCCACCATGATGCTGGCCGATAAAATTACAGCAACTGAAGCCGACCAAATGGGAATGATTTACAAGGTCGTAAAGGATGAAGACTTTCTCGCTTTCGCGAAAGCGACATCACAAAAACTAGCTGCTTTACCTACAATAGCACTGGCTAATACAAAGAAAGCGCTGAATCAATCGTATAACAATACCGTAGAAGAACAGCTTGCGTTAGAAAGTAAACTGCAAATAGAAAGCGCTTCTACTGAAGATTATGCCGAAGGTGTTGCAAGTTTTATGGAAAAGCGAAAGCCTGTTTTTAAAGGAAAATAGAAAACAGTTTCTATAATTTAAAATAGTTCTTTAAGTAAACAAAAGCCTCTTCTATTGTTTCAAAAGTCTCAGACTCGCTTACCAGATCTGGTATGATATCAATAGATTCTAATTTATCTTTAGGTTGTTCTTGTAAACCAGTAAGGACTACTTTTACATTACGTTTTTCTAGGTCTAGAACCGCATTTTCTAAAGCATACAAACCAGATTGATCAATGTAAGGAACTCGATCTAGGCGAATTATCAACGCTTTTACTTCTGGAGAAAGTGCTTTAATAGTTTCTTGAAAGTGTGACGTGAAACCGAAGAATAGAGGTCCATAGAGGTGTTTTATATAAATTTGATTCTTAAAGGTCTCATAAAGTGCTTGCTCGTCTTTCCATGGTTGTTCACCGTCAAATCCTGCAAGAGTTCCTACTTCTAGTCCTTTTTCTCCTAGATCGCTTGCGCGTTTCATAAATAGTAAAGATGCCAGTATAACTCCTATACCTACCGCTTGTATCAAACTGCCAAATGTAGTCATCAACAGTACGATTATTAAAACTACGGCATCTGCACGTGGAACCGCAAGTAAATGTTTAAGTCCTTTTGTATCTATTATTTTAAAACCGATCGGGATCAAGATTCCGGCAAGAACCGCTAGCGGAATGTGCGCTGCAAGACCACTTAAACCTAATAAAACCGCTGCAAGAAACAATCCATGCAATACGCCGGATAGGCGCGTTTTACCTCCCGAATTGATATTTACTACCGTTCCTTTAGTAGCTCCTGCGCCAGGAATACCACCAAATATAGCAGCTACCATGTTCCCTATTCCTTGACCTATTAACTCTCTATTGCTATTGTGTTTGGTTTTGGTCATATTATCTGCGATGACTGATGTGAGTAAAGAATCTATAGACCCTAAAACAGCTAGAACTAAAGCATATTCGGCAACGAGAGCATAGGCACTCGAGTCAATATCCAAAATTCCATTCAACTTTAAAGAAGGTAATCCAGATGGAATATCACCTATGATAGGGACTTGCCATGGTAAAAAATAAGCTACTATTGAAACAACAATTAATGCTACAAGAGCGCTAGGAATTGCTTTAGTAATTTTAGGAAAAACATAATATATCAAAACAGTTAAAGCACCTAATACTAGTGCTTGCCAATTAAAACCTTCTATTAATAAAGGCATATCACCTAGGACTTTCAACGTGTTTTTAGGTGATACCATTCCGAAAAGCGGAAATATTTGAAGTAAAATGATGATTAAACCTACACCGCTCATAAAACCAGATACAACGGGATATGGGAAGTATTTAATGTATCCAGCTATATTTATAAAGCCAAAAAGCATTTGAATAATTCCACCGGTTAAAAATGTAAGGATGATAATAGGCATTGCGGCCTCTATGCTGCCTGTAAGTTCAATGGCTTTTACCACTAAAGCAGCAGATACAACAGTCATAGGTCCAGTAGGTCCACTGGCTTGAGTTGCAGTACCACCGAAGATAGCCGCAAAAACTCCTACAGCGATAGCACCGTATAATCCAGCAATGGCTCCTAAACCAGATTGAACGCCAAAAGCTAGTGCAAGAGGTAGAGCAACAACACCAGCCACTAAGCCACCAGTGAGGTCACCTTTTAAATTTTTAGTATCATAAAAAGAAGAAAGCATAGTACAATATTTTTATGTTGGCAAGTTATAAAAGTAACTTAATGTATGAAGTCATTAAACAAATCTAAGTCCTATTGCCTATAAGTTCAAAAAAAATTAATTATAAGAACATTTAATGATGTTTTCTATATATAAAGTGCTATTAAGACTTGTGAATTAAATAGATGACTTCCATAAGTAACTTATTATATTTGATGAGTAATAAAATGTAATAGTAACGAATACGATAAGGTGAACAATAAATTTATGGAAATTAATAAGTTAGGAGTCATAGGAGCGGGAACAATGGGAAGTGGTATTGCTCAGGTAGCTGCCACAGCTGGCTGTCAAGTGAAATTGTTTGATGTAAATCAGGCGCAACTAGACAAAGCCCGAGCTGCTCTAGAGAAGATAATGAACCGACTTATTGAAAAAGGTAGAATAGATGCTGCCGAGAAAAGTCGCATTCAGTCCAATATCTCTTATGTAAATACGATTAAAGATCTTGCTGACTCTGATCTTACCATAGAGGCAATTATCGAAAACCTAGATACAAAGAAAAAGGTATTTCAAGAACTGGAATCTTACGTGTCTGACAACTGCATTATTGCTTCTAATACATCTAGTTTAAGTATAGCGAGTATTGCAGCATCACTCGATAAACCAGAACGTTGTATAGGAATTCACTTCTTTAATCCTGCGCCATTGATGAAGCTTGTTGAGGTAATTTCTGCCGTACAAACATCCCAAAATGTGACGGACACTTGTGTAGAAACTATTGAGAATTGGAAAAAAGTTGTAGCTGTAGCAAAAGACACTCCAGGTTTTATAGTGAATCGTGTAGCACGTCCATTTTACAGTGAATCCTTGCGTATTTATGAAGAAGGAATAGCAAGTTTTGCCACTATAGATTACGCTTTAAAAGGACTTGGTTTCAAAATGGGGCCATTTGAACTGATGGATTATATAGGTCACGATGTGAATTATGTGGTAACGGAAACTGTTTTTGCAGCTTTCTACTTTGATCCACGTTACAAGCCGTCGTTAACTCAGAAACGATTGATGGAAGCCGGCTGGCTAGGGCGCAAATCTGGACGTGGTTTTTATGATTATGTAAATGTGGATAGTGAACACGCTTTCGCGAAAGCGGACCCAGTAAAATCTACTGAACTCATAAAAGAAATTCAAGATCGAGTTCTCGTAATGCTCATCAATGAGGCTGCAGATGCCTTGTTTTTAAACATAGCAACGGCTCAAGGAATAGATAGCGCGATGACCAAAGGTGTGAATTATCCAAAAGGATTGCTCGCTTGGGCAAACGAAAAAGGAATCGAATGGTGTGTAAATGAACTGGACGCGATGTATGATTTATACCGAGAAGATCGATATAGATGCTCACCAATATTACGTAAAATGAATAACAGTAATTTAGTCTTTGAGTTTGTGAGTCTCTGAGTTTAGAATTTAGGATAATGTTTAAAAGTGAATATCATTTTAAGTTTGAAGATTTAATTGTTTACCAAAAAGCGATGGCCTTTGGAGAGAGAATTAATAAAATAACGGAACAATTTCCCAAAAAAGAAATTTATAGGTTATCCTCTCAGTATTCTCGTGCCGCTGATTCTATTGCTGCAAATATTTCAGAAGGTTATGGAAGCACTGATGCTAATTTTAATAGATATCTCAAAATGGCATGGGATAGCAGTCATGAATGTGTGACTTGGAATACCAAAGCTTTCTTAAGGAAATATATAGATCATGAAGAGTTTGAAGAAAATAGAAGGATGTTGACAGAAATAGGTAAAATGATTTCGGCATTAAGACGAAGTCTTAAAAATAAATAACACTTTTACTCACAAACTCACAAACTCACAAACTCACAAACTCACAAACTCACAAACTCACAAACTCACAAACTCACAAACTCACAAACTCACAAACTCACAAACTCACAAACTCACAAACTCACAAACTCACAAACTCAATGACTCAAAAACTAAAAGGAACTGAGATACCAGCAAAAATGCTTTCACTTGATCCATATTCTACATGGTTAGGTATTGAAATCCTGTCGGTTGATATAGGTTGTGTAAAGTTAGGAATGACCATAAGACCAGAAATGCTCAATAGTATGGGAAAAGCACATGGTGGGATTACCTACTCGCTGGCAGATACTGCTTTTGGTTTCTCATCAAACACGCATGGTAAATTTGCCGTTTCTATAGAAACAAGCATCAACCACATAGAAGCACTTGAAGAAGGCGATTACATCACAGCAGAATGCACTCTAGACAAAACCAAAACCAAAGTAGGTTTTAACATCGTTGAGGTAAAAAAAGGCGATGAACTTGTAGCGCTTTTTAAAGGCGTGGTTTATAGGACTAATAAGGATTGGGAATGATTACTCCTTAATCAATTTCAGACTTTGTTTTCCAGTTTTATTCTCAACTTCGATGAAATAAAGACCTGCTTTTAGATTAGAAATACTGATCGACTTCTCTAAGATATCATTTTGTAAAGTAATCATTTTCACGATTCTTCCTAAATGATCAAAGATCTTTAAAGCTTTTATTTCAGATCGAGATTTAAGTGTTACTTCGTCCTTTGAAGGATTAGGGAATAGTGTTACACGATTTAAGCTTACATCTCCAAGTCCAGCTGTTTGAGCCACAGTAACCATGTAATCGTTTGTAATAATTGGGAAATTAAAGTCAAAGTAAATCTCTGCTTGATTCCCTATCATATCTCCTAACTGAAGTGTAGGTAACGACTTTATTTTGTAAATCAAGTAACCATCATTAGTCGCATCATTAAAATCTAGGTTGATGTTTTCAAAGATAAATTCAACTATGTTTCCTTCTATAATTCTAGTGCGCATAGGATGACTACTTGTTACTGGAATTAGCGTATTTATGTCGAGTTTAGAAAGGTCTATTTCATTTTTTACCACTATGTTAATGGCACTTGCAGTTCCTGTATTTTCAAACCTTATTTTATAGTGCAAATCCTTACCTAAATCTGTTGGGTCTAAAATTTCTCCTTCAAGACATGCGATGTCATTAGGATCAAAAGAGTTCACAACAATCTGATCGTATTCAAAAGTGTTATCTGCGGTGTTGATATCAGTTATTCCAGAAGGAGCAGAGATATTACCGTTAAAAGTCAATACATCACCACCATTCACTGATGGTGTCTCTATAGGTGAGTTGATATTAAAAGTTAAATTAATAATACGTTCTTCGTTAGGTTGCATTGTGCCAAAATCCCATCGTATAATACCGTTGTTTATACTTTGGAAAACGGTGTCTGAATTTAAAAAATCCATTCTAGAATCGTCAAAACTTAAAAATAGAATACCGTTTGAAGCTGCTGTTCCATTATTCTTATAGTGTAATTTATAGTCTGCATCAAAACCAGGTCTTGCCGGTTGATCTTCAAACATAATAGTAGAAAAATCTACAACTGTTCCATTAGGAATCAAACATATATCTTGAACAACATCTGGACTTCTCGTAGCAAAGTTTGCTGTAAAAAAAATTAATGAATTGTATAGTGCTGGTACAATAGGTTCTGGTGTGATCGTATACGTTCCTTCGGGCACATCAATTTGAT
Source organism: Nonlabens dokdonensis DSW-6 (assembly GCF_000332115.1). Classification (NCBI taxonomy): domain Bacteria; kingdom Pseudomonadati; phylum Bacteroidota; class Flavobacteriia; order Flavobacteriales; family Flavobacteriaceae; genus Nonlabens; species Nonlabens dokdonensis. The sequence goes on from NC_020156.1 coordinate 2,389,756, forward strand.
AATCATATCCAGGCGATTCAAAAAAGATCGCACTAGACGTACCATTATTAACAGTAAATTTAAAGTCTGTGAATCTAAGGTCATTAACAGAACAGCCGTTGAGGTCTGAGTCTATACGCACAGTACCCATAATTTGATGTAAATCGCCTCCTGGAGAAAAGGTGCAATAAGTATTCAAATTTACATTAGATATACCACTGTTGTTGAGAGCTGCTGATAAGGATAGTATTTCGTCATTATCACCACATATATAATTGATATTATTAGTTCCAGTAAAGCTAATGATGTCTGTAATTCCATTTTTTATAATAAGTCGATCTATAGAACAATTATTAATTATAAAATTATTACCAAAAGTTGAAGTGTCTGTTTTTAAAAATGACAATTCCTGAAGATTTACCTCGTTATTAAATTGAAGATAATCTAATTGATTTCCATTTTCCAAACTTATATTTTCCAGTCCATTATTATCAGTATATAAGCCAAAAATGGAGTTATTATTTGCTTCTAAGTCGATTAGGTTAGGGTTATTTGTGATATTATTTCCAAAGAAGCCCACATTATTATTCATTTGAATTGATGTTAATAAAGGATTGTTTTCAATTTCAATTCCTGAAACAAATGCATTGTTATTATTGATAACAAGTGACGAGATATTAGTGTTTTTAATAAGTAATGAATCCAATTCTAACTTATTCGATAGACCAGTTAAAGACGTTAGCGGACAGTTGATAACAGACAGATAGTAAATACTAGTTTGACTAGATAAATCTAAAGCAGTGATAAGCGTGTTTTCCAGTTCTAAATTGCTAATATCGGGACTTGTGCTAACGTCTAAAACACTTATGTTGTTATTGTTTAAAGATAGTGATTGTAGAAGAGTGTTTTGAGATAAGTCAATAGAATTTAAAGAGTTATCATTTAATTTAAGATTCAGGAGATTATTATTTTGTGCAAGATCAATAGAGCTTAAGGAATTATTGTTAAGTCTTAGTAGTTCCAAATTTGGATTTTGAGTAACATCTATACTTGTTAAGCTATTATTTTCTAACGATAATTCTTTTAAATTAGGATTTTGTGTTACATCTATTGTGTTGATGGATGTATTGTCCAGCAATAATACTTCTAGGTTGGAAAGGTTACTTACGTCAATATTGGAAACTTGATTATCGTCTACAATAACGGTTTTTAGTGAACTCATAAAAAAAACAGGAACATAATTTACTTGACTATTTCTAATGATTAATTCCTCCAAGTTATTAAAAAACTGAATCCCTTCCAGCGATTGAATATTAACATTGAAACCCAAGTGTAGGATAGTAGCAGCATTAGCTTCAGACTGTTGGATTTGTCCGTCATTGTTTGTGTCTACATCAGAATCTGCGACTCCATTGCCAGTTGTGTCAGTTACATTGTTATTTACTAATATGTTTTTAAGTGCAACATCAGGTATAGTAATTATTTGCGCAGTGGTAGCAAAACAAATTAAAAAAGTAATAGCAATAAATAAATAGTTGGTTTTCAAAATAGTAAATTTTTGGTAAGATAATTCCTAATCACTTATAATACCTAATTATGGTATTAAAATCTCTAATGCGTATTTTTGATGAGAGAATTCCGCTTTCGCGAAAGCGGACTAAAAAAATAAATAAATGAAAAACACATATATAATAGACGGTGTACGTACACCAATTGGAAATTACAAAGGAACATTATCCACCATTAGGCCAGATGATCTTGCAGCGCACGTAATAAAAACCGTAGTAGAAAGAAATCCCAATATCCCAAAAGACGCCTACGCAGATGTCATAATGGGTTGTGCCAACCAAGCTGGTGAGGATAATCGTAATGTAGCGCGCATGGCTGGATTACTTGCTGGCTTACCAGTTACAGTTCCAGGAGAAACGGTAAACAGATTGTGTAGTTCTGGATTGAGTGCTATTGTGCATGCGCATAGAGCCATACAAACTGGTGATGGCGATGTCTTTATTTCTGGTGGAGTAGAGAACATGACACGTGGACCACTGGTAATTGCAAAACCTAGTAGTGCTTTTGGAACGGATTCAAAGATGTATGATTCTAGTTTTGGATGGCGATTTGTCAATCACAAAATGGCTGAAATGTACGGTGTAGACGGAATGGGTAATACAGCTGAAAACCTTGTAGAGAAATATACGATCTCTCGAGAAGATCAAGATGCCTTTGCAGCATGGTCACAGCAAAAAGCTGCTGCTGCTCAACAATCTGGAAGACTTGCTAAGGAAATAGTAGCCGTGGAGATTCCGCAACGTAAAAAAGATCCTATCATCTTTAAAGATGACGAATTTATAAGACCATCGACAACTAAAGAAATTCTTGCAAAATTACGTCCAGCCTTTAAAAAAGATGGTGGCTCTGTAACAGCAGGAAATTCTAGCGGATTGAACGATGGAGCTGCGGCCACTATTATCGCAAGTGAAGATGCGGTTAAAAAATATAACTTAAAGCCTATTGCGAGAGTGGTGAGTAGTGCGGTAGTAGGCGTGGAGCCTCGTATTATGGGAATAGGTCCTGTTGCAGCCAGTAATAAAGCACTAGAAAAAGCTGGATTGACTATGGATCATATGGATGTGATTGAACTGAATGAAGCATTTGCTTCACAAGCACTTGCCTGTACAAGAGCTTGGGGACTTGCAGATGACGATCCACGTTTAAACCCTAATGGTGGATCTATTGCAATCGGTCATCCACTAGGTGTTACAGGAACTCGACTAGCTTATAGTGCGGCTCTCGAACTCCAGTTGACTAAAAAGAAATATGCACTTATAACCATGTGCGTTGGCGTAGGACAAGGATATGCGATGGTAATAGAGAATGTTTAAAATTATAATTAACTTGCAGATAATCAATTAAATAAAATCACATGAAAAAATTATACACGTATTTAATAGTTTTTATATTATTCAGTGGTTTTATTCAGGCCCAAAATCCAGTCCTAACTGCAAGCGATTGGTTTTTAGAAGATCTATACGTAAACGGTAATTCTAATCTTCCATCTAGTATTAATTATATTACTTATAATGTAGAATTAAGCTTTACAGATACTGGCACAAATTATCAATTTGAAACATCTGTGTGTCCTGGAGCGGCTGACATAGCTGGTACTTTTGTTTATCCTAACGCGACTACAAATACCATGACACTTCAGTTTGTAGCACAAACGTTAGCACTTTGTTGCGACCCTAACCCCAATGGTATCCAAAACCCTGATCAAGACTGTTTAGATTTAGCAGGTTATAGTGGTATGTACATGCAATTTTTTGCAACCGGAATATCCCTTGATTTTCACTATGATATCGCCACGCTAGGTATTACTAATACTACCACTTTAACTATTACAAACCCCAATGGTGATTATGCCCGATATGGAAGTGTGCCATTATCTATCGATGAGGTTACAAGTGAAATCGATGTATTACTTGCCGCTAATCCTGTTAGAGATAGATTAATTCTTAAAGGATCGGATATAGATTACATTACAGATATTACGATATATGATCTAAGTGGTAAAAAATTATTGAACACAAATTTATACGATGAATTCATAGATATAAAAACATTAAAGTCTGGAATGTACTTATTACAAATTAAATTGTATGATAAGATGAAGACTATTAGATTTATTAAAGAATAGAATTAAGGATCAAATAATTATAATCAGTCAACCGCAAGAAAACTTTTGCGTGTATACCTTTCAACATAATACATTAATTCCATTAAAAAATTGATGCAAAATGCACCAATCAATTAAGTAAAAACAAAACTGTTTGGTTTAATGTGTAATGATTTAATCCAATCTTTCTATGAAAAAAGATGAAGTATCAACACTTCTCAAGTAAACGCGTCCAGCATCTTGAGTTTGACTCACGCGCACAGTTAACTCATCAAACGCGTTAAGATTGACGATTTCAGTGATGGTAATACTTCCATAATCTGGGCTAGTAGTATTTGCAGAACTCATTTCTTGACTTCTATATATTCCACCTATTGTTGTACCATTTATTTGCAACCTACCTTCCACAGCAAGTAAGCGCGCAGTAGTATTATTTGAAGTTCCTTCAAAGGATAAATTTATAACGACTTTGTATCTGCCTGATTCGCGCACTTCTAAGGTGGTATTGCTGGCTACGCGATAAACTGTCGCATTATCATTGAAATACACATTTCCAAAAATTTGTGCGTCTCTACCAACAGTATTTTGATTAAAATTATTGGTAGAACTTCCTGAAACAGAATTTCTGAATTTAGCCATACCTCCCACAACTCCAAAAATAGGCTCCCAGCGGTTGTTTTTGAAAAAGTAATAACCTGCTCCAGTTGTTGTATTAGTGTTATAAACTATAGTTCCATCTTCTGTTCCACTAGGCAAAGGAGCAACTGTGGAAAGATCATCTATGCTAACTTTAGGAAATAAAACTCCAGAAGTACCGGTAGGATCTTCAATTGTCAATGCAGCTCCCGTCGCCGGAGTATCTGTCCCGATCGCTACTTGCGCGTGTAAAAATGAGAAGGAAAGCAGTAAAAAAAATAATATGTAAAGAGATGTTTTCATTTGTAAGTTGGTTTAGGTCTATTCTCACTTTTCATGAGAATTATTACCTTAGTTTTTCAATAATTATAGCAGATAGATTGGGATCACGTTGATAAACCGCAGTTGTGCCTTCAACTCTCGTGCAGTTTACAGCAACTTTATCTCCTGCATTTAGTTCGATAATTTCAGTAAAGTATAATGTTCCATCATCATCAATTCCTCCTCCAGGATCTCCAGTTCGATCCAATTCTGAACTTCTGTGGTAACTACCGTCATATCTCACGACATTTGATGAATCTGTGATTTTTAATCTGCCTTGAATTGAGGCGCCTCCAGATACATTATCTTTCTCTAAACCTACGAAAACAGTAATTCTATAACGACCATCGTCGTCTACTTCTAAGTTTGTAAAACGCCCGTTAGCATCAGCTATTGGAGTGTATAGGGTAGAGGTTTCATCAAATACAGTATTGTCCATTAGCTCTACATCTACTCCAGCGCCTGCTTGATTTAAATTTACTGCAGCTACTGTTTCTATTGGGCCAGCGTGATCAAACTTTGCAGACCTATCAGCAAATAATTGAATAGGTGCCCATACAAAACCATTCCAGTAGAAATGACCTCTACCAGTAAATGCATTTGTATTATAAACCATTGTTCCTTCTTCTGTTCCCACAGGAAGTGGTGCAATTGTATTTAAATCAACAATATCAGCATCTGGCAGTTTAACACCTTTGGTCCCGCTACCATCATCAACATGAAGAACAGTCCCGACCGCAGGATCAGTTGTTCCTATACCGACTTGAGCAACAGTAAATTGACAAATCAAAAATGTTAAAATTAAAGCGAAGCTTACTTTCAAACTAGTGTTATCTTTGGTTAACGAATGCAATATTACATGATAACAACCTTGTTATAAATTCATTTTAAGTTAATTAAATTATTTTTCTACAAGAGGCACATTAAACCGTTTAAGCGTATAAAAATTAACTGATTAACAGATAATTAACTTAAGGTTTATTAAACATTTCAGATTGCAACTAACAATTGTTAGTCTTTAATTAGCACATTTTGTATTTTCGTCTCACAATTGGCTTTCCGCTTTCGCGAAAGCGAGATTACAACCATCTATTAAGAAATTATGATCCTAGAAAGTTACATCAATGGCCAGTGGCAAGCTGGTGAAGAGAAATCTACACGTAATATGTATGACGCCATTACTGGTGACATCATAGGTCTTACAAGTACTGAAGGTTTAGATATTGCTAGTGCGTTGCAATATGGTCGCGATCATGGTAAGGTGTTGAGAGATATGACGTTTCAGCAACGTGGTAACATGATTAAAAAATTAGCACTTTATCTTAATAAAAGAAAAAAAGCGTTTTACGACATCAGTTACAAAACCGGTGCGACTAGAGCAGATAGCTGGGTAGATATAGAAGGTGGTTTTGGAAACCTATTTGCAAATGCAAGTCTTAGAAAACTCTTTCCAGATCAGAGTTATGCCGTAGAAGGTGATCCTATCGATTTATCGCGTGGTGGTCGTTTTATGGCACATCACATTCTAGTACCTCGCAAAGGTGTCGCCGTGCATATCAATGCATTTAATTTTCCAGTTTGGGGAATGTTAGAAAAATGTGCTGTAAACTGGATGGCCGGTATGCCAGCAGTCGTATTGCCAGCGCCACAAACAGCCTTTTTAACAGAAGCTGTAGTACGCGAAATCATCAATTCAGGAATCCTTCCAGAAGGATCTTTACAACTCTTAAGTGGTTTGACCACAAGTATTCTAGATACGGTGAACTCACAAGATGTAGTCACCTTCACAGGTAGTGCGCATACCGGTAGAAAATTAAAAGCACATCCACGATTATTAGAAGAGTCAGTTCCGTTCACGATGGAGGCAGATTCATTAAATTCATCTGTCTTAGGACCAGATGCTGTTCCTGGAACTCCAGAATTTGACATATTTGTAAAAGAAGTACGTAAAGAGATGACCTCTAAAGCTGGACAAAAATGTACAGCGATTAGAAGAATTCTTGTCCCAGAAAACCTGATGGAAGACGTGCAAATCGAATTAGGAAAACAACTTTCTAAAACCGTTATAGGAGATCCTTTATTGAGAGAAACTCGCATGGGTGCTCTTATTAATAACGATCAAAGAGAAACTACTAAATCACAAATTTCAAAAATTGCTCAAACCGCACAAATGGTTTATGGTAACCTAGATGAGGTAGAAATTTTAGGAGATCGCGCCCAAAAAGGAGCGTTTATGTCACCTATTTTAATGCGAGAAGATCAACCGTTTAAAAATACCGCAGCTCATGAAGTAGAATGTTTTGGTCCTGTGAGTACGTTGATGCCATATAAAAATCTAGATGAGGCGATTGAACTGGCTCATATGGGTAAAGGCTCGTTGGTGAGCAGTGTAGTTACTGGTGATGACGCTTTCGCGAAAGCGTATACCATAAACGCAGCATCGTCACATGGTAGAATATTGACTTTAAATAGAGATAGCGCACCACAATCCACAGGACATGGCTCTCCATTACCACTGTTAGTACATGGTGGACCAGGACGTGCTGGTGGCGGCGAGGAAATGGGTGGACTGCGAGGTATAAAACATTACATGCAGCGTTGTGCCGTTCAAGGAAGTCCAACTTCATTAACTGAAATCACTGGAATTTATCAGCCTAATGGAGCTTATAAAAAAGCAGAGAATCATCCATTCTCATACCATTATGAGGATATCAAACCTGGAATGAGCCTAGAAACTCATAAACGAACTCTGACTGATACTGATATCCAGAATTTTGCAAACTTAACTTGGGATCATTTCTATGCGCATACAGATATTACCAGTCTAGATGGAAGTATTTTTAAGAAACGTACCGCCCACGGTTACTTTATCATCAGTGCCGCGGCAGGATTATTTGTTTATCCTAATAAAGGACCAGTAAGTGCAAATTATGGTCTAGAAGACATTCGTTTCTTGAGACCTTTATATCATAATGACACGATTTATGTACGCTTGACTTGTAAAGAAAAACGAGAAAGAGACGTTGCTGGTCGTGAACATCCATCTGGTATTGTAAAATGGTATGTAGAGGTTTTTGATGCAGAGCCAGTAGATTATGAAAATGGAAAGACTGATGAAGAAGCAACAGCTTTGGTAGCGGTAGCGACCATTCTCACCATGGTAGAGAAAAAGCAAACGGTATTTCCAGAAATTACAGAAGGCTATATAAAGTCTGCTTTAGCGAAATTAGATGCAAACGCAAAACCTAATTGGGGAACAATGACACCACAGCACATGGTAGAACATCTCGAGATGAGCTATAGAATTGCTAGTGGTGAGATTCAAGATTTTGAAGTTGCTACACCAGATGAATATCTAGAAAAAGTAGCAGCGACTTTGTGGAATTATGATAAAATGCCACAAAATCACAAAATGCCGTTGATGAAACAAGATGGAACGCTTGAAGATTTAAAACATGAAGATCTTGAAACTGCTAAAGCTAAAATGCTAGAGGCACGTGAGGAATATCTAGAATATTTCAAACGTAACCCTAAAGCAACGACAAAGAATGCTGTTTTTGGTGAGTTGAGTAAGTACGAGTGGACTTTGTTGGAGAGAAAGCATGTATATCACCATCTAACTCAGTTTGGAATAATTTCCGCGTAGGCTTATTTGTAGGTCAAGCCGCTGCAGAGCGGCTTCGCTAAATGCTAAAGAGATGACAATAAAAATTCGTATTCCGCTATGAAAACAATGTATACCTACATCATGGCTCATATAAAAAATAAGCTATTTTATGTAGGTGTGACAAACAATATTAAACAACGAGTCTTTGACCATAAAAATGCAACTTTTGAAACCCATGTAGGTAAGTATAATATTAAAGCATTAGTTTGGTTTGAGAAACACGATGAACCACTCGCAGCTATAAAAAGAGAAAAACTGATTAAAAAGTGGAAAAGAGAGTACAAGATTAATTTGATTGAGAGTGTAAATCCCGAATGGAACGATCTGGCTGCAGACTGGGATTTTACAGGCTTTATTACTAGTAAAGAACGATTTAAAAAAGATTGAGATAAATAATAAGCGAAGCCGCTATGCAGCGGCTTGACAGTTCAAGAGTCAAGCCGTTGCGGCACGACTTCGCTCAATACAAACACAAAAGCATATTAAAATGAGTGATCCCTACGTAAAAACCCAAACAGAAAACGCAATAACAATCATAGAATTCTTTCACCCAGCGCACAACTCTTTGCCAGGAGATATTCTAGCACAACTAGCACAAGCTATTACAGATGCTGGTAACGATGACGCTACTAAGGTGATCATCTTAAAATCTGGTGGAGAACGCACCTTTTGTGCTGGAGCTAGTTTTAAAGAACTGATTGCTATTGATGATGAAAAAACTGGCGAAGTATTCTTCTCTGGTTTTGCAAATGTGATCAATGCGATGCGCAAGTGCCCTAAATTTATCCTAGGTCGTGTGCAAGGTAAAACAGTCGGTGGTGGAGTAGGTGTTGCTGCGGCAACTGACTATTGCTTTGCGACTAAATTTGCTAGTATCAAATTGAGCGAACTCAACATAGGAATCGGGCCATTTGTGGTAGGTCCAGCGGTAGAGCGCAAACTTGGACTGACTGGAATGAGTCAGATTGCTATTAATGCAAACGAATTCTATACTCCAGAGTGGGCAAAGAATAATGGCCTTTTTGCAGAGGTTTATGAATCTACTGAAGCAATGGATGTCGCTGTACAAAAATTTGCAGAGAACCTTTGCACCTACAATCCAGATGCTATGACCGAGATGAAAAAGATGTTCTGGACCGGTTGTGAAGACTGGGATAGTTTACTTTTTGAGAGAGCAAAGATTTCAGGAAGGTTGGTGTTGAGTAAGTTTACTAAGGAGACTTTAAAAAGATTTAAATAATTTTCAATTTTTGACGCAACCATTTATGGTTTTTAATACTAGTATTAAAACAGGCCAATGAAAAATTTAGTAAAATCACTTATAGTAGTAGGACTATTAACTTTCATGAATTCTTGTGAATATGAGAGGTATGAAGATGATTTTCAATCGGTTGAACCGATTGAAGACCTTCCTTACATTACGGTAGATCCTAATCCTGATAATGATCCTTTGACTGATGGACTAGAAAATTGTGAATGGAGCACCGCAGTAGATGGTAAAACAATTGATTACCCTATAGCTCAGACTTTTCCCGATTCTATTGATCTCTCCAGTTTTATGCCGCCTGTAGGTTCTCAAGGAAGTCAAGGTAGTTGTGCTTCATGGGCAACTAGTTATTATCTAGGTAGTTACTTAAAAAATATTGAAAACGATAGTCTTATAGATTCTAATACTGAAATATTAAGTTCGTCTTTTGCTTTCAATCAAATTAAGTTGGGTAGTGGAAATTGTTACGGATCAAGCATCAACGATAACTTTGAGTTGATGAAAAATATCGGAACGCTTCCTATTGAAGATTTTCCAATCGATATTTCCAATTGTATTATTCAACCAGATTCTATTCAATTGGTAAACGCGCAAGATTTTAAGATTTCTAGTTATGAGTCTATTGGGCCTTATTATTCTGATACGCAGCCAGATATCATAATGCCTGTTATGGATGAGGTAAAATCTGCTTTAATCGATGGTCGTCCGGTCATCATTTCAATGATGACAGACTTACATTTCGGTAATGTATATGATGTTGAAAATGATATTTTTATAATTAATGAAGTCGTAGAATTAATTTTTAAAGGTTGTCATGCAATGACTATTGTAGGTTATGACGATAGTTTAGACGCATTTAAATTGATTAACTCATGGGGTTCAAACTGGGCAAATGAAGGCTACATATACCTAAGCTATGACTTTTTTAGAGGCTCTGAAGATCCTGATTTTAAAGTAGGTGTTTCTAGTTTATCAATAGCATTTAGAGACTAAACTTGGTCTTTATTTGCATATCACTTAAATCATTTTAAGGTTAGAAATCAAAGATGAGAAATCTTGTTATTTCTTGTCTCCGATCAATTTAGGTACGTGATTTATTTAAAATTTCGCTTTCGCGAAAGCGAAACACCATAAAATTTTACCGACAAATAAGTAAATTGCCATAAGAATCAATCTTATGGCAGTTTTTAGTTTCAAATCCCACATTCCTGTAATCCACGAGTCCAGTTTTGTCCATCCTCAAGCGACAGTAATTGGTAATGTGATTGTAGGTAAGAATTGTTACGTAGGTCCCAGTGCAGTGATACGAGGCGATTGGGGCGAGATAATTCTTGAAGATGGAGTTAATGTGCAAGAGAATTGTACTGTACATATGTTTCCTGGCAAAAGCATCACGCTTAAAGAAGGTGCTCATGTAGGTCATGGAGCAATTATTCATGGAGCAAACTTAGGTCGCAATTGTATGATAGGTATGAATAGTGTGATTATGGATGACGCAACCATAGGCGATGAATGCATAGTAGGCGCCATGGCATTTGTAAAAGCCGAAGCTGTTTTTGAACCGCGATCTTTAATCGTAGGAAATCCAGCAAAAAAAATAAAAGAAGTCTCCGATCAAATGATCGCTTGGAAAACAGCGGGAACAAAACTCTACCAGCAACTACCTGCTGATTGTCACGAGACCATGAAAGAAGTAGAGCCACTTCGTAAAATTCCTGAAAACAGACCAATTCAAGAAGATTTTTATAAGACGTTACAGGAAATGAAAAATAAGTAATTCAGATTTATTTATTATCTAGTAAAACTTTCAATTCATTTTCAAGTTCTTTTCTGTGGGCTTTTAATTTTCTAATTTTTTTCTCGTCTTGGTGTTTCCACACGAAGTAAGCGATAGTAATGCAAATAGAATAAACTACGAAAACATAAGCAACTGTGCCTACATAATCAAAATCGCTATAATCTAACGCTTTTACTGCTTTTTTTCTATAGATTCCATCTGGTTGGTGAGTCCAAACTGGTCCCACAAAACTGATAAAAACCCCAAATAAAAGCACATTAAACCAGTTTCTTCCTATCCAGTTCTTGTTGCGTTCTGCTCGTTCAATTTTATATTGATTAGCTAGCAGCGCTTTTTCTTTATAGTGAATTTGCATTGTTACTTCTTAAACAATGTGAAAATAAGTAATGATTTTTTGATTTTGAGAATCCCGCTTTCGCGAAAGCAGAATTACAACAGAATTTTCACTACTAACAAGCGTTAGTTTTCTTATTTTTATGCCATGGCAAAGACTATGGATTTTATACTCCCAAAAATGGGAGAATCAATTACCGAAGGAACGATACTCAACTGGCTTGTGCAAGAAGGTGAAGCTTTTGAAGAAGGCGATATTCTAGTAGAAGTAGGAACTGATAAAGTAGATAATGAAGTGCCAGCACCAACGGCAGGCGTTATGACAAAGCATTTATGCGCAAATGGTGATGTGGTAGAAATAGGTAGCGTGATTGCGCAATTTGAGGAGGCTGATGGTTCTTCTAGCCATGTGTCGAGTTCAGAATCTGCAATTTCAGAAATGCCTAGCGATAAGAAAGAACAGATGCTGAAACAAGTTCAGCATGACAAGTTGGATGCCAGTTCGAGCGAGAGTCGAGAACGTTTACCGAAGAAAAATGTAGGTTCAGTTTCAAACGCATTTGTCAATCAAGACCTATTCGTCAGTCCATTAATAGACTCTATCGCTCGTAAGAATCATATGTCCTACGAAGAGTTAGCTCGTATACCAGCAACTGGTCATGAAGGTAGATTACGCAAGAGTGACGTGGTAAATTATATTAATGAAGGTAGGCCATTTCAATTTGCACAAGCAGTAAATAATGAACCAGATCCTACAGCATATCGTATACCACAACTTAAACTAGATAAAGGAACTGGTACCATTATAAAAATGGACCGTATGCGCTCTATGATTGCAGATCATATGGTGTATTCTAAACATACTAGTCCGCATGTGACTGCTTATGTAGAAGCAGATCTTACCGATTTAGTGAACTGGCGTAATAAAAACAAAGGACCTTTTCAAGAAAAGTATGGCGAGCGATTAACGTTTACACCGCTTTTTGTAGATGCGGTAGCGAGAGCAATTGAGGAATATCCTAATATTAACGCAAGTGTAGATGGTTCCAATATCATCGTTAAAGAAAATATCAATGTAGGAATGGCAACGGCATTACCATCAGGTAATTTAATCGTTCCTGTAGTAAAAAATGCAGACCAAAAATCTCTACAAGAAATTGCTGCAGATGTGAATCGCATGGCAAACCTAGCACGTGAGAATAAATTAGGTGGAGACGATATTAAAGGAGGAACCTTTACGATATCAAATGTGGGAACTTTTGGCTCATTAATGGGAACACCTATTATCAATCAGCCAGAGGTAGCTATTCTTGCAACAGGAATCATTAAAAAACGTGCTGAGGTAATGACCAAAGATGACGTGGACAGTATTGAGATAAGAAGTATGATGATGTTATCATTATCATTTGACCATAGAGTAGTAGATGGGTTTTTGGGAGGAAGTTTTTTAAAGCAAGTGGCTTTGAATCTGGAAGCTGCACCTGAAAATGATTATTAAAGAAATTGATTTTCCGCGCTCGACGCGGAAACTGCTAGTTTTATCTAATGGCCAGTTACGAGCACAAATATTATGTCTATTTACTTTCTAACAAGAAAGATGGTGTTTTATATGTAGGAATGACGGATGATATAAAACATAGAATAAATCAGCACAAGGAAGAAAAATATAAAAAAGCATTCTCTAAAAGATACCAGACTAAAAAACTGGTCTATTTTGAAGAATTTCTATGGGTTCAAGATGCACAAGCAAGAGAGAAGAAGCTGAAGAAGTGGAAGCGGCAATGGAAAATAGACCTTATTGAAAAGGATAATCCAGAATGGCTAGATCTTGCAGAGGCTTTGTGGGATGATGAGAATTATTAATTAGTATTGAGTAAGTATAATCAGATTCCGCATCAAGTGCGGAAATTCAAGATATTATGAAAATAAGTAAAGAAATTTTAGAATTCGGATACAAAAACCTAACAACTGCCAAAGCCATGGCAGAGCTCTACGAAGAAAACTTTAAAACAGTTTCTAAGTACGTTCATGCTACCAGCCGCGGTCATGAGGTGATTCAGACTGCGCTAGGAATGCAGTTGTTACCACAAGATTATGCTTTTCCATATTACCGCGATGACGCGATGTTACTTTCTATAGGGATGAAACCTTATGATTTAATGTTGCAGTTACTGGCTAAAAAAGATGATCCTTTCTCTGGTGGACGTACCTACTACTCACATCCATCGTTGAATGATATCGATAAGCCTAAAATCCCTCATCAATCTAGTGCTACAGGAATGCAGGCTATTCCTGCTACTGGTGTTGCTTTGGGCTTCCATTACCGCGAAAGCGGTAATCTCTTCAATGAGAGTCCTGAACTTAATGATCAGTCGCAGACCATGGATGGTAAGGCGACTAACTCTTATGATAATTCTTTTCATACAGAAGATTCCCGCGTTCGCGGGAATAGTCCAATAGTTGTTTGTTCTCTAGGTGATGCATCTGTCACAGAAGGAGAAATTGCTGAGGCTTTTCAAATGGCAGCTTTAAAGCAATTGCCTATTTTATATCTAGTGCAAGATAACGGTTGGGATATCAGTGCAAATGCTGCAGAGACTCGTGCGCAAAATGCTGCTGAATATGCTGCCGGTTTTCACGGTATAGAAGCTATATCTATCGATGGGACAGATTTTGAAGAGAGTTACAACACCTTAAATGAGGTGATTGAAAAAATAAGAACAGAGCGCAGACCGTTTTTGGTTCACGCTAAAGTGCCATTGTTAAATCACCACACCAGTGGTGTAAGAATGGAGTTTTATCGCGATGATTTGGAAGAGGCGAGAAGCCGTGATCCATATCCGCGTATGAGGCAGTTATTGCTCGATAATGGATTTAGCGAGCAGGATTTAGATGGTTATGACGCTTTCGCGAAAGCGGAATCTAAAAAAGCTCTAGAACTCGCATTACAACAATCAGATCCAGAGCCATCAGATTTATACACACATGATTTTGCACCAACACCAATTACAGAAGAAAAAGGAGAACGCTCTCCAGAAGGTGCTGATAAAGTCGTGATGGTAGATTGTGCACTGTTTGCCATTGAAGAATTAATGAAAAAACATCCAGAATGCTTGTTATACGGACAAGATGTAGGTGGAAGATTAGGTGGCGTTTTTAGAGAAGCAGCGACGCTGGCACAAAAATTTGGTGATAATCGAGTATTCAACACGCCTATTCAAGAGGCGTTCATTGTAGGAAGTACGGTAGGAATGAGTGCCGCTGGTTTAAAGCCTATTGTAGAGGTGCAGTTTGCTGACTATATCTGGCCAGGATTGAACCAACTATTTACTGAGGTTTCAAGATCCTGTTATTTAAGTAATGGAAAATGGCCGGTTTCCATGATTCTACGAGTTCCTATAGGCGCTTACGGTTCGGGAGGACCATACCATTCTAGTTCTATGGAAAGCGTGGTTTCTAACATCAGAGGTTTAAAAATAGCCTATCCATCAAATGGTGCCGACTTAAAAGGATTGATGAAAGCAGCTTATTACGACCCAAATCCAGTAGTAATTTTTGAACACAAAGGATTGTACTGGTCTAAGGTAAAAGGAACTAAAGGAGCAACAAGTATAGAACCTAGTGAGGATTACGTGTTGCCATTTGGAAAAGCATGGGTACTTCAAGAAATCTGGAAAAAGGAAGAAGAAGAAACGCTATCCATCATCACTTATGGAATGGGCGTGCACTGGGCAATGAATGCTACAGAAGAACTAGGTTTACAGGATAGAGTAGAAGTAGTGGATTTAAGAACGCTGCATCCACTAGATTATGAGACGGTGTTTGAAAGCGTGAAAAAATGTGGTAAATGCCTAGTCGTTACCGAAGAACCTAGCGAAAATAGTTTCTCACGTGCATTACAAGGTCGTATTCAAGAAGAGTGTTTTAAATACATAGACGCACCAGTTATGGTGATAGGTTCTGAAAACATGCCTGCGATTCCACTGAATTCGGTTTTGGAGGAAACGATGATTCCGTCTACGGAAAAAGTAAAGGCTAAGATTGAGGAGTTATTGAGGTATTGATAACTCGTTATATTTAATTATATTAGGTTATTATTATTATTATTATTATTGAATTCAAGTAATGAAATCATGAAAAAAGTTTTTTACATTTTAATAACTGCCCTTATATTAATAGCAAGCACTGTTCTAATAGTTAAATGGGATCAGTGGAAATATTATTTTAGATTAGATAACACTACACTCGCCAAAAATCTAGTTGTTGCACCAGAAAACGAGGAGTTTCAAATAGGTAAAGCTTCCACTTATGTCTTTAACGTGAAAAATACTGGCTCGAAGGAATTAAGGATTGAAAATATTCTGACAGAATGTGAGTGTTTAATTTCAGATATTGAATCTCAAACTATCGATGCTGGAGAGTCCAGTAAGGTCACTATTCAATTTACTCCTGAAAATCGAGGCGAATTTACTAAATATGCCATGATTGAAGCAAACACAGCTCCGCCATATACGGTAATGACTATAGAAGGTGAGGTTAGATAAAGGTTCATAGTCTCAGGTAAGTTAGAAACTAAACATCTGTAGATTTTTAAGTTTAAGTTGGTATCTTGCTATTAGTATGGTTAGGATGCTAAACTTATATAAAGAAGATCTTGTTTTATTTCTAGATTACAGATCTCTCGCCCTTTGGAGAATTGTCACAAATTTGGCAGGCATTGGATGGTAGAAGATCGTTACGACCATGGAGAAATGAGCTGATTAATAGGTTTAATAACCCTACAGAAAATCAATTAACCTTTTTATTTGAAGATTATGAAACAGTTGCAAGTAATTTATAAGTTTATTCTCGTAATTGCATTGATTTTAATTTCAGGATGTACTGTTGAGGAAGATTTTAGCAGCTTTAATCTAGAAATAAAAAATGAGACAGGTCAAAATATAACTTTAGAATTTTACGAAACCAGTATAATCAATAATAGCAATAGTGCAATCTTGGCATATACAGAGGAGTTAAATGCAAGTGGATCTTATCTTTGCAATTATAGGTTTTCCAGTTTTGTAGGATTGAAGGCTTGCAGAAACAGAGCAGATGTCGATATTATCAACAGGATAATTATTCGTTTTGAAAATAACAAAGGCTATTTATGTGATTCTTTGGGAGACTCTATGACTTGTTTTGACGGTGACCGTGCTTTTTTCTTAGGAACATCTCTAGGCTGGGCAAGTTTAAATGATAATAACTACACTTTTACAATTACCCAACAAGATTTTGATAATGCATTTGATTTGCCTTAATTTAAAATTAAATAACCTTTTTATTTGAAGATTATGAAACAGTTGCAAGTAATTTATAAAATTAGTATTCTTTTTGTTTTGTTCTCCATGTTCCTATTTATTGGATGTTCGAAAGAAGATGATCAAAGAGAATATAATTTAATATTTTCTAATGAAAGTAATGTGCCAGTTACATTAGAATTTTATGGCGTTAATGCAAGCATTAGTGTTTTACTTGATTCTTTTGTAGTGGCTAGTAATTCTTCTTTTAACTGTGATTATGTAGCAGAAGGTTTTATGTCCTTACTCGGTTGTCCAGAAATAGACGGCATTGAGCGAGGTAATAAAATCATCATAAAATTTGAAGATAATCTAGGTTATGATTGCATAGTAATCGGAGATAACACAAAATGTTTTTCTGGTGATCGGAATTTATTTGCTGGGTCAACTATTGCTTGGCAACAAGACGGTAACAATTATACATTTACCATTACCCAACAAGACTTTGATAACGCATTTGATTTGCCTTAAAAAAATAAATTCTAGATAATAAAAATCCCATTTCAAATCAATGAAATGGGATTTTAAATTTTAAAATTGTCTTCAACAAGCTCAGACTAACATAAGTTACCTCTTAGGCATCGGTGGATATTGTTTCAATATTTCTTTCACAATTTTGTTAGTGCGTTCTACTTTTTGCTCAGGAGTTGATTTAAGTGGTGCCATAGATATTATTCATATTCTTAAAAAACAACGTCAAGAAATTACTAGTTATAAAGTAGAAGTAGAAGGCGATCGTTACCTATTAGATGACTCCATGCCTTTTAAATCTATGCACGTTAAAGTGATTCTAGAAGGAGAAATAGATGCTCAAAAAGCACAAAAAGCAGCGGATTTAAGCTTTGAAAAGTACTGCTCTGTTTCTAAGAGTTTTGATAAGTGTGTTGAGACTACTTATGCAGTTGAATTAAAAACAGTTTAAACTATTTCTTAAGAACTATTTTCTCAAGTCTGGCTATTCGTTCTTCTAAGGTACTAATTTCGCTCTTTTGGTCAGCGATAATTGCTTGTTGCTCTTGAATTGCCTTTGTAAGTACAGGTATCAATTCAGAATATCTCATACTAAGCATTCCGTTTTCATCTGTTTCAACCACATCTGGTATAAGTTCTTTCATTTCTTGAGCTATAAAACCTATTAGTTGGTTTTTAGTCTTATCCGATTTTAAATAATAAGAAACTGGTCTCATTTGTAACACTTCATCAAGACCTACTGAAACATCAATTATATTATCTTTTAGTCTTCGATCAGAACTTACATCTGGAGTATTGGTAAGAAAAATGGTTCCATACCTGTTGGTGCTACTACCGATGTTGTATCCAGTAAACTGAGGAATTAAAGATTCCGCGTTTGTATAGAACTTTTTCCATCTTCCATCCCATACATACATTCCTTCTGTATTGCTGCTACTAGATGTGTTGTAAGCCATGACGCCATCAACAGGACTACTTACTAACGGAGCAGAATTAGATAGGCTAGCAATACTTATTCTATTTGGTAAAAACCCTTTGTTAGAATGTGCTAATGCAAGTGATGCATAGTCAGGATTGGAATTGTTTCCTATCATGATATTTTCTCGATCTGGATTTGCGTTCAAAATTACCCCAGAGTCTCCTCGTATCTGTAAATTCATATTAGGATCACCATCTGGATTAAAAGTTATCTGACTTGAACTACCAAAAGATTGATGAGCTAGAAAATCATCACCATTACTAGTAAAAGTAAGGTTGAGATTACTTGAGCTCAAATAAATTCCAGAATTTGTTGAGTTCACGAAAGAATAACTAGGTGAAGTTTCGGTACCATTACCGACACTTCTTAAAGTACCATTTGTTTCAAATCTAAATCGATCTGTATTTCCAGTTTTAACGACTACAGCTATAAAATTAGTACTTCCTAATCTGTCTGAAGACGTAAGTGTATTACCATCTAATGACCAGTCTGCATCATTTCCTAAGGCAATCCATTCATCTGTACCATTCCAATAATAAAATCCCTCGTTTATAGCATTCGTACCAGTAACTACGTTAGTGTTGTAAACCAGAACTCCTTCTTCAAGGCTAACACCGACTAAATCAATACCAGTTAAACTATTGTTTCCAGATAAAGAGACTTTAGGAATAAGAATTCCTTTATCATTTACATTAATATCGAGTGCAGTACCGTCAGTAGGAGTGTCTGTATTGATTCCTACTTGAGAATAGGTTATGCTACAGATACAAATAAACGTAAGTGCGATATATAATTTCATAACCGAATAATTTGAGTTAAAAGTATGCAAAAAATATTAATTATGATCTGAAAATTAGTGTCTTAACTAGAGAGTCAGGCTTATTAATACTTGAGCTGGTTTTGCTGAGTTTAGTTTATTTAACGATAAAAACCCATTTCAATCGATTGAAATGGGTTTCTTCTTACAATTTAAGTTAATTTAACCTTTAGGCATAGGAGGATATTGATTCAATATTTCTTTAACTATTTTGTTCGTACGTTCTACTTTTTGCTCTGGAGTAGATTTAAGAGGTGCCGTACCTACACCTTGCCATATCAATTCTTTTTTACGGGCGTCTATCAAGTCTATATATAAAACACCTTCTGTAACACGGCTCACGTTATTACCCCAGCCGCCCCAGCCACCACCGAAGCCCCAGCCCCAGCCGCCGCCGAAACCCCAGCCCCAGTTGTTAAATACATCTACACGTTCCTTAGAATCTGTAAATATGCTTACCATCATGTCTGGATTGTCTGATTTTACGAAACCTTTTGCAGCCATTTCAGTATCTATCGCTCTAAGAATTCGCTTTTTATCAAGTTCTGAAATATTTGCTTCATCAATACCAGCTTTAAAATATGCATAGGTTTTATAATTGGTAAAGTTGGCATCAAGAGCATAATCTTGGGAAACACGCACGGTTTGGCAGCTTACTAAAAGAGTAAATACAACCACTAGAGTTACTAATTTTTTCATTGCTTTTATTTTTTGTTTGCTTTCGCGAAAGCGGAATCTACAACCACTTTCTTAAAAACGGATTACATATTTTTAATCAAATCATCACTTACCTCGTTAGGTATCGTAACTTTTAAAGAAGGATTGAGTTCCATGGCTCTTTCTATGGCAAAAACGGCGTTTTCATTTCTTGCCCAATTTCTACGAGCAATACCGTTGTTCACGTCCCAAAACAGCATGGACTCCAACTTGTTTTCTGACTCCTTACTACCATCAATTACCATTCCAAAACCTCCATTAATCACTTCTCCCCAGCCTACGCCACCACCGTTATGAATAGAAACCCATGTAGCACCTCTAAAGCTATCTCCTATGACGTTTTGGATAGCCATGTCTGCAGTGAAACGAGAACCGTCATAAATGTTAGAAGTTTCTCGATAAGGACTGTCTGTTCCAGAAACATCATGATGGTCACGACCTAGAACAACTGGTCCTATTTCTCCAGCTGCAATCGCATTGTTAAATGCTCGGGCAATTTCTATTCTTCCTACTGCATCGGCATATAAAATTCTGGCTTGTGATCCTACAACGAGTTTGTTTTCTTGAGCTCCTTTGATCCATTTGATATTATCTTGCATTTGTTGCTGGATGCGCTCTGGAGCTTTTTGCGATAACTTTTCTAGAACCTTAGTCGCAATATGATCCGTTTTCTTAAGATCTTCTGGATCATTTGATGCGCAAACCCATCTAAAAGGTCCAAAACCATAGTCAAAACACAAAGGTCCCATAATATCTTGAACATAAGACGGATATCTAAATTCTTTGTCTATTCCAGCAATATCAGCATTTGCACGGCTGGATTCTAGTAAAAAGGCGTTACCGTAATCAAAGAAATAGGTTCCTTTTTCTGTATGTTTATTAATGGCCTCTACATGGCGTCTCAAGGAATGCTGAACTTCTTTTTTGAATCGCTCTGGATCATTACTCATCATCTCATTTGCTTCATCAAATGTGAGGTCTACTGGATAGTAACCACCTGCCCAAGGATTATGTAAACTAGTTTGATCACTTCCTATAGCAACATGTATTTTGGCATGGAATAGTGCTTCCCATACATGAACAACATTTCCTTCATAGGCGATGGAAACAGTTTCTTTATTCTGCTGCGCTTTATGAACTCTCGCAATGAGATCATGAGTGTTTTTTATCACTATATCTACCCAACCTTGAGAGTGTCTTGTTTGAACCGCTTTAGGATTCATCTCAGCACAAATCGTGATACAACCGGCAATGTTACCAGCTTTGGGTTGTGCACCGCTCATACCGCCCAGACCTGAGGTTACAAAAATGTTTCCATTTGGTGATTTTTCAATTTTTCTAAATGCGTTCAACACAGTTATAGTAGTTCCATGAACTATTCCCTGTGGTCCGATGTACATATAAGATCCAGCCGTCATTTGACCATATTGGGTTACTCCTAGCGCATTATATTTTTCCCAGTCATCAGGTTGGGAATAATTAGGAATCATCATTCCGTTGGTAACCACACAACGAGGAGCGCTTTTGTGAGATGGGAACAATCCCATAGGATGTCCAGAATACATGACAAGTGTTTGCTCGTCGGTCATCTCGCTCAAATACTTCATAGTCAGTAAATACTGCGCCCAGTTAGAAAACACACCACCATTACCACCGTAGGTAATTAACTCATGAGGATGTTGGGCTACAGCATGATCCAGATTGTTTTGAATCATTAACATGATGCCAGCGGCTTGAGTTGATTTTGCAGGATAATCGCTTATATTTCTTGCTTTGATTTCATAATCTGGCATGAAACGGTACATGTAAATACGACCGTATGTATCTAGTTCTTCTTTAAATTCTGGTAATAAAACCTCATGATGTTTGGCATCAAAGTATCGCAGCGCATTACGCAATGCTAGCTTTTCCTCCTCAGGGCTTAGAATCTTTTTACGCTTAGGAGCATGATTAATTGTTGGATCGTATTGATGAGCTGGAGGCAATGTTTCAGGGATTCCTATTTGTATGCTTTCGCGAAAGCGTGCTAAAGAACTATCTACACTCATAACATCTAGTTTTGGCTGTTTGTTTTCTTATCATAACCATAAGGACAATGGCGGCAACCGCTCTCACAACAATAACCTCTTTTGAGGTGGTATTGCTCTGTAAAACAGCGGTATCCTTGAGGCGTTACATAATAATCACCTTCCTCTACGGGAATAATCTTTTTCATTTTATAAAAATACAACAGTATCTATAGAATAGAGAATCGAGTTAAGGTTGTTTTTAGCTTGTTAAAATGATGACCTATTAAATGATGCATAGAAAAGTAATTCAATAACTTTGCGATTCATGATTCCATTAAAAACTAAATATTTAAAAAACTATGCGGGCATGACGCTGTGGCCTTTTTTATTGATTAGGCACAAATCTAAGTTGGATGATACAGTTTTTATGAATCATGAATATATTCATGGTGCGCAGCAAAAAGAGTTGCTTATCATTTTTTTTCATATTTGGTACGGATTTGATTATTTGAGATGCCTTATAAAATATAGAAAACACAATCTCGCTTATAGGAATATAGTTTTTGAAAGAGAAGCTTATGAAATGGAGACCAATCAGGAGTATTTAAAAAGTAGAAAGCCATTTTCGTTTTTGAAGTTTTACAGCAAAAAGTACCGATATGAATGAATTGTTCTTACCGCAAAAAGCTGTTAATCAAAACTTCAAAAACTTTGAAGATCTAGGTGTTTTTATTGACATTAAAAGAGAAGATTTGCTCCATAAAGAAGTATCTGGCAATAAGCTGCGTAAACTCAAATACAACTTAATTGAGGCGCAAAAACAAGGTCACGATACGATTCTCACTTATGGAGGTGCTTTTTCAAATCATATTGCTGCCACTGCAGCAGCTGGAAAATTACTAGGTCTTAAAACTGTAGGTGTTATAAGAGGCGAGGAGCTAGGTAAAAATCAGGAACACACCCTTTCTAATAACAGTACCTTACAATTAGCACAAAAAAACGGAATGCAATTTCATTTCGTTTCTCGAGAAGCATATCGGCAGAAAGAGTCTAAAGATTTTTTTAATAAAATGAAGGCCGTCTTTGGTTCATTTTATCATATTCCAGAAGGAGGAACAAATGCTCTTGCAGTAAAAGGAACTGAAGAAATACTCTCCGAATTTGATAAAGAAAACTATGACCTTATTTGCGTGGCAGCTGGAACCGGTGGCACCGCTGCAGGAATAATAAATAGTGCTTCTAAGCATCAAAAAGTTATCGTTTTCTCCGCTTTAAAAGGTGATTTTATGAAAGCTGAAATTGAGAAATATACCTCTCACAAAGACTTTGAGGTAGTAAATGAAGATGTTTTTGGTGGTTATGCAAAGTCAGATGATGGATTAATAAGTTATATGAATACTCGCTTTCGCGAAAGCGTAACCCAAATAAATCCTCAAGGAATACCACTAGAACCTATCTACACTGCAAAAATGTTGTACGGTATAGAACATAAGGTTAAAACTGGCGTTATCAAAGGGAAAACTCGTATTTTAGCCATTCATACTGGCGGTTTACAGTCGATTGCTGGATTCAATAACGTGTTAGAAAAAAAGAGACGACTTAAGATAAGTTATGAAAATTACGTTTAGATATATTTGTACCCTATTGATTTTAGGAATGTTACTGGCTTCTTGCGGTTCTAAAAAACGTGTGGTTACTAGAAAGGCTAATAAAACGACTAGAACGGTAACAAAGCCTCCAATTACAGAAAAAGAAGAAGATAAAGTTACTTCTACAACAAAACCAAGAAGTGGTGATAAGGTAGAAAACTATGTAGATGATTATAAGGATGTCGCCATGGAAGAGATGAAGTTGTATAAAATACCAGCAAGTATTACTCTTGCGCAAGGTATTTTAGAAAGTGGTTCTGGTAGTGGAAGACTAGCGGTAGAGGCAAATAATCATTTTGGTATTAAATGCCATACGGGATGGACTGGTGGACGTATTTATCATGACGACGATGAAGATCAAGAATGTTTTAGAACATATAACGATGCGAGTTATTCTTATAGAGATCACTCTTTATTTTTAAAAGACCGCAAGCGATATGCAGGCTTATTTTTACTAGATATTGATGATTATAAAGGCTGGGCAAGAGGCCTGAGAAGGGCTGGTTATGCTACAGATAAGAGATACCCTCAAAAATTGATAAGTCTCATTGAGCGCTATGAATTGTATCGATATGATAACATAGCTCTAGGCAAAGATGTGGACGAGAAGCCACGAGTAATTGAAGAAGTTGAAGATACTCAAAATTCAGGCTTTGTAAAACAGCATATTGTTGTAAAAGGAGACAGTTTATACCGACTGTCTATTAAATACAATACAACAGTCGAGCAACTTAAAAAGCTCAACAAATTAAAATCAAACGATTTAAGTATAGGTCAAGTACTTATTGTAAAATAATTCAAAATTTTTCATGGCATTTAGTTATCAAAGAAGTAGTGCGCTATTTCAAGAAGCAAAAAAATATATTCCTGGTGGCGTTAATTCTCCAGTAAGAGCTTTTAATGCAGTAGGCGGCGATCCTGTTTTTGTAGAAAAAGCAAAAGGCGCTTACTTGCAAACGGAAGATGGTCATCAAATTATTGACTACATCGCCTCATGGGGACCCATGATCTTAGGTCATGCGTTTGAACCAGTGGTTGAAGCGGTTATAAAGGCTACTGAAAAAGGAACTTCTTATGGAATGCCTACTGCGCTAGAAACAGAAATAGCAAAGCTTGCCGTTTCTATGGCGCCTAATGTAGACCAAATACGTATGGTGAATTCTGGTACAGAAGCTTGTATGAGTGCTGTGCGTCTTGCCCGTGGATTTACAGGAAGAGATAAAATCATCAAGTTTGCCGGTTGTTATCACGGTCATAGCGATTCTTTTTTAATTCAGGCTGGTAGTGGTGCTGTAACCTTTGGTAGTCCTAACAGTCCTGGTGTAACTCAAGGAACTGCAAAAGATACCTTACTTGCACAGTACAACAACCTTGATCAAGTTGAGGAGATCTTCAAAAAAAATGAAGGTGAAATTGCTTGTGTCATCATTGAGCCTATTGCTGGTAATATGGGTTGTATTGTTCCAGAGAACGGTTTTCTAGAAGGAATAAGATCTTTGTGCGATGAGCATGGTGCTTTATTTATTTTTGATGAGGTGATGACTGGTTTTAGACTGGCCCGTGGCGGCGCACAAGAAACAACTGGTGTGAAAGCAGATATTGTTACTTACGGTAAAGTGATAGGCGGTGGTCTTCCAGTAGGAGCTTTTGCTGCACGTCAAGAGATTATGAATCATCTGGCTCCATTAGGACCTGTTTATCAAGCGGGAACATTGAGTGGGAATCCGCTGGCGATGAGTGCTGGGATGGCGATGTTAACCCACTTGAATAATCATCCTGAAATTTACGATAGTCTGGCCGCCAAAACAGAATATTTGCATAAAGGAATTGATAGTGTTCTTTCTGACAAAGGAATCGATTATAAAATCAACCGTTACGGTTCTATGATGTCCGTACATTTTACAGACCAAGATGTGGTAGATTTTTCTAGTGCTGCAACAGGTAACAACGAGTGGTTTAGAAAATTCTTTCACGGACTGTTAGAGCGTGGAATTTATTTGCCACCTAGTGCGTTTGAATCTTATTTCTTAAATGACGCACTCTCTTATGAAGATCTGGATAAAACCATTGAAGCGAGTAGAGAAGTCGTTTCCAGCTGGTAGTTATTAATTTTTAATTTTTTTACCGCTCGAGGCGAAAACAAGTGGAACACTAATTCTTAATTGAATTTAAGATGTTGAGAACATTACAGAATATAAAAAACCCATTCCCTAAAAGGAATGGCTTTCAAAGTTTATAAAGAATTTTTCTTATTTAGGATTCACTTTGCTTTGTAGCAAATTAAATTTTTCTGTACCTAATAGCTTTTCAAGTCGTTTCTTATAGTTGTCCATGATGTCATTGCGACGTCCATTATAATCTACAGCATCTTTTCCTTCTTTATCTAGTTTAGATAATGAAGATTCTTTTGACCCTACAATTTCTCTTAACTCACCGTGATTCTTTTTATCCAGCTTTGTAATCGCAACTATTGAAGAAACTTCACGTTCAAGATCTGCATTAAATGCATTCACTTTTTCCATCTTTTTCTTACTCAAGTCTTGCTGAGCCTTTGAAATTTCTTGCTGTGCAAAAGAAAAAGTTCCTGCAAGAAGAGCCACTATAAAAAGTAATTTTTTCATCGTATTTTGTTTATTAGAATTTTTAAAAGTAAGAATTAATTAAGTAACAACAAAGAAGCTTATTTAAATCAATCGTAAAATAAAAAAATTGTATCAGTAAAAGATGATCAAGCTGACCTCAACAAGCAATAGTTACAAGAATAAAAAAGCTGGATTTTTTAATAAAGCCCAGCTTGTAATTAATAAGGGTATGGTTTAATTGTAAAATCCTTTTACAAAGATTTACTCACCGTCATTACCTCTCTTGCCTTTTCTCTTTTTTGCACCTTTCATTTTTCTTTGTGCATTTTTTGCCATCATCTTTTCAAACCTAGCGTATTGATCATCATTAAGGATGCTTTTCATTTGACGTTTTATTGCGATGCGCTTTTCTAAAATTTCTTCCATTTTAGCGGCTTTTTGCGCACTAGTTAGTTTTGCTCTTTCTTCTCTAGTCAGTTTATTTGCTGCACGATCCTTAGCTTCTTCTAGAAAAAGCGTTTCAACTTTTGCTTGTTGATTTGCATCTAGATCTAACGCAAGTGTCATTTTTTTAGACTTAATAGAAGCCATTTGTTCTGGAGACATATCTCTCATTTCACGTTGTGCGTTTGTAATTCCTACGGTAAGTATCGCTACTAAAATCATTAACTTTTTCATTATTTTTCTTTTAAATGTTATAATTCTATGACGTAGAATTTTGAGTTTGGTTTAAAAGGGTACAAAACAAATCTGTTAACTTCTGTTATCATGAGATTTTAAAAAGTTGGATGAATTCATCATAGTTAAACTTCCACATAAGATTTAAACTATATAGATTTACGTACTTGGTTTTTTATCTTTGATAAAATCAATCGACTTAGGTTGTTTTAAAATACAAAAAAGATTTCAATGAATAAATTCACTTTACTGCTGATTGCACTATTAACCACTTTATTAGTGTCAGCAACTCGATCTCAAGCAGAAATAAAAGGAACTATTAAGAATTCTAGCTTTGAAGAAATTTCGGTTAAATCAATTAATAATAGACTCATTGAAAAAACTTCTATTAATTCTAATGGTGATTTTAAATTAAAACTTACAGTAGATAGAGGATATTACTTTTTAGAATATGGTAGAGAGTCTTTCTATATTTATTTGTTGCCTAAGGATAAGCTGGAAGTTTATTTTGACGCAAACGAAATGGAAAATACTTTAACTTTTAAAGGGGAACGTTCACAGGCAAATACGTACTTACAGCAAAAGTCTTCTATAATGGAAAAAATGACTGAAGATGTCAGTACTTTCTATGATGTCACAGAAAATCAGTACCTTAAGAATATAGCAGCTATCAAGTCAAGGCTTCAAAGTGAGATGAACAATTATCAATTAAGTAAGTCATTTATTACCGATGAAGAAAAATCGTTACAATTTAATTATCTATTGAGTATTCAAAATTATAAATCTAGTTACAAATATACCTTAGGTAAAGAAGTTGAGCCTTCTGATGCGTTTTATTCAGAGTTAGCCTCATTAGACCTTAGAAATATGGAGGATTATAAAGTACAACCTTATTATTACTATCTGGTTAACTCGATCTGGTCTAAAAGAATTAATGCAGAAGATGGTTTTAATAACATGGAAAAAAAACTTTTTGAAATTAAAGATAGAGAAGTATTAAATAATACTTTCAATGGTTTTTATTCTCAAATCACAAGAGACAAAGCAAAAGCAGAAGATTATTTTAAACTAATAGAAAAGTATTCATCGAGCAAAGACTTTACTAAGGCTGCCAAAAAGCAATTAGAATCTCTTTTCCTTATCAACAAAGGCGATGTTTCCCCTGGATTCACTTATAAGGATATCAATGACAAGGTCGTCTCTTTATCTGACTTTAAAGGTAAACTGGTCTATATCGATGTCTGGGCGACTTGGTGCGCTCCGTGTAAAAAGCAAATTCCTTTTCTTAAGAAACTAGAAGAAGAGTTTGCAGAAGAAAACATTGTGTTTATCAGTATCTCTGTTGATGCTAAAAAAGCATACAAGAGTTGGAAAACTATGGTTAAAGAAGAAGAATTAGGTGGCGTTCAATTATTTGCAGACAACTCTTTTGATAGCGAGTTTGCAGAAGCTTATGGGATCACTTCTATTCCTAGATTCATTATTGTTGATCAAGAAGGTAAAGTTTATGACGATAAGGCTCCTAGTCCTTCTTTTGAGCAAACTAAAGCGCTGTTGCAGGATTTACTCAAATAGGCAGTAAATTGAACCAATGGTAACTAATAAAGCCTGCATATATGGTAAATATGCAGGCTTTATTGAAATTTTCACTTTTAAGACTCAACTAAATTATAAAACATATAAGTTTAAAATATTTAGGTGATCTTATGACTATTAATTACTTCTCAGTTTCTGTACTTGATTCTTCAGTAGTAGAGGCTGTATCATCTTTACTGCTATACGCATCATTTAATTCTTTAATGATCGTCTCCGTAATATCACTAGCCTCGTTTCCATAAATTAATCCAGCAGATTTATTTTTTCCTAACACAAAAGAGTAATTATTTTTTTTTGCGTGTTCGGTGATAAACTCTTCTATATTCGTATCCAGTTCTTTTAAGTCTTTCTCAAGTTCTGCTTGCATGCTTTGTTCTTGAGCTTTAATCTGCGACTCAACCATTTGCCATTTTTGACTAAATGCTAAAATTTCAGGATTAGATTGTTGCTCTTGTTGACTCAATTTACCAAATTTAGCTTGCATCGGTGCTGCCTCCATTTGGTATGCCATTCCTAGACTATCAGTTTTCTTTTTAAAATCTTCCTGTTTCTTTGTGATTCCTGCTTCGATATCAATTTTTCCTTGATATTCTTCATAAACTTTTTCACTGTCTACAAAAGCAATTTTTTGTGTCTCTTGACAAGAAGTTAAAAGAAGTCCTAAGGCTATGATGCTCATTAATTTTTTCATGAATAATCGTATTTTATTTTGGGTTATATATTTGTATTTGAAATAGTTGAAGGATGATTAGATCAACTTCAGTTTTTATTTTAAAGGATTTTCACAAATAATCCTTCTTCTGTTTTTTCGACTTTGGCCACTGTTTTACCGGTCAATCCTTTAATGGATTTGTCCCATTTTTTATTACTCAATCCAGCTTGTTCTTTAAGAACGTTGAGATCCATTTTTTCTTCTTTTTTCAGAAGATCAAAAACCAATTGCTCTTCGTCATTTAATTCTACTGAAACCGTATTTTCTGGTTTCATTTGTGGAAAGAATAACACCTCTTGAATCGATGGATTGTTAGTTAAATACATAATCAATCGGTCCATACCTATTCCTAAACCAGAGGTAGGTGGCATCCCATACTCTAAAGCTCGTAAGAAATCTTGATCGATAAACATTGCCTCATCATCTCCTCTATCGGCAAGTTTAAGTTGCGCTTCAAAGCGTTCTCTTTGATCTATAGGATCATTCAGCTCTGAATAAGCGTTGGCAATTTCCTTACCGCAAACCATCAGTTCAAATCGCTCTGTAAGTTCTGGATTGTCTCTGTGTTGCTTACATAGCGGTGACATTTCCTTAGGATAATCTGTGATAAACGTAGGCTGTATGTAGTTGCCTTCACATTTCTCGCCAAAGATCTCATCAATTAACTTTCCTTTTCCCATGGTAGCGTCTACGTCTATTTTTTCCGCTTTCGCGAAAGCGTACAACTCTTCCTCACTTTTTCCATCGATATCAAAACCAGTGAAATCAATAATCGATTGACGCATAGTGACTCTAGGATAAGGAGCTTTCCATTCTATAGTGTGCTCGCCAAATTGGCTAGTAGTCGTTCCATTAACACTTACTGCACAACTCTCGAGCAATTCTTCTGTAAAGTCCATCATCCAGTTGTAGTCTTTGTAAGCCACATAAATTTCCATGGCGGTAAACTCTGGATTGTGAGTACGATCCATTCCTTCATTACGGAAGTTTTTACTGAACTCATACACGCCATCAAATCCGCCTACGATCAATCGCTTCAAATACAACTCGTTTGCGATACGCATATAAAGTGGTATGTCTAGCGAGTTATGATGTGTCATGAATGGACGAGCAGCTGCTCCACCTGGAATAGGCTGTAAAATAGGAGTTTCTACCTCAAAATACTCACGCTCATTAAAAAACGATCGCATAGCGTTAAAAAGCTTAGTTCTTTTAACAAAAACTTCCTTCACCTGCGGATTCACAGCAAGGTCTGCATAGCGTTGTCTGTAACGTGTTTCTGGATCAGTGAATGCGTCATAAACTTTTCCGTCTTTTTGCTTAGGAATAGGTAATGGTTTCAAAGATTTACTTAGTAATTCAAAATTCTTGACTAAAACGGTTTTTTCTCCCACTTGTGTGGTGAAAAGTTCCCCTTTAATTCCCACGAAATCACCAAGGTCTAAGAGCTTTTTAAAGACATCATTATACATGGTTTTATCTTCACCAGGGCAAATCTCATCTCTATTAAAATACAACTGGATGCGACCATCGCTGTCTTGTAACTGCGCAAAAGATGCTTTACCTTGAATATTAATCGCCATCAAGCGACCTGCGATGACAACCTGTTTACCTTCTTTGAAATCGGCTTTAATCTTTTTAGACGTAGTATCTACAGGATAAAGAGCTGCTGGATAAGGATCTATTCCCATAGCACGCAGTTTGCCGAGTTTCTCACGGCGTACGATTTCTTGTTCAGAAAGTTGCATAACGTTTGTTTGAATTAAGCCTGCAAAGGTAAAATAAAATCAAAGTCAAAATCAAAATATAAAACTAAAACAAACTCTAAGTTTTACAGCTGTAACAATATCATTTCTTGAGCGTCATATTTTGTGGATATGAGGGATGAGGCATGGGAAGTATGGTTTTTTTGCTTTGCAAACTGCAAACTGCGACTGCAAACTAATAACTAATAACATTAAACTAAAAATATGAGTATCTGGCGTGTGATTCTTGCCATAATTTTTCCTCCATTAGCCGTAATCGGTAAAGGCTGTGGTTCTATAATTATCGTTTTTCTTCTAACGCTTTTAGGATGGATTCCCGGTGTTATTGCGGCATTGATCATTTTGAATAATCCTGATAGGTAGGGTAGCGTAAAGTTTTATTTTTCTTTTGAACAGTCTATAAAGTCTTCTAGATTTAAAGGAGCTAGACCTATTTCTTTTCTTAAAGAATCAGACAGTTTTCTATTCTTTAAACATGGTTTTCCCCAGTTGGAACCATAAACTAATTTTCTGTCGCCTTCTTCATCTCTTTTGAAAAAATTGGGCTTATCTAAGACTTCCAATAATACAGAGAGTTCCAGTCTATCATCTTTTACTTCGTCTAAATATAGGTTCAAATACTCTTTTTCATTAATTAATCGATGTGGGCTATGCAGTAAAATTGCATATGCTGCTGAGGATACACATTCTTGTGTCATATATTTTTCTCCAAGAAGTTCTTCTCTTGGATAACCATGTTTTCTGACAATCTGACTAAGATTTTCAAACAAAGTAGAATCTGTAGGCCATATCAATAAATCCCATTTATTATTGAAACCTTTTGAGGTTCTAAGCATTTGATCTGCTCCATACATTTGACAGAGCGTAAATGCGAGACTGTCTTGCAATTTGGAGTCTATTTTAACATTAAGATACTCCTCATTGTTTTGAACTTTTTTGTAATTATCGCATGAACAAATGCAACAGATTATTAGAAGTATAATGGCAAGATTTATAAATGTAAGTTTCATATTAAGTAATAAAAATAGATAATATGTAATATAAGAATGAATTTCAATAGTTATGGCGTTTAAACTTGTTTTTACTGCTGTAATAGATAGAAATACTAGAAGATAGAATCCTATTCTCTTACCTTTGCAACATGAATAAAACTGTCAATTTTCAAGATCTAGGCCGCAGGGATTATAAAGAAACTTGGGATTACCAGGAGCAGCTGTTTAAGGCTATTCTGGAAACTAAAATCAAGAATAGGAGAGAAGAAGCAGGACTTGAAACGCAAAACCATTTACTTTTTGTAGAACATGACCATGTTTATACGCTAGGTAAAAGTGGAGATTTTGAAAACCTTCTTGCAAATGAAGACGTACTTGAAAAGATAGGGGCAACTTTTTATAAAATTAATCGTGGTGGTGATATCACCTATCACGGTCCAGGACAGATCACAGGTTATCCTATTTTAGATTTAGAAAATTTCTTTACAGATATTCATAAATACTTACGTTTTTTAGAAGAAGTGTTTATCAAAATCTTGGCTGATTACGGACTTAAAGGAGAACGCAGCGATGGTGAGACAGGTGTTTGGTTAGATGTAGGAACTCCATTTGCCCGCAAGATTTGCGCACTTGGCGTACGTGCTAGTCGTTGGGTTACCATGCACGGTTTTGCCTTTAATGTAAATACTAACTTGGGTTATTTTGATCACATCATTCCGTGTGGTATTGATGATAAAGCGGTTACTTCTCTTGCTGCAGAACTAAAAAGAGAAGTTGATCTGGACGAGATCAAAGACAAGATCAAGAAATACTTTATGGAGCTGTTTAAGGCTCATCTTCAATAGTTATCGTTTTAATATTTTCGCTTTCGCGAAAGCGGAATAACTAAACAATCAATAGCCACTTTGATATCCTTACATTTTTATTTAGAATTATTCTATATAATATCTCTATACACTTTCAAAGAATCATAAAAAATAACAATTGATAAAAAAGCTTCTTATGTTTATTTAATCTAAATAAGCGTTTTAAATTTGCAGCCGCAAATAAAATATTATTTATATTTAATCTAAATAAATGAAGAAGTTATTATGGTGCCTAGCTTTAAGCGGTACTTTACAATTGGCAAACGCACAAAATTCACAACCTGCAGATTCTGTAGAAAACTTGAAAGTGATTCATTTAAAACCTAACTCTTTAATAGGTAGCAAATTTGAAGCGCAAAACAGAACAGGTTCTTCCTATTATATGTCGCAGCGCGATCTAACTAAGTTCAATTACACCGATGTAAATAGAGCGCTATTATCCATTCCTGGTGTAAATGTTACTGAAGAAGATGGTTTCGGATTACGACCGAACATTTCTTTACGAGGTACTCAAGCAGAGCGTTCTTCTAAAATCACATTAATGGAAGATGGAGTTCTTATAGCTCCAGCACCATACTCAGCGCCAGCAGCTTATTATTTTCCTAACGTAGGTCGTATGGAAGCCATAGAAGTGTTGAAAGGAAGTAGTCAGGTTCAATACGGTCCATTTACAACAGGTGGAGCTATCAATTTTGTATCTAACTCCATTCCTAACGAATTGAAAGGATATGCAAGAATGAACATAGGTAATTATAATTCCAGACAGACGGAGCTGCGTTTAGGTGATAGTGGTAAACAATGGGGTTACCTAGTAGATTTTCTTAACTTTAGTAGTGATGGTTTCAAGAGTTTAGACAATGGAGGAAACACCGGTTTTGACCGTAATGATTACAGTGCAAAATTCACATATCGTTCTAAGGCTACTGCCAAAGTCCAGCAATCACTAACCTTAAAATTGCAGTATAGTGAAGGTTTAGATAATGAAACTTATCTAGGTCTTGCAGATGCAGATTTTGAAGAAAATCCTTACCGTAGATATTTAGCAAGTGCTGCAGATAATATCACTACGGAGCATGATCAAATACAGCTAACACATCTCATCAAACCTTCTCAGAATATTTTGATTCAAACAACTGCATATTCTAATAATTTTAAAAGAAACTGGTACAAATTAGATTATGTAAATACAGGAAATGGAAATGTGGGAATCAACAATCTTTTAGTTGATCCTGTAACATTTCAAGAAGAGTACAATGCCGTAGAAAGTGGACAAGACACTGCCGAGGATGTTTTTGGAGTGAAAGCTAACAATAGAGTGTATTATTCACGTGGTATTCAATCTAAAGTTAATTTTAAGTTTGGTGAAAATATTTTCAGTGATTTGGAACTAGGTGTGCGTTATCATGTAGATCAAGAAGACCGTTTTCAATGGGTTGACTTTTACGGAATAGAAAATGGACAGCTAGCACTTACTTCACCAGCAACTAGAGGTACAGATGCAAATCGCATTTCTGATGCTCAGGCATTAGCACTTCACGCACTGTATAAAGTAAACTTTGGTAAGTTAACTTTAACACCAGGCTTGAGATATGAAGATATTACCCTTACTAGAGATAATTATGGGAGTAATGATCCTGGTCGTACAGGTGTAGATTTAAGTTCAAGAGAAAATAATGTAAATGTATTTATTCCAGGAGTAGGCGCAAATTACCGTATCAATAATATGTGGTCGTTTTTTGGAGGAATCCATAAAGGGTTTTCTCCTCCGGGAAGTGCTCCAGATGTTGATGCCGAAGAAAGTACCAACTATGAATTGGGTTCAAGATTCTTAATAGGAGGACTAAGAGGAGAGTCAACAGTATTCTTCAATGATTACAGTAATTTGTTAGGTAGTGACCTCGCAGCTGGTGGCGGTGGCGGTACTACCGATATGTTCAACGCAGGAGAAGTGAACGTTGCAGGTATTGAAGTGAGTTTTACTTATGATGTATTACAAAGCAATGAGATATGGTCGTTACCGCTTACCTTAAATTATACACATACACAGACTGAATTCCAAAACGCTTTTGATAGCGACGTGTATGGTGAAGTAGAAATAGGAGATGAGATCCCATACATTGCTGAGAATCAATGGAACTTTCTTGCTGGAATATCACATGCCAAATTTGACATCAATGCAAATGCAAGATTTGTAGGAGAAATGAGAACTCAAGCTGGAACTGGTAGTATCTCAGCTACAGAACGAGTAGACCGTAATTTCCTTATTGATGTTTCTGGAAGGTACCATTTCAACAAGAACTTAACGGGAACTATAAATATGATCAATGTTCTTGATAACGAATATGCAGTTTCAAGACAACCGGCAGGTTTGCGTCCTGGACATCCATTTGGTTTAAATGCAGGATTAATAGCTAGGTTTTAATTTTATTTCCTAGTTGAAGTGTTTTATCTTTAGCTATCAATTAAAAATTATAACATGGGAAAATTTGAAATTTATACAAATAAATCAGGCGAGTTTCGTTTTAGATTAAAAGCATCAAACGGTCAAAGTATTCTGGCCAGTGAAGGTTACACTACAAAAGCTGCAAGAGATAACGGTATTGAGTCGGTACGTAAAAACTCACAAGATGAGAAGCGCTTCAAGAAAGGTATGAGTAAATCAGACCAGCCTTATTTTAATCTTACTGCAACTAACGGTCAGGTAATTGGTAAAAGCGAGATGTATAATTCAGATGCTGCGTGTGATAACGGTATTCAAAGCGTGATGAAAAATGCTCCAGATGCTAAGGTTGTAGAATCATAAGCTCTAATCCTACGAGATTTAAAAATCCCTTTTCAAATTAATTGAAAAGGGATTTTTAGTTTGTCAAGCCGTTGAAGAACGGCTTCGCTATATACATTTTTTAGAAAGTTTAAACCTGTGAGGTTGCTATTCAAATATTTTGATAACATAAGCTATATGCTATGGCTAAACCTCAGAAGTTGGACCATGGTATATTCCTTTCAAGTTCAAGTTTGAATTTAGAAGATACCTCACCCTTTAGGGTTGGGGAAGAGGTTTCGTTTTTCAAGTTCAAGTTCAAATTCATTTCCTAGCTTTAATTTCAAACAAAGTAGGAAACAATTGATTGTTTAAATAATAAAGTCCATCTTCTCGCAATTCCATATCAGGAAAAACGTCGTATGGACTACCGTCATGCTCTGCAAAAAGTTCTATCGTTAATCCGGCATCTATTAAAGACTGGATCACCTCACTTAGGGAATGATTCCAGCCATATTCTTTAGAGACCATTTTTGAATCTGGCGCAGCATAGGTACCAGGATACTCGTCATAAATAGCTTCATTTTGCGCATAATGATATTTGAGTGATGGTTTTTCCTCGTTATAATCATACATCCAGATAATAGGATGAAATTCTACGAT
This sequence comes from Nonlabens dokdonensis DSW-6, assembly GCF_000332115.1. Classification (NCBI taxonomy): domain Bacteria; kingdom Pseudomonadati; phylum Bacteroidota; class Flavobacteriia; order Flavobacteriales; family Flavobacteriaceae; genus Nonlabens; species Nonlabens dokdonensis. The sequence goes on from NC_020156.1 coordinate 2,426,024, forward strand.
GTAGAATATGCCACCAGGCTTTAAACGCTCAGCAATCATCTTTGCCCAAGGTTTTAAATCTGGCAGCCAGCCAATGGTGCCATAACTGGTAAAAACAATATCAAATAGGTCCTTTACATGTTGCGAGGTGTCCAAAACATTGCAGCACGCAAAATCTACTGGTAGTTTTAAATCTTCACTAAGTTTTTTACCTAACTCAATGGCTTTATCAGATATATCTACCGCTGTAACTTGCGCACCTTTGTTTGCCCAGCTCAAGGAATCTTGACCGAAGTGGCATTGTAAATGCAGCATCTTCTTGCCTGTTACATCTCCTAGAGCATTGATCTCGTAGGAGTTTAATGAGTTTTTCGCTTTCGCGAAAGCGTGCTTATCATAGAAATCGCTTTCATAATGAATGCTAGTCTTGGTGTTCCAAGTTTCTCGGTTGAGCTCAAATGCTTTTTGTAAATCCATACAGCAATTTAATAAAGTTTAAACATTTAGAAAGCTGTTCAAGGTCTTGTTTTGTTTTATATTTGGATCAATAAGTTAAACAAATGAAACACATCAACCTAAAACAACTGCAAGAATACGATCGATTTTATCGTGGTAATCTAGTAAATAGTATCACTGGATTTAAAAGTGCCAATCTTCTTGCGACACGTTCCAAAGATGGTATCGATAATGTTGCTGTTTTTAGTAGTGTGACGCATTTAGGAAGCAATCCAGCTTTGTTTAGTTTTGTACAAAGACCTTTGGGACACGGCGTAGGTCATACGTATTACAACCTAAAAGAAACAGGTAAGATCACATTGAATCATTTGCCTCAATCATTAATTGACCGTGCGCACCAATCGAGTGCTAAATATGATGAATCTATATCTGAGTTTGAGGAATTAGGAATTGAAAAACTGGAACGAGAAGGTTTTAGCGCTCCATTTATAAAAGATGCACCAGTTCAACTCGCAGCCGAATATGTGAATGAATATTATCTAGAAGAGAACCGATGTATTCTTGTGATTTGTAAAATTACAGATATCTTTTTACATGAAAATCACCTCGCAGAAGATGGTTGGGTGGACTTAGGAAAAGCTGGTACGGTAACAATAAATGGTCTGGACGGCTATGCTACTGCAAAAGTGGAAAAACGATTAAGCTATGCACAAGTTGATAAAGATTTGGAGGAGATTTCTATGAAGACTGGTAAGTCAAAATGAGTTCGAACTTCAACCTTAATTTGAACTCGAATTAGCAACTGGGACGATTGAACCTGTGAGGTTTCGCCCTAGAAACAGTTGGAAATTAAAAGATGAATTTAGAAAGGCAACCTCACAGGTTTTAATCCAGTAGAGAAAATTAATAAGAATCGAGAAACAATAAAGCGAAGCCAATCTGCAACGGCTTGACTTAACAAAAAGATTTCCGCCTGCGCGGAAAATGTTATGAAGCAAAAAGCACGCAATCAACATAATTTACCAACTAAAGTTTGTCCAGTATGTGAACGAGAGTTTACGTGGCGTAAGAAATGGGAAAAGAATTGGGAAACGGTAAAGTATTGCAGTAAAAAATGTAGTGGGAATAAATGAACTTATACGCGAACTCGAAAAAGATGTCAGTTCGAGCGCAGTCGAGAACGTTTTGAGTTCAGTTTCCTGTAGATTTAAGTTTAAGTTTAAGTTTAAGTTTAAGTTTAGATTTAATTTAAGTTTTAAGACACCTGAATTATAAGAAAGCGAAGTCGTCCTGCGATGGCTTGACAACTAATAAAGAAAGATTTAAGTTCAACAAAATAAGTTGAGTTTACATTTAAGTTTAGATTTTAATTTATAGAGTATGAGCAACCTAGTTTGGTTTAGAAACGATTTAAGAGTGACAGATAATCACAGTTTAAAAGCAGCTTGTGATAAAGAAGGCGATGTAATTGCTGTCTATTGTTTTGATCCTGCTTTTTATAAGGAAAGTGATTTTGGCTTTGATCTAGATTTCAAATTACCTTTTACAAAAACAGGTAAATATAGAGCACAATTTATACTTGAAGCTCTGGAAAATTTGAAGGTAGACTTAGAAGAACATGGTATTCCGTTACTTATTTATCATAATGCTCCAGCTGTTGTTTTCCCTGATTTAATTAAAGAACATCAAATAAAAAAAATCTTTTTACAAAAAGAATGGACATGTGATGAATTGCAACAAGAAGAAAAACTAGGAGAGGCTTTAGAACAAGCTGGACTTAAAGATCAGGTAAAAGGACATCGCGTGTACGATCAGTTTTTGTTTCATCCAGATGATGTTCCTTTTGAAAGTTTTAATCAGATTCCAAGAGTTTTTACAGAATTCCGTAAGAAGTGTGAGAAGCAGTCTGAGATTAGAGATTTAGTTAATATTGATGATTATAAGCAAGAATTACCAAAGGTAGAACAGACAGACCTTCCTTCTTTGAAAGATTTAGGACTGGAAGAATTTGAAAAAGATCACCGCAGCGCTTTTCCTTGGAAAGGTGGCGCGACTGCTGCCTGGGAACGACTGGATCATTACTTCTGGGAAACTAAAAAGCTGCAATACTATAAAAAAACCAGAAACGGATTAATCGGTACAGATTACAGTAGTAAGTTCAGTGCTTGGCTGGCTATAGGAAGTATTTCGGCACGAGAAATTTATTGGGAAGTTAAGCACTTTGAAAAAGAGGTTAAGAAAAATCAGGATACCTACTGGCTGATTTTTGAATTGATCTGGAGAGATTTCTTTAAGTATGTTTCACTAAAGCATGAAAGTGATATTTTCCAATTAGGCGGAATTCTTAAGAAAGATTACGAATGGAAATCTAGTGAGCGAGAGTTGGACAAATGGATCAATGGAGAAACGCACGAGAGATTTGTAAATGCTAATATGAAAGAGCTAGCTGCCACTGGTTTTATGAGCAATCGCGGTCGACAAAATGTAGCTAGTTATTGGTCCATGCATAAAGAGCAAGACTGGAGAATAGGTGCGGCCTATTTTGAGCACATTCTAATTGATTATGACGTGCATTCTAATTATGGAAACTGGATGTATAATAGTGGTGTAGGAAACGATCCTAGAAATAGAACCTTTAATATTAAATCTCAAGCAGATCGCTATGATAGCGATGGTAAATATCAGAATTTGTGGTTGCAGGAAGAATTGTTTTAAAAGAACTTGAACTTGAACTTGAATTTGAAATTGAAATTGAAAAGGATGGATCAACCTGTGAGATTTCGCCTTAGGAAAATTTTAGAAATTAAAACGAGAAGTATGCAAGGCAACCTCACAGGTTTGAAATTTTGTTGAGAAGCTTATAAATAATTGAGATAGAATAAAGCGAAGCCGTTCTGCAACGGCTTGACTAATTAATTTTGATTAACCTCTGAGATTTCGCCGAGGGAAATGAATTGTAAATTAAAAGAATAAATAGGAACGGCAACCTCATAGTATTGAGAAATGATAATAAATAAATAAAGCCGAATTCATTCGGCGTGATAAAAGAACGCCGCAAGGCGACAAAATAATTTTATAGGGGCAGAATTCATTCTGCCATTTATGATAAAATAGCCGTCCTACGACGTCCTTACAATAACAAAGGAACAATAGTGCTTGTAAAATTGAGATAAAAAGAGATATAATGATTAAAGCAAAAAGATTTCCGTCTGTGCGGAAATTGCAGACAATATGAAAACATTACGATTAATACTAGGAGATCAACTCAATCACAAACATTCTTGGTTCAACGGCAATCAGGATGATGTAATTTATTTCATGGCAGAGATGCGTCAAGAAACAGATTATGTCACGCATCACATTCAAAAAGTAGTTGCGTTTTTTATGGCGATGCGCGGTTTTAATGAATGGATGCAAGATCGTGGCTGGAATACGGTGTATTATAATCTCGACGATAAACGCAATACACAAGATCTGGTTAAGAATTTGAAACAACTAATTAAGGAGCATGATATTGAAAAGTTTGAATACCTCGCGCCAGATGAATGGAGACTAGATCAACAGCTTAAAGATTTTTGTAAATCTCTAGATATAGAGTGGCAAGGTTATAATACCGAGCATTTTTTGACCAAAAGAAAAGATGTAGAGAAGTTTTTTGAGGGAAAGAAACGCCTTACTATGGAGTATTTCTACCGCGATATGCGCAAGAAATACGATATCATGATTGAGGGCGATAAAGAGCCAGGAGGTGGAAAATGGAATTATGATCAAAGTAATCGTAAAAAATGGGATGAAAAAACCGAGATCCCACACGAGCGTGGTTTTAGAAAAGATGTCAAAGAAATTACCGACTTATTAGAAAAAGAAGGTGTGAAAACCATAGGCCGGATTGATCCAGATAATTTCAATTGGCCTACGACCAGACAAGATGGACTGGATGTTTTGAATTATTTCTGTGAACATTTGTTGGTTCATTTTGGAGATTTTCAAGACGCCATGCATACCGATCAAGACTATCTTTTTCATTCCAGATTGAGCTTTGCGATGAATTGCAAACTGCTTGCTCCGCTAGAGGTGATTCAGACGGTTTTATCTCGCTTTCGCGAAAGCGGGAAACCTAAAATAGACATTTCTCAAGTAGAAGGTTTTGTCAGACAAATTCTGGGCTGGCGTGAGTTTATGCGCGGTATTTACTGGAAGGAAATGCCAGATTATCAAACAAAAAATAAGTTAGAAAACAAAAATAAGCTGCCAGAATTTTACTGGACAGGAGAGACGAAGATGAATTGTCTCAAACATGCTATTAATAACTCTTTGGACAACGCTTATGCGCATCATATCCAACGATTGATGATCACTGGAAATTTTGCATTACTTAACATGACAGAGCCTAGTTATGTAGACGAGTGGTATCTGGGAATTTATATAGATGCTATAGAATGGGTAGAAATTACCAATACTAGAGGTATGTCACAGTGGGCAGATGGCGGCATAGTAGCTACAAAACCATACGTAAGTAGCGGTAGTTATATCAATAAAATGAGTAATTATTGTAAAGGCTGTGCATATAAGGTCACCAAGAAAAAAGCTGAAGAAGATGCCTGTCCTTTTAACTCGTTGTATTGGAATTTTCTTGACGAGAAAAATGAACATTTTGCCTCTAACCAGCGTATGAACATGATGATGGCTTTGCTTAAGAAAATGGATCCAGAATTGTTGAAAAAGCATAAAAATAGAGCGCAAGATGTGATTGATAATCCTGCTAAATACTAGAAAAAATAGTTTAATGTTTTGTAATATTTTGTTTCGGAGATGCTTACAGTTATTTAAGAATTACTTGTGATATACTATTCGTTTTGTAATTAACTTTAGGAAAAACACTCATTATGAAATCTTTACGTATTTTCTTACTTGTTTGTGCATCGTTAAGTTTGGTAAGATTAGATGCTCAAGTAGGTATTCAAAATGATAATCCGCAGGCTACGTTAGATATTTCAGCAGGCGCAACCGTAGATTCTAATGATGGTTTATTAATACCGCGTATAGAAAATTTTCCTTTGATTGATCCAGGTGCCGCACAAAATGGAATGTTAGTTTTCTTAGAAACAGCTTCAACAGGTAACACGGCAGGATTTTATTTTTGGAACAATAGCAGTACCTCTTGGGAGAAATTAGGTGAAGGCGGATTCTGGTCTCAAGGTAGCATAAACGATCGACCATATATTTTTTATCAAGATGCGCAAACTAATAATTCTATACCGCTACGAATATTTGAAGATGGTTATGTAGGTTTAGGTGCCGTAGATGAACCTCGAGAACGACTAGAATTGAGATTTGAAGGTGATAATGATGTCCAGTTGACTAGTAGTTTTCCTGCTAATCCTCCTAATTTAATTTATTACAATCAAGGTGGAACTTTTGAAAGCCCAGAATTTTTACGAAGAGATGAACCTATAGGTTACACTGTAGGGAAAACATGGGATGGAGATGATCAATCTGGAGACATCATAGGAATCCAATTTGATGCTGCAAATGTGCACACTGCAACTAGTTTGCCCACTAAAATGAGATTTGCTGTAACAAATGTTGATGAGGTAATTAATGAAGTTCAAATGACATTAGAGAGCTCGGGAGAGTTGCAACTTACGCAATTAAACAGCACTAATAATGTTGCAAATGATGGCGTGAGACCTGTTCCCGTATTTGTAAATGTTAATGGCGGATTTACTTTAAATGGTGACTCACAAATTCTAGTGGAACCAAGTGTCAAGTATACAAATTCAGACATTACAACCAATTTGAATGTAGATGCACTTGCTCCGGCAAATACTGCTGTAGGTTTCAATCTTCCAGTAATTGGAAATTTACAATGGAATGACGACACTAACTTATATCAAGTAGGAAGCTCAGGACAATTTATTAGAGTTAATGAAGCTGGTAGATATAATATTGTGGGTAATATTTACTTTAGAGGAAATGCACCAGGAGCTAGTCTCAAATGTTACGTTGTCATAGAACCAGCAAATGGAGATCCTGATTATGTCGCTAGCTCTATTTATGCTAATAGTTACATCGGAGGTTCTTTCAATCATAATTTGTCATCAATTTCATTTACAGAAGATATAGAAATTGACGCTGGGGATATTTTATCAATACGTGTTAAAGGTAATGGTAATCAAAATGCTACTATTACTATGGAAACCGCTGGTAGCAGTATGCTACAATTGACTAAAATTAGATAGAATTTTAGCCTTTTAATCAAATTATAAATTAGTCATCATTCTCGTGAACTATTATTTAATCTAATTTGTGTTCATCTGATCTAACTTTTCATTTATCTACTATTTTTATTTTTATCTAGAGTAGAATAATTTTGCGTGGCGCACAAAGCCTTATTTATACGTAAAGTTACAAGTTGAATTCTACCGTTATAATAAATTGACAAAAGGTGTCGTATTAATTTTAAATCCTTACGTTTTTTAGTTAAAAAATTTAAAATTGCTTTTTGTTTAACGTTTTAGGCTGTTTCCTTTTATTACTTTAGTCATGAACCATTAAAATATATATTATGAGAAGTTTGCTTTGGCTAGTAGCCGTAATTTGTATAATAGGTTGGGTGTTAGGTCTTCTAGGCGTTATCCCAGGACTTTCTACAGGAGGATTGTTTCATGCATTGATCGTTATCGCAGTTATCGTGATTTTAATCAATATCATATCAGGTAGAAAACCATTATAATTAAAAATCAACCATTTAAATATAATCAATTATGTTAAAAAAAGTTTTAGTTGTAGCAATAGCTGCCATGTTTACCTTAGGTACAGTAAGTTGTAGAGAAGAATCTACGGGAGAAAAAATAGAAGACGCTGCAGAAAGTGCAGCAGACGATGTTGAAGATGCAGTAGACTAATTAGTTTCATACTTCGAATGTAGAAAACCGCTTCATAATTGAAGCGGTTTTTTTGTGCCCTAACTTTAGGATTGATTATTGGATTTTGAATCGTAACTTTAGTGAATGAATTGTAGTATAGAAGAGTTGCGTAAAATTCCTGAATTTGCTCAGGTGCCACAGGATCAACTAGATTGGTTGCGACTAGAAAGTAATCTATTAGGATACAGCAAAGGAGATTTTTTATTTAAAAAGGGAGAGCCTATTAACAATATGTACCTTATGATTGAGGGACGTGTTGAGATTAAAGTAGAGCAAAATGGGCAGTACCGTCATATAGCCTTTATGGAACCAGATACAATAGGTGGTACGCTACCTTATTCTAGGGCGACCATTGCACAAGGATATGGAGAAGTGATTGAAAACTGTAAGGTTCTCGCTTTCGCGAAAGCGAAATTCAAAGAGTTAACCCAACACTATGAGCTGACCGAGTCGCTGGTGCATCACATGACCAGTCGTGTAAGAGAATTTACTAAAGTCAATGTACAGCAAGAAAAGATGATGGCTTTAGGTAAATTAAGTGCTGGCCTTGCTCATGAATTGAATAATCCTAGTAGTGCGATGCGCCGCAGTGCCATTGAGCTAAAGAAAAATTTATCCCTTTATCCTGAAAAGTTTAAAACTGTGATGACCATGAGGCTTACAGAAGAGCAGGTAGATCCAGTTAACGAAACGATTTTTTCACGTCTAGAAAGCAGACCAGAAAATAAGTTATCTCTTATGGAACGCACCGAGCAAGAAGATGATCTGGCAGATTGGTTAGAAGAAAAAGGAGTAGAAGATGGTTATGAGCTTGCAGAAACCTTAGTAGATTATTGCATGGGAATTGAAACTATGGAAGAAGTCTATGACATTATAGGTGAACGGGATTTTGCTGGAGTAGCAGCCTGGATTTCTAATGTACTCACTACAGAAAAAATGGTGAATGAAATAGAAGAAGCCAGCCAGCGCATAGAAGAATTAGTAACTAGTGTAAAAGGCTATACGCACATGGATCGTGCTCCAGAAAAAACTCCAGCCGATGTTCATAAAGGACTGGACAATACGCTCATCATGTTAAAGCATAAGCTTAAGAAAAACAGTGTAGAAGTAATTAAGGACTATTGTGAAGATTGTCCGCAACCATCACTGTATGTTAGTGAGATCAATCAGGTATGGACTAATTTGATAGACAACGCCATAGACGCCATGGAAAATGGTGGTGAGCTTACTATTAGAACCTATTATGACAAAGATATTTTTATTGAAATAAAAGATACGGGACATGGAATTCCAGAGGAATTGATCGATCAGATTTTTGATCCTTTTTTCACTACGAAAGCTATAGGAAAAGGAACTGGAATGGGACTTGAAGTATCGCAACGTATTATAGACCAACATAATGGTAGGATTCAAGTAAGTTCTTCTAAAGATGGAACAACCTTTGAAATTTGCTTACCGATAGCATAAAAACAATGAAAAAACCAATTTTATTTGCACTCGACGACGACACGCAGGTTTTAAGAGCGGTGACTCGAGATCTCAAATCCAGATATCGTAAAGACTATCGAATTTTAAGTACGGAAAGTCCTAGTGAAGCTTTAGACGCTCTAAATGATTTAAAGAAAAAAGGAGAAGTTATTGCTTTATTTCTTGTAGATCAACGCATGCCAGAGATGTTAGGAGTAGAATTCCTAGAAAAAGCGTTGAAGATTTTTCCAGAAGCAAAGCGAGTTTTATTAACCGCTTATTCTGATACAGATGCTGCTATAAAAGCAATAAATGATGTCAATTTAGATTATTATTTGACCAAACCGTGGAATCCGCCAGAGGAGAAATTGTATCCTGTTCTTGATGGACTGTTAGAGGCATGGCAACAAAATTTCAGACCAGAATTTGACGGTATTAAAGTATTGGGTTATCAATACTCTCCATTGTCACATAAAATAAAAGATTTCCTGACAGGCAATTTGTTTCCGTTTCAATGGCTGGATGCAGAGACTAGTGAGAAAGCGCAAGAAATAATTGACTTACACAAAATTACTGCGGCAGATATGCCTGTAGTTGCTTTCCCTGACGGCAGTTGTATGGAAAATCCTTCTATTACAAAACTAGCTGAAGCTTTGGGTTTGAACATTACTGCAAAAGAAGATGTCTATGATGTAGCCATTATAGGCGCTGGACCTAGTGGTCTAGCTGCCGCGGTTTATGGTGGCAGTGAAGGCTTAAAGACCTTGTTGATTGAGAAACATGCGCCCGGCGGACAAGCAGGTACAAGTTCTAGAATAGAAAATTATCTAGGTTTTCCTAACGGTTTAAGCGGTCAAGAATTGACGCATCGAGCTATTACACAAGCTAAACGTTTTGGGATTGAATTTCTGAGTCCGCGTGAGGTGTTGAATATATCTACTAAGGACGGTTATAAATCATTAGAATTAGATAATGGTGATTGCATAAGAACAAAATCGGTGATCATTACTACAGGAGTTAATTATAGAAAGTTACCTGCCAAAAACGTTGAAGATTACACAGGAGCAGGAATTTACTATGGCAGCAGTATGACTGAAGCAAAAGCCTGTGAAGACCGTCAGGTTTACATTGTAGGTGGCGGAAATAGTGCCGGGCAAAGCGCTGTTTATTTGAGCAATTTTGCAAAAAACGTTTACATCGTCATCCGTAAACCTGATTTAACAAGTAGTATGTCCAGCTACCTTATTGAGCAGATTGATAAAATCGATAATATAGAAGTTGTAGGAGAAGTAAATATCACTGAGATTAAAGGAGAAAACAATCGGTTGAGTCATGTGACTTTGGAAAGTTTAAACGGTAATATTCAAGAAAAAGAAGCACAAGCTTTATTCATTTTCATAGGGAATAAACCCTATACCGATTGGATAGAAATGAATATTATGAAAGATAAACGTGGCTTTATCAAAACAGGAAGAGATGTGGTACTTGATGCAGATTATAAAAACTCGTGGAAAAAAGATCGCGAACCTTTCTTGTTAGAAACATGCGAGCCAGGAATTTTTGCCAGTGGCGATGTGAGAAGTGGCGCCATGAATCGAGTAGCCAGTGCGGTAGGAGAAGGAGCGATGGCAATTAAGTTTGTTCATGAATACTTGGCGGAGATATAAATAAGAACTTGTACCTGAACTTGAATTATAATATTTAATTCGTACATAAATAAATGAAATTGCTTGATAAATTTCGGACTTATTATAAAAGTAAAATTATGAGAATAAAATTTTTATCTATCGTTGCATTCTTACTGAGTTTCTTTTACTCTAATGCGACTATGGTAAAGGAAAAATATGTAGTGATTAACCCAGAAGGAACAAAAATATACGACCAGCCCAAGTTTGATTCTAAAGTAGTGGCTTATTTAAATTTCGGTGATTTAGTTTTAAAGTCAGAATCAATTGTTTCAAAAGATTTGCTTTTAGTAGCTAATAATATCAGATTACCTGGAAATTGGATTGTAGTTAATAAAGAAAATACTAAAGCTTATATTTTCAGCGCACATTTGAGTAATCGTGAAAATATTTTATATGTAGATGACCATGGTGCTAAGACTTACAATTTAAAAGGTGAATTATTAGGAAGTTCTACTAACACTATTTCAAAACCTACAACTTCTGGCGGCACGTTCAAAACTACCACTAAAGATGAAGAATTTGAAAATGCCTTAAGAAAAGAAATCTTTACAGATTGTCTTTTTGTAACCATCAATTACAAATCTGCTGATCTTAATGAGCTGTATTTTGAAGTAATTCATAAATTTGTTCCATTATCTCAAGATGGTCAACTGGAACTTCCAGTTCGTAACTTTCAAAAATATAATGAAGTGATTTTTGAGAGTATGGGTGCTTTAGAAGATTTAAAAATTACTATTTCTGGCGAAGAAGGTTCTGTAATTAGTTATTACACTTGCGATTAAATGAAAAAGCTCTTTAAAACCTATGTTTCAAAGAGCTTCCGATGGGCTAATTAATATATCGACCTATTATTGTACAGTTACATCAAAACTTACTTGTACATCAGTTTCTCCACCTGCATCAGATAACGTACCGTTATTAGGCTTAGTAGGCTCATGGCGTAAAACGATTGTAAGCGTTCCTGTTCCAGCAGCACCTGTTGTCAAAGTTGAAGTAACTCCTAAAGGATTTCCATCAGCATCTACATCTGTTTTTGATACAACTACACCTGCAACCGTACTGTTGTAAAACACTTCATGCTCGTCTCCTTCTGCAATTACTTCCAATGTAATATTCTCAGCTGGTGATTCTAATTCATTTTCAAAACGAACTTCACCGTTGTAACTAGCTCCCGCAGTGAATGCTTTAGATACTGTTTCCACAGGATCTAGTGGTCCATCTCCGTCTGCATCCACAGACCGTAGAATAACCTCATCAGTATTATCTACCGCGTTTGTTAATGTGTAAGTTACCGTAGTAATTACTTCTTCTTCATTAATAATTTGTGGAGTATCGTCATCTTCACAAGATGTCATACTCACTACTGCGATTGCAGCCATTGCTAGGGTTTGAATTGCTTTTTTCATAGTTAAAAATTAAAAATTAAGGTTAAAAATTAAAGGTTATAAATAAATTGAACTTGTATGTCGCGACCTACTTCATCAGCATAAAAGCGCTGTCTATTGAGATAGTTGCGATAAGAGGTATTAAATATGTTGTTAGAGGTTATTGATAATTTCGCTTTCGCGAAAGCGTAACTTATACCAGCATTCCACAAACTGTAAGCCTCTGGAGTCTGAGATATTTGAACGGTACGATTTTCAAACGTTCCATCATCAAGTGGGACAAGAACTTCGTAATCGTTATCAGGGAATCTGTTTTGTTGCCACACATATTGATGTGTAAGTTGAAAATTAATTCCAGTATCAGCCACGTCGTGCCAAATGACGTCATTTTGAATTTGTACAGGTGGCATGTCAATAAGCGCCTGATCATTAGATGTGTCAGTTCCATGTATATAAGAAAAGCTAGTCGATAGGGAGATCAGTTTTTTAAGGTTATAGATAATCTCATTAGGATTAGATTTCATTTCTTTAGAAGGCTTTCTGGTATAGAAATCATAAGTAGCATGAGCATCTATTCCATAAAGAAGGGCATTAACTTGCTCATATTCAAAAACAGGGAACGCACCACGATTTGTGGTTTCCACGCCTGTAGGGATCAATTGTATGAAGTTTTGAACACGATTTAAATAGGGATTTACTTCAAAATCAAACTTGCCTTCCTGCACGTGAAAATTAGTATTGATTTTAAACGACTGTTCCTTTTCAAGATCCAGACTTCCTAATTCAATAGTGGCAAGAGCGTGGTGCAATCCATCGCTAAAAAGTTCGCTTGGATTAGGAGCTCTATTTGCTGCACTTAGATTAATCCCTAGATCGTAATGATCGCTGAAAAAGTATTTTGCTCCAGCGGTAAACGCAAGCAAATTGTAATCCAAAACTGGATTTGTAAGAATCTGATTTCCTTGCTCATTCACTTCAAATTGTGGATACTGAGTGTCGTAACCTAAATCTTCCCAACGACTTTGCAAGTAAAATTTATCGGCATCGATTTGATAATAATCAAAACGAACGCCAGCATCGAGGATCCACTTTTCATTTGGCTCATATAAAGCACTTGTAAAACCACCTAATCTATAAGCCGTGTAATCTGGTATGAGACGGCGTACTCCTGTGGCTGCATCTGGACTATTGAGTTGGTACATGGCGTCAGTGCCTATTTGCACGGTAAAGTCTTCTAGTGAGTCGATTAACAAGTGACCAGCTATCGTATGAGTTTGTAAGTCAATGTCTAGAGAAGCTCTGCCAGCATTATCACCTCGACGTATGTCAAATTCTTTTCTATTATTAAACTGAAAGGCATAGTCTACGTCTAGTTTTCCTAAACCTGCAAATCTCCTATACGTATTGAACTGGATGCCATGATGTTGAACAGCTTGTTTAGGAGCGTCTACATCATAGGTAAAATCATTTATAATCGTAGGTTGCCCGGAGTTGATGCTGGTAACAAGGTCTGCAGCGTTACCTATGTGAGAGGCGCGTAAAATTCCTATTTCTGTATCGTAAAAAGAATATTTAAGACTTGCTCCATATTCAAACTTCTTAAATCCTAAAGCAGCATTAAACGCAGCTGTCTCACTTCCTGTATTGCTGAGTATATAATCTGGTGACTCAAAGTCTCCCAACCTTTTATAGGTAAGAGTTGCTTGTTGATACCAGCCTGAATTACGGTAATTATTTACAGTAGCAGTTGCGCTTCCTCCACGGCCATTAGTCTGACCTTGAAGGATGGCTCGACCCATCAATGTGTCTTTAGAAATCACTCGTGATGGCTCGATGACTATCGTACCGCCTATCGCATCACCTCCATATCTCAATGCACTAGCTCCTTTGATCACTTCGATATTATTTGCCGAATTCACATCAATATTAGGAGCATGTTCTACGCCCCATTCTTGATCTTGCTGTCTCAAACCGTCGTTTACGATTGCTACACGACTACCGTAAAGTCCATGAATAACTGGTTTTACAACACTATTTCCTGTTTTAAGAGAGGTTACTCCTTGAACAGTTGCCAGCGCATCACCTAATGAGGCACCACTGAATTTTTCTATAGTTTCAGACTTAATTCTGGTACTGGACTGAGTGCTGGAATGATTATCATGAACATCTGCAATTACACGAACTTCATCAAGATCGCTAATATGGTGTTCTAGTTTAATGTCAACGATCTTATCAGCTTCTAATTGAACGCTAAGTTTTTTTGTGTCACAATCGTAATGAGAAACGCTCAAGTCATAGGTGCCAGAGCATAATCCATTGATCTCATAAGTGCCATCGGCCTTTGAGATGTAGGTTTTTTGCAACTGTACCACATAAATTTGTGCTAGTTCAAGAGGTTGCGCATCATGAAAATCAGTGATTTTCCCTTTAAGGGTGATATCACATGTCTGTGCATTACTGTAACAAAAGCTTATTAATAAAGCTATTGCTACCAAATGTTTAGTAAACATATTTGATAATTAAATTACTTTTAGGAACGGAGCAGGTCACTCCAGCTGGATCGGTAATTTTTGTAATTAATATTTTGATACATAAAGCGTAATTAAAAATCTGTTTTCAAAATATCTCGTTCTTGAGAATATTATAAAAACATGAAATACACCAAATAAAATATCGTCTTACAAATTTAATTAAGAAAGTGGCGGCGGCCGTGTAGTATGAATGGTAGGTTGGGATTCCGCTTTCGCGAAAGCGATATCAATAGCAATCTCTTTTTTTATAGGAGGACTTACCTGATAAGGCGCATCAATTGCTGGAGCAATATCATAAGAAATAGATTGAAAATCGTGAGCAACTAAACAGATCTCACAATCTTGCGCGTCGTCTTGATGAGAAAACTCATGTATAATAGACGCTTGAGCCGCTACAAATAGCAACAACAAGAATGAGACGATGATGTTTTGATATTTACGCACGATCCAAAGATAAAACATGTTATGTTAAGGAAAAGATAAGTAATAAAAAAAGCTGCCATGGAGGCAGCTTTTATCATTTTCAAAAGAAGTGTTTTTAGTTTCTTAAATAGAAATCTACAGAGCTTGCTCCAGCAAGAGTATTATTTATCGAGGGAGATATATTTCCACCAGATCCTACATTGTTAAATCCTAATACGCGTCCACCACCGTTAGCAATTTCTGCAATAATTACTGTGTTTGTGCTCGTATCATAGGTTACATCAATTGGGTTACCCATAAGTGTTGCGGCACCAGCAACTCTAGTTTGTATTCCAGCAATAGCTAAGGTTCCACCATCTGCAACTGCTGCAATATTACTTGTAGCGTTATTGATGATATGAAAACCGCCATCTGTATCACTGCCAGCACCAGAAGCTGCACCTATATCTGTCATGATAAGTACATCGTCTGTCGCGTCGTATGCGATACCATGTGTTCTCACAATTCCTTCTATAGTAATTCTTTTACTAGCTGTTAATGTACCACTAGTTGTATTTGATAGGAAATTATTGAAGATTGCGAGGTCTCCAGTTTGATCTACTACTGCATATAAATCGTTCCCTATAAATTCTACACCCCAAACGGCAAAGTTTACATCAAATTGATTTCTCAAAGAAAGTCCGCTTGCGGTACGTGTATATACATAGAAAGCGTTTGTTCCATTATCTGCAACTACAATAGAGTTACCACTAACGGCTAATGCTCTTGGGCTATTAAAATCTACAGAACCATTAACACCAACTACAGCAGATAATCCACCTGTTAAAAATGATTCTACGTTTACATAACTGTTCAATCTTAAAGAAGAACGAGAAGCTACGTAAAGTTCATCTGAAGAGGCGTCGTATTGAATACCTTCATTTGATGTTGAAGCTGTTGTCAAAGTTGTTACTTCGGCATTGTTTGCAAAATTGTATACAGTTATGTCTCCATTAGAAACACTTGTTGCATAAAGCTCTGCTCGGGAATTATCTGGCAAATTGTTATTGTCGTCATCACTATCACAAGATGTGAAAATCAGCGCACAAAACGCCATGCTAATACTTAAAATTTTAGTTTTCATAAAAAAGGTTTACGTTAATTTACTCTATTAACGTAGACAGGGTAATGACGGTTTTTTTAAATAATAACTTTCACTTTGGTTTAACATGAAACAACTCTAATCGTTAAACATTGATTAAAACATAGTATGCGTAAGAGAAAATTTTAAGAAATAGACTACAAAAAGAAATTCCATACCAGACCAAAACGAATGGTAAAGTCGCGGTAGGGATCAATATTTTTCCATTAACTCAATAAAGTCAGGATCTTCTTTATAGTGTTTCCAGTCTTGATCTTTTAAAACGTGGTCTTTATCAATTTGGCCTTTGGATAATGACTTTTTTAAATGTTTTAAAGCTTTGTTTTTTTCTTTTAATAAAGAATATATGCATGATAAATTATATGATGAGCCACCTAAATTAACAGTTTTTTCTGCTAAAGCCTTTGCTTTTTTTAAATTAATCTCCATTTCTTCTAAATATTCAAATTTAAAAATATGAAACATTATTAAAAGAGTAGAAGTATAATTATCATAAGCTAATTCGTACTCGGGATTTAATTCAATAGCCTTTTCATATTGATCAAAACTTTTTCTGAACAGGGTTAAATCTTTATTAAGCTCTGCTAAATCTGAAATTGCATTCCCATAGTTGAAATAAGTTGAGTGTTGTTTTGGGTTTAACTCAATAGCTTTTTCATATTGAATTAAACATTTTTCAAACAAAGTCTCATTTTGTTTAAGATTTGCTAATTCTGAAAGCGCAATTCCATAATTGTTATAAACTGAATAATTTTTAGGATTTAATTCAATAGCTTTTTCATATTGAATAAAACTTTTTTCGAACAAAGATTCTTCTTGCTTAAATTTAGCGAGGTCCGAAAGTGCAATGCCGTAGTTTATAAACGATGAAATATTGCTACCGTTTAAATTAAGAGCTTTTTCAAATTGAATAAAACTTTCTTTAAATTTTAATTCATCTTGATTAAGTTTTGCAATACCTAGAAGCAGCGTTCCATAGTTGTAATGAGCTAATTCACTTTTATGGTTTAATTCTATTGCTTTTTTATATTTTTCATATACTAAATCAATCATAGAATAATCTTTACTTCTTTGAATTGATTCGTGTAATTTATAACCCCAATTTACATAGAAATCTGAAAGTTCTGGTTTTGCATTTTTAAATTTGGATAATTTGATTTTTTCTAAAAAAGCGCCTTCGTTTTCTTCAAATTTTTCTTTTACATAGGCTTCTATTATTTCTTGTTTAAATTTTTTAACAGAATCTTTTTCTTGAATATCATTTATAGCCTCATCGATCCAGGAGTTGCTTATTTCCATACGTTCGGACAAACCTTTGTATAAATCTTTGTGATCTTCAATCACATCAATTTCTTCTGGCATTTTAATTTCTCGCATCATAGATTTTAAAAAGGAAAAAGGTTTATCTATGATTTCAGGAGTCGGTAGTCCTAATTTAGAATGCAAGTCTAGAAAAAAGGTGTCTGCATCATAACCTGAAATGGAATGGGCGTTTTTTGTACTAATGTTCAGTAGCTCATTTTGAACGATATCCGCTGCATTATTGTTTAGATAGTTTACCCAAAATAATTCATTATCAAAACTTGCAAATTCTTTAATACTATCAAAAACTTCGTCTTCACCACTATAACCTACTATTATAAATGTCCTATCATGACAAATTTTATTAAGGAGTAAAGGAATTCTGTCTTTTACTTTCTCTAGTTCTCCTTTTGCGTTCAATAACCATTCTCCATAATGCTGTCCATGCAGATAGGTGATGGATTCTTTTTGAAAAGTTGTAGTGGTAAATTCGTTTAAATTAGAAATGTCATAAGTAGGCATAGTGTAATTAAATAATCCACAAGCTCTCAACAATAAGTCATCGAAGTTTACTGTAAGAACATAATCTATATATCCTAATTTGACTAATTGAGCTAAATAAATATGCGCCGTATTCACTTTTGCTTCTTCTATGTAGTCTTGGAATAATTTACGTCTCTCCTTTGCATTGAGAGCGGTCATTAATTCATAATAATTATTTTTTTTATCAGGAGATAAATTTATTATAGCTGGCTTATCTTTAAAATCTTTTAGTATTCTTTCTATTATACCATTTGCCAAAGGAATTCCACCTGAAACTGATGCTCCAGCCCCTAAAAAGACAATGGGTTTTGGTTCATTATTGTCTTTTGCTTGTTTGATTAGATATGCTAAATCTTGAATTCCCTTTTTCATAACCATAAAGTTAGTCTTTTAGTTGAAAATGAGAACACTAATCCTACAAAAAGAAATTCCATACCAGACCAAAACGAATGGTGAAATCTCGGTAGGGATTGCGCGGTGCGCTGAAGTAATCTGTATTGCTTGAAAAAATACGGTTAGCGTGTTCTAACTTAAAGAAGATTCTTGTTTGTCTGATTTTGGCATTTACAAACAGATCAATTAAAGGAAAGCCACCTAACTCATCTGTGTTTTGAGAATAGAACTCACCGAGCACTGGATCATAGCCGTCCATAAAATATTCTGTAAAGTACTTTGCAGTAATCCCGGTTTGTAAAAGAAGGGCTTTTTTAAATAGTCGGTTTTTATAATACACCGTAGTTCTTGCCGTAAAATCAGGAACGTTAAGAATATCTTCTGATTGAGTCACGTTTTGATACATGACCGTATTGTCCCAACCGAAATACTTTAGAAACTTAATGTCTTTATTGAGCTTTACTTTAAGGTAAGTAATGTCATCACTGGTTTGAACTGGAGTAGAGTTGTAACCGGTTATTTCATTATTGGTATCTAATACTAGACTTTGAGCAAAATAGACATGATCTTGAATGGTGGTAAAGGTCACTTCAGCATTTAAAAAACGTTCGGAATCTAGCTTAAAACTTAGCTCTTGTTTTTCAATATTATTAAAGTTGTTTTGCCAGTTGTAATTAATGTAATCGCTTTGATGTAAGAGGTAATTAAAGTCAGGAGCCCGAGAACTTATAGCTAGTCCAGCGGTTACACTCATATCTTTAAAATCATAAGAGGCTTGCCCATTTAGAAACTGACCATCAAGATCTCCTGCGACATTAACGCCACCATTTGCAGTAACATCAAATTTACCGATGCGTTTTTCAAATTGTGCTTTAAATTGATATAATTCTCCTATCAATCGGTTAGTGATTACGCCACCAGCTTGATTGATCACTCGGTCATAACCATAATTATATTTATGTCTTGCGATTCCAGCTTTGTAAAAACCTAGAATATGGTGATCATAAGAAACACCAGCCTCTATCATTCCTTCTTCTAGATTAGTTTTATCCCTTAATCCAGAAGATATGAATGCTTCACCTAGAAAAGCTTCGTCTGCAGTACTCTGGTTAAATTCATAAAATTTATCTTCATAGTAGGCCTTGTTATATACACGACCGCTGTAATAGGTTGTGCTGTCTTTGTCACCTATGATTTCATAATCATGATCTATATAAAAGCGTCTTCCATCAAGGATACTTTCTGCATCGGTAAGATTAGGTTCTATTCTTCCACGATTGTCAAAATTTTCATCATCATCTATAAATCCCTGAAGAGAAGTAGCTTCTATACCACCATTTTCTTGATTTAAATGATCCTGAAAAACCGTATGGAGTCTTAGTCTGTAACGATTGTTTTTTGAAGTATAGTTAGAAGTAAATTTAAAATTACCTGAACTAGTAAGTGTATTTACATAATCTCCTGCACTACGTACACCTTTGTAGCTTATGGAAAAATTGAATTGGGGAGAAAGATTTGTGGTAAAAAGCGCTTCTAGTTGCTGGCCTTGATTTACTGCTGTCTTAAAATACAAATCACTCAATGGTGTCGGGACATAGTAATCCATGACATCATTTATTTCATAATAGTTTTGATGCCTCGCTCTTGCTCCTAATCTAGGAGAAAGCAATTCTAGATCAAAGGATTTACCGAGCTGATTATAAGGTTGTCCTACGTTATGAAATGGCATTAATTCAAAGTCATCTCTACGCAGGTAGTTGAATTTAAAGTCTTTTGCTATGGTGAGCGTAGTGTCCACATGTGTTGTGTCTCGTTTTTGAGAAATGATAAGATAATCTGTAATGGGAGGTTTCTCTCCTTCTACGTTTACTTCTTTATTAGTTTGCAGTCGCTGGTCAGGATCGGTAGTCAGTTCATTACGCAATCTTTCTTGCGAAAAAAGGAATAATGGCAAACAAAATATTAATATAAAAAGTCGATTCATAAACAAGGCTGCAAAACAGAATTCAAAAGTAACCATTTAAACGATTTTAAAGCACAGCTATTATGTACTTTTGAAAATGCTTTTAAATCAAATTCGGCCTATCCTAAATCCATTCCAGCGGAAAGGACTTTAAATGGAGATCATTTGACCATTTTGAAACATGAAAATCATCAAGTTATTTTATTATTTTAGAAAATGCTTTTAAATCAAATTCATAAAAATATAATAGAATGTGGTACAGATGAGGCTGGTCGTGGCTGTTTATCTGGTCCAGTTACTGCGGCGGCTGTCATATTGCCGCAAGATTTTGAATCGGTATTGTTAGATGATAGTAAGAAGCTTTCGCGAAAGCGGAGATACGAACTTAGAACTTTGATAGAGGAGCAAGCGCTGGATTATCATGTATCGCACGTGATGATGGAAAAGATAGACGAAATCAATATTTTACAGGCGAGTATTCTTGCCATGCATCAAGCGATCGATGGGTTGAAAATACGTCCAGAGCATATCGCCGTTGACGGTAATAAATTTAATCCTTACAAGGATATTCCTGCGACGACTGTAATAAAAGGTGACGGAAAATACTTGCATATTGCGGCAGCTTCAGTTCTTGCTAAAACTTATCGAGATGATTTTATGTCTCGTATAGCTGTAGAACATCCTGAATATGACTGGGAGAATAATCAAGGATACCCAACAAGAAAACATCGTGCTGCGATAAGAAAATATGGTGCAACACCATATCATCGCACCACTTTTAAATTACTTCCTACACAGTTAAAATTAGATGTATAAGTAGTTGTTTATTTTAAGGATTAGAGAAAGTAACTTATTACTTTTGTGGTTTAAAATGAATTCAATGCGTCCACTTTTTTCCGTTATTCTAATTGCTTTAACTTTATGGAGTTGTGAAGAAAATCCTGGAGTAAATAAGGATTTGATCAATCGCATTCCTACTGATTCTAAAATTATTATTCATACTGATGACCTGAATGATTTAGGTCAACTCATAAAAGGTAATCAATGGTATGAGCAGTTAGATGGGTTGTCAAGACTAGAAGAGATAGAGAAAGCCAGCTCTTTTCTCAGTAATTATGACGTTGATGAGGAATCATTGATCGCTTTAAGTATAGAAGGCAAGAATGAAGTAGTTATCACACTCATCACAGCACCTATAGAACAACGTGTAGACTCCACTAAAGTAAATACTACTATAGACTACAATAACGCCAAAATCAATAAGCACGCTACTGATGCGCAGACGTATTACTCTTTAAATCACAATGGAGCACACCTTGCCAGTAGTTCTAGATTAGTGATTGAGAGTTTGATAAGAAGAAATATTGACGACTATATCTTTGACGACGGATTTAAAGAAATCTATAAACGAACTAATAACGGCACTACATTTTACGTAAAAGCAAGTGAGAAAAAATGGCTGGAACAGTTTTTATTAGGTAGAAATATAAACGATAATGGCAACCACGCTTTATGGTATCAACTGGAATTAAGACCATCTGACAGTCATTTTCAAATGGATGGAGTTATCACTTATAAGGATAGTCTGAAAATGGACCACGACTTGTACAATCAAATCAAAGCGGTCGAAAATCAGATTCAAGAAATTGCGCCTACAAGTTTAAATATTTTAAAATCTGTTACTTATAAAAATCCTACTCAATTAATAGATAACCTAAAACGATTCCACAGCAAAGAAATTAAAATAGGAACGCAATTACAGGACATACTTGATAACACCCAAGAGATGACCGAAATTGCTCTGGAGAAAACTCAAGCTTTAGTTTTTACACTGAAACCTTATGAAGCGATATTTTTAAATTTAGATAGTCTTTCGACTGCAAAGTTTACCTATCGTGATCAAACCGTTTATGAACTGGATGAGCCTATTAAAACTAGTGACTTAAAACCATTAATTCAAGCAAAAGAATATCGATTTGTCACTGTTTTAGGTCAGCATTTAATATTGTCTAGTAGTCCTACTGCTCCAGAAGAGTTCATTTCAAATTTCCAAAATAACACGGTGCTTGGAAAGCAAGATTGGTGGCAGGAAGCTATGAAAGATATGAGCAGTAGCAGTAGCTTATTAAAAATAACCAGCACTAAAGAATTAAAACGTACCGCAGAGACAGCGAGCAGTGATGATGTAAAGTTGATTAATAAAATCAATGAAAGCGAGTATCCTTTATTGATTAGTCAGTTTGTACATGAAGATGAGTATGCGCATTATCATTTTGTCATTCCGCAGGTAAATAGTGCATCGACTGGGCAAATGGTAAGCCAGATAGGAACCTATAAATCACCTACTAAAATTATTACAGGTCCCTTTTTATTTCCAAATCATCTGAATAAAAAACACGACGTGGCTTTTCAAGATGAAAGTTTTAAACTTCACCTTTTGAGCGATACAGGTAAAAAACTATGGAGCAAAGCCCTTGATGGACCTATTTTAGGAGCCATAGAAGTTACTGATGCCTATAAAAACGGCCGTAAGCAAATGGTGCTTACCACAACTAAATCCCTTTATTTCATTGACAGAAACGGAAAGGATGTCAACACCTATCCTAAAACATTTAAAGATCCTATCACTCAGCCTGTAAGTGTTTTTGATTATGATAAAAAACGCAATTATCGTTTTCTAGTAACACAAAATAATCAGTTGACCATGTTTGATAGAGATGGAAAGGAAGTAAAAGGGTTTCAGTATAAAAAAGGAGCTGCAATTACTTCACAGCCTAAACATTTTAGAGTAGGAACAAAGGATTATATCGCTTTCGCGAAAGCGGATCAGACACTATCTATTTTGAATAGAACAGGAAAACCTAGAACTACAATCAATGAGAAAATTGATCTGAAAAGTGAGCTGTTTTCCCATAAGAATAAAGTTGTTGCTCTAACGGCTAAAGGTGACTATATTGAGATTAATTTAGGAACAGGGAAACTTAAAACCGTTACTACTTACGGTGAAGAATGTTTGCTGAGTGCAAGCGATAAAACAGTAGTGATCCAGTATAATAACGACTTAATTATAAATGGAGAAGAGCATGATTTACCATACGGTAGCTACTTACCTGCTCAGGTTTCTCATTTAAAAAGTGGTGATTTTATTCACCTAGTGGAAACAGGAGAAAACCGCGTTTACATATTTGATCGTAAAGGAGAGATTTTACCTTATTTTCCAGTATATGGGAAAACTAAAAGCGAGGTGGCGCAATCTAAAAGTCGCTACTTGACCACATTAGATGGTGACGACATTATAATTTATAAATGGTAATGATTAAAATCATATAAAATGAAATTCAACAGTCGTAAAGATCCATTGTTCCAGCTAGTGACTTTTGGTGTAAGTATGATTTTGTGTGTGGTGGTTTTTATGAGAATAACCTCTGATACACCTTTGTTTGGAGCATTTTTATTGGGTGATATTGTAGGTGTTCTAGTCGTTGCTTATTTGTTATGGGTCTATTTTGATACTAGTTATGAATTAACAGAGACGTCGCTCAAGTACAAAAGTGGTTTGATAAGAGGCTCGATCTCAACAGATAGTATAAGAAAAGTTATAAAAGGCAAAAGCTTATGGTCTGGTATTAAACCTGCTACTGCTAGAAAAGGCTTGATAATAAAATACAAAGACTTTCAAGAAATATATATAAGTCCAGAAACAAATGATTCATTTGTAGAAAAGTTATTAGAGTTTAATAAAGATGTTGAGATTACTACTCCATAATAGTTACACTATATAATGGTTAAGAAACATTTGTATCTGTGGCAAATTCAATCTCAAACTGATCAATAATTTCTTGAACACATTTTTCAGATGCCGCAAATAAGTCGGTGTCTGTGTAGTTTTTGTAACTTTCTCTATAGGGTGCAAATTGGTCTTCTGCATAGACATTAGGTAGTTGAGGATGCACATAATACTGTTTACAGACAGACCTTGTATTTCCTAAAGCTTCGGCGGCAGTATCGTAACCTTGTAAAATATTCTTTTCTCTTTCTTTAGCAGTTTTCGGTTCAGGAAGTTCAACCATTTTTAAGAAAAATTCTCTAGTTGCGCCCCATGTTCTAAAATCCTTTGCGCTGAAAATATCTCCTGCGATCTCATGCATGTACTCGTTAATCATCGTGCTATCTATAGAATGATGATCTCCTTTCTCGTCAAGATATTGAAATAATTCCCATCCTGGAATCCCTTCACATTCTTGAATTAATTCTACTAACTCAGGATCGTCTATAGTTGTATTTTGAGACACACCTTTCTTACCGGTAAATGAGAATTGGATTTTATTGTTACTATCGTCTACATGCTTCATTCTTAAGGTGGAGAGTCCGTAAGTTTTGTTCTTGTCTGCATAATATTGATTTCCTACTCTTATGTAGGTTTCATCCATGATGGATAAAACTAAAGCCAGACATTTTTCTTTGGTCATTCGATCTTGATCAAGATCTTGATGCAGTCTTTTTCTAATTTTAGGTAACGCTTTCGCGAAAGCGGACATTTTAAAAAACTTAGTTTGATTGCGCAGTAGCGACCAAATGTCATGATATAAATAGACTTTTCTTCCTTTTTCATCGCGGCCTACTACCTGAAGGTGTCCATTAGGGATTTTACTTATCCTTACTTTTTCCCATGCTGGAGGAATCACCAAAGACTTGATGCGTTTTAATTGATTTTTATCACTTAACCTTGTTTTATTATCTATTAGATAAGTAAAACCTCTTCCGTATTTTTTGCGGTGTATGGATAGATGTTGATCTTGAATATATACAAGATCTGCTAGATGTGCTGCTGCTTCTGGTTCAGTCAGACATTCTTCAATTTGTTGAGCAGTTAGAGTCATACTCAAAAGTAATAGCAAAGCAAAAAGAAATTACTTAAGGAAACTCTAATTAGTAAATCATTAATTCAAGTTTATAAATCAAATGCAATAGTAAATTTTTCTTTGTCAAATAATTAAGAATTATTGAAATAAAGGTCAAGAATTAAAGAGGTATCTTTGCATGCAATAAAATTTTATTGCATGATCTCCCACGACTCCAAATTTTTAGGTGAAGGTTTAACCTACGACGATGTACTTCTAGTACCAGCTTATAGCGAGGTGCTTCCTAGAGAAGTAAGTATCAAAACAAAATTTACCAAAAACATCACGCTCAACGCTCCAGTAATATCTGCCGCAATGGATACGGTTACAGAAAGTCGCATGGCGATAGCTATGGCACAAGAAGGCGGAATAGGTATTCTACATAAAAACATGACCATTGAAGCTCAAGCTCAAAAAGTGCGTCGTGTAAAGCGTGCAGAAAGTGGTATGATTATCGATCCAGTAACCTTAACTGAAAAAGCTACTATAGGCGATGCCAAAGCTAGCATGCGAGAGCACGGAATAGGAGGAATTCCTATCATCGATCAAGATGGCTACATTAAGGGTATTATCACAAATCGTGATTTGCGTTTTGAAAAAGATAATGCGAGATCAGTAACAGAGGTAATGACATCAGAGAATCTTGTTACTGCAAAAGCGGGAACTTCACTACAACAAGCTGAGATCATCTTACAGAAACATAAGATTGAAAAATTACTTGTAGTCGATGAAGATGGTAAGCTAGAAGGATTGATCACATTTAGAGATATTACAAAATTAACCTTACAGCCTAATGCAAACAAAGATCAATATGGTCGTTTGCGTGTTGCAGCAGCCATAGGAGTAACTGGTGATGCCGTAGAAAGAGCAGGAGCTCTCGTTGCAGCAGGAGTTGATGCTGTTGTCATCGATACTGCTCATGGACATACTAAAGGTGTTGTAGATGTTTTAAAACTCGTTAAAAAGAATTTTCCAGAATTAGAAGTAGTGGTAGGAAATGTGGCCACTGCTGAGGCTGCAAAGTACTTAGCTGATGCTGGTGCTGACGCCGTTAAGGTGGGAATAGGACCTGGGTCTATTTGTACTACTCGAGTTGTTGCCGGAGTAGGTTTTCCACAATTGAGTGCTATCATGGAAGCAGCGCATGCCTTAAAAGGTACTGGAGTTCCAGTAATTGCTGATGGTGGAATACGTTACACAGGAGATATCCCTAAAGCTATTGCTGCTGGGGCAGACTGTGTTATGTTAGGTTCTATGCTTGCAGGTACTACAGAATCTCCAGGCGAAACTATTATTTATGATGGGCGTAAATTCAAATCCTACAGAGGAATGGGTTCTGTAGAAGCAATGCAGCACGGTTCTAAAGACCGTTATTTTCAAGATGTAGAAGATGATATTAAAAAATTAGTTCCAGAAGGTATTGTAGGTCGTGTACCATATAAAGGAGATTTAGTAGAGAGTATGACTCAATTCTTAGGTGGTTTGAGAGCAGGAATGGGATATTGCGGTGCAAAAGATATTGAGACACTTAAAAACACAGCGCAGTTTATTAAAATAACCTCTGCTGGAATGATGGAGAGTCATCCTCATGATGTTACCATTACTAAAGAAGCTCCTAACTACAGTAGATAGACTATGAAAATTATTTGCATAGGTCGCAATTATACCGATCATATAAAAGAACTCGCAAACGAGCGTCCAGAAGATCCAGTTGTTTTCTTGAAACCAGATACTTCTATATTGTTACACAAACAACCGTTTTTCATTCCGCCATGGAGTGATGACGTGCACCATGAGGTAGAAGTGGTTGTGAAAATTAATCGTATAGGAAAACATATCGATCAGAAATTTGCTCATAAGTATTATGATGAGATCGGTTTAGGAATTGATTTTACTGCGAGAGATTTACAACAAAAATTAAAATCTAAAGGTTTGCCATGGGAAAAAGCTAAAGCATTTGACGGTGCTGCTGTTGTTTCTAGAGATTTTATTGATAAAAAAGAATTACCAGCATTAGACGCTTTGGATTTTCAACTATTTAAAAATGACCAGCTACAGCAAGATGGGAATACGTCCCTGATGCTTTGGAAAATTGATGAAATCATTGCTTACGTATCTCAGTACTTTACTCTTAAAATAGGAGACTTAATATTTACAGGAACGCCAGCTGGTGTTTCTAGAGTAGAAGAGAACGACGTATTGAAAGGAGTTCTCAACGGTCAAGAAATGTTTGAAATCAAGGTCAAATGAAAAAAATGACCTACGATTTATCTCAAATCAAAAATATTTCTGATAACGATCCTGATTTTATAAAAATGATGGTGGATACTTTCGTTAAAGAAATGCCTGTCGATTTAGAAAGACTTGCAGCCGCAGTTGTGGAAGAAGACAGAGTAAACGTTCATCGCTTTGCTCACAAGATGAAACCTTCATTAGAATTATTTGGATTGAAAAGTCATGAGCATGCTCACAATCTTGAGATATGGGGTAAAGAAGACATTCAAAAAGATATCAATGAAGATTTTATGATACTACATCAAGAATTAGAAAATACTCTTATAGAACTCAAAAGAGATTTTTAGATGAAGGCAACTATTATAACCATTGGTGACGAGATTCTGATAGGTCAAATCGTCGACACAAATTCTGCGTGGATGGCGCAAGAATTAAATAAGATAGGTGTTCACGTATTTGAAATTATAACTATTAATGACGACAAGGATCATATTCTATCCGCTTTCGCGAAAGCGGAATCACAATCAGACATCGTGCTGATAACTGGCGGTTTAGGACCTACAAAAGACGATGTTACCAAGGCGACTATTTGTGAATATTTTGATGATGAGCTGGTTTTAGATCAGCAAGTATTGGAGCATGTGACGCAGTTATTTGCTAAGTATGTAAAAGATCCTATGGTAGATATGAATAAGGCTCAAGCACTTATTCCTTCAAAAGCTGAGGTGATAAAAAACAGTTATGGAACAGCTCCAGGAATGTGGCTGGAACGTAATGATGTGGTTTTTGTTTCTATGCCTGGAGTTCCCTTTGAAATGAAGGAAATCATGACTAATGGTGTTATTCCTAGAATTCTGACGAATCCTGATTTACCATATATTCATCATAGAACGATTCTCACTGCTGGACAAGGAGAAAGTACTATTGCAACTCGTATAGAAAACTGGGAAAACCAGCTGCCTAGCCATATCAAACTGGCTTATCTACCTAGTTTAGGAACGGTGCGCTTGCGCTTGTCAACTTTTGGGACAGATAAGAGTATCGTAGAAAAAGAAGTAGACGACCAGATCAAAGAACTTTATACATTAATCACCGACATTATTGTAGGAGAAAGTAACAACGAAAGTCTTGTTGATCAAGTTAGTCGATTATTTAAAGAGCAAAATAAAACACTTGCTACGGCCGAGAGCTGTACCGGTGGGAAAATTGCCAATTTAATCACAGAGATTCCAGGAGCTTCTGCTTTTTTTAAAGGCAGCACAATTACGTATGCAACTCAGTCTAAGATTGATATTTTAGGTGTTGATGAAGCGCTTATTACTGAGCATTCTGTCGTTAGCGAGCAAGTTGCCGAAGCGATGGCTGTTGCAGCAAAGAAAAAATTTAAATCAGATTATGCAATTGCTACCACAGGAAATGCTGGTCCATCAAAAGGCGATAGTGATGCCACAGTAGGAACTGTTTTTATAGGAGTTGCTACTGAAAGTGAGAGTTTTGCAATGAAGTTTATGATGGGAAATCATCGAGAACGAGTGATTCAAAAGACGGTAAATAAGTCTTTTGAGCTCTTGCAAAAAGAATTATTAAAAAAGCCTGCAATTTAGGCTTGTGAGATCAAATTAATTATCGTTATTTTGCATTCCGATTTTAAACAACAATAATCATGTCTCGAGTTTGTGAACTTACTGGAAAAAAAGCGATGACAGGAAACAATGTTTCCTTTTCTATGAATAAGACGAAGCGTAGATTTAACGTAAACTTATTTAAGAAGAAATTCTATTTACCAGAAGAAGATAAGTGGGTTACTTTGAAGGTGTCTGCTAGAGCAATAAAAAACGTCAATAAAAAAGGAATTACTCAAGTAGTAAAAGAAGCTCGTCAAAAGGGCTACCTAACTAAGTAATTTTCTAAAAGTTATATAAGATGGCAAAAAGTAAAGGAAATAGAATACAAGTGATTCTTCAATGTACAGAGCACAAAGAATCTGGAATGCCAGGAATGTCTCGTTACATTACTACAAAAAATAAAAAAAATACGCCAGATCGTCTTGAACTTAAAAAATTCAATCCGGTTTTAAAGCGTATGACTGTTCATAAAGAAATTAAATAATTAAGACATGGCAAAGAAATCCATCGCATCCCTTCAAACGGGAAATGTAAGATTAACAAAGGCAATAAAAATGGTAAAGTCTCCTAAAACTGGAGCTTATACATTTGTAAGTGCTATCATGGCGCCAGATCAAGTAAACGACTTTTTGAATAAAAAATAAGTTGATTAATTAGAACGTAAAAAACGTCTTGCCTTATCGCAAGACGTTTTTTTATGCACTTATTTTTGAAAAATGTAGTACAAAATACACGCTTCGATAAGTGATAGCTAGTTCCTATAATTATCAAGAATATGCTCATAATTTCTCAATTCGTCATTCTAGAAAACTTGGGATGAGGTTCTAGATTCATAGAAAAGAAAGCCAGTTCTAAATTTATATGGAATCTGCTGATTGTTTTTCTGAGCTTTCATTTTAGTTTACCGCATGTTCTTCGATAGGATGGTAATGTAGATTTATTTTATTTTTCGTTTTGTTTTTGTTCTTATCTCGCCTTAAACTCATTCCATAGTCGTTATCAACTTTAACTTTCCTATTTTTGTATTTATTCCAATTAAACCATGAGTTTTTTTAAAAAAATATTTTCAAAAGAAAAAAAAGAAACCTTAGATAAAGGACTAGAAAAGTCTAAATCAAGTTTCTTTGACAAGTTAGGTAAAGCTGTTGCGGGAAAATCTACCGTAGATGCAGATGTTCTTGATGATCTTGAAGATGTACTTATATCCAGTGACGTAGGTGTAGCCACTACTGTAAAAATAATTGACCGTATTGAAGAACGTGTTGCGAGAGATAAATACTTAGGTACTTCTGAGCTTGATGCCATTCTACGAGAAGAAATCGCAGGATTGATGAGTGAGGTGAACCATGGCAACGCTACGGAGTTTACAATTCCTGAAATTGACGGGCCGTATGTGATTATGATCGTAGGAGTGAACGGCGTCGGTAAAACAACTACAATAGGTAAACTAGCACATCAACTTAAAAAGGCAGGTAAAAAAGTAGTTTTAGGTGCTGGAGATACCTTTAGAGCCGCAGCGGTAGATCAGTTAGATATTTGGGCAAACCGTGTAGGTGTAGAGATTGTAAAACAAGCCATGGGAAGCGATCCAGCCAGTGTAGCTTTTGACACTTTACAAAGCGCTGTAGCTCAAAATGCTGACGTAGTTCTTCTCGATACTGCAGGTCGCTTACACAACAAAGTTAATTTGATGAATGAGTTGTCTAAGATCAAAAGAGTGATGCAAAAAGTCATTCCTAACGCACCTCACGACGTAATGTTAGTTCTTGACGGCTCTACTGGACAAAACGCTTTTGAACAAGCAAAGCAGTTTACCGCGACTACAGAAGTAACTAGTCTAGCAGTCACAAAACTAGACGGTACTGCAAAAGGTGGCGTAGTCATCGGTATTTCTGATCAATTTCAGATTCCAGTTAGATATATAGGTGTAGGTGAAGGAATTGAGGACTTGCAAGTTTTTAATAAAGTCGAGTTTGTAGACAGTTTTTTTAATTAGAACCTACTTCATAGTAAATTTAAACTCTCGCAGATAGCTTATTATATCTGCGAGAGTTTTATTTTTAGGGAAATTTAATTCATGAAAAGGCTACTACTTTTTTTACCGTTTTTATTTTTAGCTTGTAAAACTTCTGACACAAGCGTTAAACCTGCATCAGACGATTTTAGAGAATTCAAGGTGTTAGATTCTCAGTATTTAGAAAAGGATCAGATTTTTGGTAATTTGCTGGAAGAAGTAGTCCGCTTTCGCGAAAGCGATAACTTAAAAAGCCTTATTCTAGAACAAAGTATACCAGATATTCAGGAAGCTGTTGCAAGTGGGAAGTTGACTTATCGAGAACTTACCTTATTTTATTTAAAGAGAATTTACACCTACGATAGAGAGAATCCTAAATCTCTTAATGCAGTTATTTCTATTAATTCGAATGCCTTAAAACAAGCCTCTCAAGCCGATGACGACCTGGCTTATTTAAAATCCCAAGGTGGGCAAATTCCTTTATATACTTTGCGTGGAATGCCTATTTTATTAAAGGATAATATCAATACGGTTGACATGCCTACGACTGCAGGAGCAGCTGTATTGTTAGAAAATACTGCAACACCAGACGCAAAAATAGTAGCAAGTTTAAAGCAGGATGGAGCTATTATATTAGGAAAAGCTAACTTAAGTGAATGGGCATATTTCTTCTGTGGCGATTGCCCGAGTGGTTATAGCGCGGTAGGAGGACAGACCTTAAACCCTTATGGAAGAAGAACTATCGATACTGGTGGATCGAGTAGTGGTAGTGGAGTAAGTGTTGCTGCAAATTTTGCTGTAGCTGCGATAGGTTCTGAGACTTCTGGGTCTATCTTATCACCTTCTTCTCAAAATAGCGTTGTAGGTTATAAGCCGTCTACAGGAACTTTTAGTGGGATAG
The DNA here is from genome assembly GCF_000332115.1 of Nonlabens dokdonensis DSW-6. Lineage (NCBI taxonomy): Bacteria > Pseudomonadati > Bacteroidota > Flavobacteriia > Flavobacteriales > Flavobacteriaceae > Nonlabens > Nonlabens dokdonensis. The sequence continues at coordinate 2,457,900 of NC_020156.1, forward strand.
GAATTGTTCCTATTTCAAGTTATTTAGATACGGCAGGACCTATGACTAAAAACGTTATGGACAATGCAATTCTAAGTCGTGCTCTAGGAGCTCCTTATGAGGTAATCGACAGTTACGGAACAAATGATTTTGAAAACGGAACGCTTGAAGGAGTTCGTTTTGGAGTGTGGACGTCATTCAAAGAAAATAAATTGTATGCAAAAGCACTTTCTGATCTAGAGGAAGAAGGTGCGATTTTAATTGAGCTGGACGATACACGACCGCAATTAAACGGTTTTCTGAAACTATTAAATTTAGATATGAAAAACGATCTTCCGGCTTATTTTGCTGGGCAGTCTGATTCAAAATATCGTGGTTGGGACGTTGAGAAAGTTATGGAATGGAATAAAAAAGACTCTTTGAAATCCATGCCTTATGGTCAGAAATTATTTCAAGGTATAATAGATGAACCTTCACTTACTGAAGAAGAATTATGGAAATTTAAAACAGCGATGACGGCAACAGCTCAAGAATACTTTGATAAGCTTATCAAGCAACATGATCTAAGTGGTTTTGTTTCTATAAATAATTACACAGCAGGAGCTGCAGCGGTAGCATTTTTTCCTGCAATGACAGTTCCTATGGGTTATGATGAATCTGGAGAGCCTTATGGACTTACTTTTATAGCACCTAACGAAGAGGATAAACTGCTATTTACATGGGCTTATCTTTATGAGAAAATTAGTAAGCATCGAGTAATGCCAGAAGAATATAGAGACTAAAAAAGTCTAGAAATATTATAATAAACGACCTTGGAAGATAATAAACCACCTATTCTCAACAGTAAAAATATTGCTTTGATCACAAAGATCATCGCGATTTATGCTGCGTTTTACCTTTGCGTAATAATTGTGCAATTATTTGTAAATCCGTTAGATGAGAATCCGTTGACTCCTCAAAATGCGTATGATCCTATTTACTTTATGGCAGCAGTTCATTTGATTGTATTGGCAATAAGTGGTTGGAGTGTTTTAAAAAAGAAGTTTCACTGGATAGTTGCATTAGTGTGCGCGGTTTTAGTAGCATTTTCTCGGTTTTATTATAATGAGATTGCAGAGTATATTTGGGGCTTGACTACGACCGTTTCCTGATTTAAATAAATTATATAATGATTTACAATTCTATGATGAAGTATATTTTTTTAGCTGTCTTTTTAATTACCTCAACAGCAGTTGTTGCTCAAGATTATAAGAAAGAATCAATAGATTACCGTCAGAAATTATCTCAGGAATACAAATCTGGAGAAAACAATGTGCTCACTGCTAGGGAGAAAAAGAACTTCGGATACTTAAATTTTTACGATTTTGATCCAGATTTTGTCGTAGAAGCACGATTTGAACCACTAGACAATACCGAAGAATTAAAGTTGGAAACTTCTACCACTCGCATTGCTTCTTATGTAAAATATGGTTATTTACATTTTTCTTTAAAAGGAAAGAAATGTAAACTGCTGGTATTATCAAGTCCAGATTTAAAAGATGATCCAGAATATTACAATTATTTATCGGTATATTTTACTGATGAGACTAATGGACAAGGATCCTATGATATAGGTCGTTATATGGAATTGAGATCACCTTTAAGTGAAAAGGTAGTGCTCAACTTTAATAATACATACAATCCTTATTGTGCTTACAGTAAAAGATTTTCTTGCCCGATACCACCTAAAGAAAATCATTTGCCGCTATCAGTAAAAGCTGGTGTGAAGAAAGGGTTTAAGAGTTTTAGGAAGTTTTAGAATCTTTTGTGTTTCTAGAAAAAAAAACAGAAACCAACATGCCAAGTATTTTTCTTGGCATGTTTGGTCGCCTGTCGCGATCTTGAAATTTTTCCTGATTAATTTTAGGCCTAATAAAACAACTTTTTATATTCTAGCATCGAGATTAGATTCAGACGATGCCAACACGAATAGTTGGCATGTCAAATCTTAAATGGTTTTTTTCTTGTTTTGAGACTTTTAAAAATTTTAGAAGTAAAAGTTATAACCTAGTCCTAATTGAAACTCTTCATAATCGGATAGGTGTTTGTAGTTTCCTGTGATATTCCATGATCGCCACCTATAATTCATTCTCAGGTTATATTCTTCAACTTTATTCCAATTAATATAATTAGCTTCAACATTTAAAAATCTGGTGATTTTTTTCTCTATACCAATGCCGTAACCATAATTTTCAAAATCAAGTTTGCCTTTATAATTCAGATAACCGCCTATTAATTGTAGCTTAAGGAAGTCATAGGATCCAAATAATGCGATGTCTTTCTCAGATTGGAGTTTATAAGAATGATATTGCATATTATCAAAGTCTGCATTTTCAGTTGAGGCTTTTATTTTCATACTAAAGTTATTAGTGAAATATATTCTTTTTTCAAGAGCTACTGCAGTTTGACTATTATTTTCAAAATCTGTAGCATAGCTTATCTCAATTGAAGAATTTAGAAAATTAGAGTTATTCTTATAATAAGCACCCCAAGTTTTGTAATTTATGCCATATTGTAAATAAATTTGATTTTGTGGTACATAGGGAAAGTAGCAAAGGATTAAGTCTGAAGTCAATGTTACATTGATAACCTTTTTATTACCTACAACGATCTCTTGAGGATCATACCCAGTATATGAAAACACCAAAACATCTTCTGGACTTGCCTCTAAAGAATAGTTTCCATCAAAGTCGGTCTCTGCAAAAACGCTTGTTCCTTTTACCACGACAGTTGCCCCTAAAAGAACATCATCTGAATCACTAACTACTCCGGTGACAGTTCTTTTATGAGGTACTTTACTAAAATCTAAATTAATGACTCCTTGATTACCTACTTTAACTTCTGTAGGTTCATAACCTATATTAAATATTAAAATATCTTCTGGTAATGCCTCTATAGAATACTTACCATCAAAATCTGTGTAAGTAAAAAAGCCTGTTCCTTTTATCGAAATGGTTACTCCTAATAAAGTTTCACCATCAGGACCAGAGACAGTTCCAGTAATTGTTCTTTGTGAAAAACAAAAACTACTGACTAAAAAACTTAAAAGGACTAAAAATTGATTCATTAAAATTTGTTCGGAAATTTAAATTTAAGCAAAGTTAGGATCATTAGATAATTAGAATGAGTAAACCTTTGATTTAAGTAGACTGAAAAATTGGCTTAAAATTGTTTAAGAATTGTATAATTAAACAAATTACCGCACCGATCCTTTCCGACCAAAGCTCGCTACCGCTCGCTTTGCCCACCTTTCCTTTGCCAAGGAAAGGAGTTATTACTTTTAACAAACAAATAGATGATTTGATTTCAAAACTATACCCTATACCTAGAAACTCCCAAAACCTCACCATTACTATTCCTAGTTTCTACCACTTTAAAATCTGTTTGAGAAACAAGGTTCCAACTTATTTCTTGCTCCACAAAAGGCTGATCACTTATTAAATGAAGTGTTAATGAATTCTCTTTAAACTCTAACTCTATACTTATAGCCTGATTCAAATTGTTAGTAAATCGCAAGTCCTTATAGCCATAAACAACCGTTGCGTCGCTTCCTAAAGGAGTGTAACGAGTTTCTTCTGTGTAGATATCTATAGAATGATGGTGTCGCTCTGTGATTTCTAATCCAGCTTTAAGTGCAGCGATATATAGCATTCCAGAAAGTTGACACAAACCACCACCATAATCTTCTTGTAATTTCCCAGCGAGCAAGTTGCGACCTTTCTTGAATCCGTTTTTTGCGATAGGAGCTGGAACGACATGCCAATAAGAAAAGTATTCTCCTGATTGTATGATCAAATGTTCCATTTGCTGGTAAGATAATTTAATGTTATGGATTTTATTAATCGCTCCAGCGTTGTTTTTAATAGGTTGAGTAACGCTAACTTTATGATGAAAACTTGAAGTATTTCCTTTGTGAGCACCTAGGTTTTTATAAAATCCAGACTGCTTATCACTACGAGCTCTTTTAAAGAGTTGCCATTGTAATTTTAATGATTTTGGAACGAGTTTGCGTATCATTTTTTCTCAAGAATTACCGCAATATAACTACTGTAAGACTTTAAAAAACTGCGACATAACAATTGATCGATTCCGTAAAACCATTTACGAGTACTAACTGGGAATTTATGAATAGGTAGAAATAGAAAACCTTGAGAATACATAATCGTAAAAAGATTTCCAGCGAGTTTTTCCATATCAGCAAGATCCAGACTCGTTGCACCATGCCAGTTGGCTGCTTTATAATGAATTAGTTTTCGCCTTTTTTGAGATGGGAAATCAAAAATCAATTGACCTCCAGTTTTTAAAATGCGATGCGATTCTTTGATGATTCCTTGAATCACTTCTTTATCCAGATGCATCATCACATGAAAGGAATAGATTTTTTCAAAACGTTCGTTTTCATATCTGGTGGCTGTTCCACTCGCGACTTGTAATTCTTTTTCAGGATGTTTTTCTTTGGCAACTGCCAGCATTTTATCGCTAGGATCGATACCGTGATTTGCATAATCCAGAAATCTTCCAGTTCCACAACCTAAATCCAAATGGTTTTCTAGTTCTTCCTTACCTATAAAAGTATCAAAAAACGTAATTTCTTGTCGGTGGATAAAATCTCCGTAAGAATTGGCAAACCGAGACTTGTCATAGTCTTTTGCGATTGTATCGTAGTATAATACGTTTTCATTTTTCTCCATCTTGGTAAGGATCTTCATTGCAAACTTGCATTAAAGTTAATTGATTTCTAGCTGTTAGTTTTAATGAATAGGTGGATAAGTGTTCTGCTTTCGCGAAAGCGAGATAAAAACAACCATTTTAACATCACTAAGTCGTAAATTTGCAGCCGCTTATGAGAACAAAAACGAGAAAAAAGAATAAGATCAACGTAATAACTTTAGGTTGTTCTAAGAATGTGTACGATAGCGAGGTGCTGATGGGCCAGTTGAAGGCTAGTGGTAAGGATGTTGTGCATGAGGAAGAAGGTAATATCGTGGTGATCAACACTTGCGGTTTTATCGATAACGCAAAGGAAGAATCTGTGAATACGATTCTTGATTTTGTAGAACGTAAGCAAAATGGTGAGGTAGATCAGGTGTTTGTTTCAGGTTGTTTATCTGAACGATACAAGCCAGATCTTCAAAAAGAAATTCCAGATGTAGACCAGTATTTTGGTACGACAGAATTACCATCACTTTTAAAAGCTCTAGGTGCCGATTATAAGCACGAGCTGATAGGTGAACGAGTAACGACTACACCTAAGAACTATGCGTATTTTAAAATTGCCGAAGGTTGTGATAGACCTTGTTCTTTTTGCGCGATCCCTTTAATGCGTGGTGGACATAAAAGCACACCTATTGAACATTTAGTCATAGAAGCTGAAAAGCTTGCTGCAAATGGTGTCAAAGAATTGATTCTTATCGCACAAGACTTGACTTATTACGGTCTTGATTTATATAAAGAAAGAAGACTAGCTGAGTTATTGCGCGAGCTGGCAAAAGTAGAAGGAATCGAATGGATCAGAATGCATTATGCGTTCCCAACAGGTTTCCCGTTAGATGTTCTCGATGTAATGAAGAGCGAGCCTAAGGTGTGTAATTATCTAGATATTCCATTGCAGCATATATCTACACCAGTTTTGAAGTCTATGCGTCGTGGTACTACATTTGAAAAAACCAACGCTCTTCTAGAAAAATTCAGAACACTTGTTCCTGAAATGGCGATACGTACGACTCTAATCGTAGGTTATCCAGGAGAAACAGAAGAAGATTTTGAAATCTTAAAGCAATGGGTAAAAGACCAGCGTTTTGAGCGAATGGGATGTTTTACGTATTCGCATGAAGAAAATACTCATGCTTACAAGCTAGAAGATGATGTTCCTGCTGAGGTAAAGCAAGAACGTGCTAATGAGATCATGGAAATTCAATCGCAAATTTCTTGGGAATTGAACCAGCAGAAGATAGGTCAAGAGTTTAGAGTGATGATTGATCGCAAACGTGGTAACCATTTTGTAGGTCGTACGGAGTTTGATAGTCCAGATGTAGATAATGAAGTCCTGATCAATGCTGAGCAACATTACTTATCAGTTGGTTCTTTTGTTAATGTAAAAATTACCGAAGCTGAAGATTTTGATCTGTTTGCAGTTCCTGTTGAGGAGTAGATAATCAGAAAGGAATTTATACACAAAATCAAAAGGGGCGGAATTAATTCCGCCCCTTTTGATTCTTATAATGTTTTTAAATTCTAATTAGCCGCAATTTGCTCACTTAATTCCAGCCACTCCATTTCTAGATCTTCTAGTTGAGATTTTGTTTTTTCTAGCTGTATGGAGTTTTCAGTCATTTGATCTGGATGAATCTCAGGATCAAGGAAACTGTCTTGTAGTTTTTTCTTAGTTTCTTCTAACTGTTTGATTTTATTTTCCATTCTAGAAAGCATTTTTTGTTGCTCTCTTGTTGGACCAGAGGTAGGAGTTACCGTTTTTACCACTTCTTTTTTTACTGGCGCAGGTTTTGCTTCTTCGGCCTCTTTATCTAGTGCCATGTCTGTATTACCTACGTAGGCTCTAAAGTCGCTGTAATTCCCAGGGAAATCGGTAATATTTCCAGATTGATTAAAGACAAATAAATGATCCACAATCTTATCCATAAAGTAACGGTCGTGACTTACTACTATAATACATCCAGGGAAATCCATTAAGAAATTCTCTAAGACATTTAGAGTAGGAATGTCGAGATCGTTAGTAGGTTCATCAAGAATCAAGAAATTAGGGTTTTGAATCAAAACAGTACATAAATACAGTCGTTTCTTTTCTCCACCGCTCAACTTCTCTACAAAGTCGTGTTTCTTTTTATTGTCAAAAAGGAATCGCTCCAGTAGCTGACTCGCACTAATGATCTTTCCCTTATTAAGAGGGATGTATTCACCAAATTGCTTTACCACATCAATTACTTTCATTCCAGGCTTTGCCTCGATACCACCTTGAGTGTAGTAACCCATTTTTACGGTTTCACCTACCACAACTTTGCCAGTATCTGGCTCTAATCCACCAGTAACCATGTTTAAGAAAGTGGACTTTCCCGTACCGTTTTTACCGATAATTCCTAGTCGTTCACCTCTTAAGAAATTATAGGAGAAATCACTGATCAAATGCTTGTCTCCAAAGGATTTACTTATTTTATGCAGCTCAACGACTTTGGTGCCTAGTCGCTCCATGTTGATCTCTAGTTCTACCTGATGATCTTTACGGCGGTTGTGTGCCGCTTCTTTAATCGCATAGAAGTCGTCGATACGTGATTTTGATTTGGTACGTCGCGCTTTTGGCTGGCGTCGCATCCAGGTCAATTCCTTTTTATAAAGTTGTTGTGCTTTTTCTTGATTAGTTTGTTCTATCTCCATACGTTCTTGTTTTTTCTCGACGTAATAGGAGTAATTACCTTTATAAGTGTAAAGTTGACCTTGATCTAATTCTATGATTTCGTTACAAACACGATCGAGGAAATAACGGTCGTGCGTTACCATGAGAATGGTGTAGTCTTCTTGTTTAAAATACGCTTCTAGCCACTCGATCATTTCTAGGTCTAAATGGTTAGTAGGCTCATCCATAATTAGCAATTGAGGATCAGAAAGAAGTGCCATCGCCATTGCGATACGTTTCTTTTGTCCACCACTTAGTTTTCCTACTTTTTGAGATAGGTCGTCCAGTTTAAGCTTGGATAAAATCTGGCGGTATTTAGTTTCAAAATCCCATGCATTTGCGGCATCCATGGCGTCAAGTGCTTTTTGCATCATTTCTGCATCGTCTGGATTTGCCATCGAGTGCTCATAGTCTGCAATGATTTTCATGGTAGGTACATCACTATCCAGAATCACCTCTTCAATAGTCATTTCTGGATTAAGGTTAGGTTCTTGAGATAAGAATGCCATTCTAAGATCGGTACGATAAGCGACATTACCGCTATCTGGTTCTTCTTGTTTTGTGATTATATTGAGCAGTGACGATTTACCGTAACCGTTTTTTGCTACAAAACCTATTTTCTGTCCTTGATTGATACCTATGGATAAGTCTTTGAAAAGCACTTTATCTGCAAAGGCTCTGGTTACGTTTTCTACGGTTATGTAATTCATTGTTGCACTGCTTAATTAGAGTTTGCAATATTACGGCGTTAAGCTGTTAGATTAGTATGGTCATCCCAGAAAATTTGGTATTTCATAAGCTGTTTGTAATCAAATAACTTTTCCCAAATTTATCTGGGATCTCTTGGTTCACTCTCTTGGCTCTGATTAATTCCGCTTTCGCGAAAGCGAGATTAATATAAAAATATCGATGGAAAACAAGAGTCTAGCTAGTAGCTATCTTTTCTAGGTTGATTACATTTGTTTTCTCAATAGAAAATTATGGTTCATCAAGATTTATTGTATCACAGTATCAATGCAGCGATTGCGGCAGGTGATGCGATCTTAGAAGTCTATCGTCAAGACGAGATAGAAACACAGTCCAAAGCTGATGAATCACCACTCACCAAGGCAGATCTTGCTTCTAATGCTATTTTAATAGAACAGCTGGAGCTCACTGGCATTCCTATTATCAGTGAAGAAATTAAAAATGTTCCTTTTAAAAAGCGTAAGAATTGGGACGAGTGCTGGATCATCGATCCGTTAGATGGCACTAAGGAATTTATCAATAAGAATGGCGAGTTTACGGTTAATATTGCTTTGTTAAGTGACGGGAAATTGCAACTAGGTATTATTTACGTTCCTGTAACTGGAGTCTTATATTTTACAGCTGGCGATATGAAAGCTGCTTATAGGTATACTCATAAAGACCAACTTCCAGAATTAGAAGAACTGATGACTGCTGCTCAAAAATTACAACCTCAAAAAAGTGAAGAGGTGCTCAAAGTAGTAGGAAGTAAATCGCATATGAATGAAGAAACGGTTGCTTTTATTGAAAGCTTAAAAAAGGAAACAGATCGATCTATTGAGGTAGAGAGTATAGGTAGTTCCTTAAAATTTTGTCTAGTAGCATCAGGTATTTGCGAAATTTACCCACGTTTTGGACCTACTATGGAGTGGGACACCGCTGCTGGACAAGCTATTTGTGAAGCTGCTGGACTTCAGGTAGTAGATGCAACGAGTCACTTACCTTTGCAGTATAATAAAGAAGATTTGTATAATCCGCATTTTATAGTGAAGTAATATGGAAGTTTCTAAGAAAAGGCATATTGCCAAAACCATTACCTGGCGCATTATCGCTAGTGTGACCACTTTTATCCTGGCTTATGTTTTCTTTAAAGAAGATCCAGAAGCAGTTTCTAAAGCAACTGGTGTAGCCGTTGCCGAGTCTGTTATTAAAATGTTGCTGTATTATTTCCATGAGCGTTTCTGGTATAAAAGTAATTTTGGATTAAAAGGACGAAAATCAGATCATGGAGAATAATATTTTTGCCTACGATTATGAGGAAGTAAAAGAATTGCGTAGTTCTGTAAAAGGGCATCGACCTATAGTAGTTTGGCTTACAGGTCTCTCTGGATCAGGTAAATCTACTATTGCCAAGGCACTGGAAATACAGTTGATCAAAGATGGTTTTCATACGTCTACTTTAGATGGTGATAATTTAAGAACTGGATTAAATAGTGGTTTAGGCTTTAGTAAAGAAGATCGAGAAGAAAATTTAAGAAGAGTCGCTGAGGTCGCAAAACTCATGACTGATGCTGGTCTAATAGTAATTGCCGCATTTGTATCGCCTTTAAAAGCGAATAGAGATTTAGTGAAGAAAACCGTAGGAGCAAGTCGATTTATCGAGGTTTTTATTGACACGCCGCTAGAAATATGTGAAGAGCGTGATGTAAAAGGATTGTACCAGCTTGCTAGAAAAGGAAAAATTAAAGATTTTACTGGGATTAATGCTCCGTATGAAAAACCAGAAAGTCCAGATGTTCATATAGAAACTAGTATTTTTACAGTTGAAAAATCCGTAGCGATATTATCCAAAGAAATACGTTCAAAAATTAAGTAATGAATAAGTTTTATCTCGATTATTTAGAAGAATTAGAGTCTGAAGCAATGTACGTGATCAGAGAAGTCTGGGCGCAATTTGAGAAGCCGGTGATTTTATTTAGCGGTGGTAAAGACAGTATTGTAGTTACTCATTTAGCACAAAAAGCCTTTTATCCAGCTCGAATCCCTTTTAAATTAATGCATGTAGATACAGGACATAATTTTCCTGAAACGATTGCCTTTAGAGATGCAATTGCCAAGGAGAAAAATGTAGAAATGATCGTTGCCAGTGTGCAAGAATCTATTGATACTGGTCGTGTTCAAGAGGAAAAAGGTAAAAATGCTACTAGAAACGCCTTGCAAACAACCACTTTATTAGATGCTATAGAAAAACATGGGATAGATTGTGCCATAGGAGGAGCACGTAGAGATGAAGAAAAAGCTCGAGCAAAAGAACGTTTCTTCTCTCATAGAGATGACTTTGGGCAATGGGATCCTAAAAATCAACGTCCAGAACTTTGGAATATCTTAAATGGTCATCATTATCAAGGAGAACACTTTAGAGCATTTCCTATATCTAACTGGACTGAAATGGATGTCTGGAATTACATCAACAGGGAACAAATAAAGATCCCTAATCTTTACCTAGCTCATGAGAGAAAGGTAGTGTGGATGAATGATGCCTGGATTCCTTATTCAGAATATTTATCACATGTAGATACTAAAGATGTAGTTACAAAAAAGATCAGATTCAGAACTTTAGGAGATATCACTATTACGGGCGGAATGGAGTCTGATGCAGATACTATTGATAAAATTATCTTAGAAGTTGCGGCATTGAAGCAAACAGAACGCGGTAATCGTAGTGATGATAAACGATCAGAAACTGCGATGGAAGATAGGAAGAAGCAAGGATACTTTTAAATTTAATTAGAGAGTAGGAAACAAGAGGCAAGATTCAAGAGTCAAGACTTAAATGTGGGCAATTTGATATTTGATAAACTGATTTTACGAGTAAAAAATGAATATAGATAACAACCAATTATTAAGATTTACAACAGCTGGAAGTGTAGATGATGGTAAAAGCACACTGATAGGTAGATTGCTGTACGATTCAAAATCTATTTTTCAAGATCAAATCAATGCCGTAGAAAACTCTAGCAAACAAAAAGGACTGGAATCAATTGATCTAGCCATGTTTACTGATGGTTTGCGAGACGAACGAGAGCAAGGGATCACCATAGATGTTGCCTACCGCTATTTTACCACACCTAAAAGAAAATTCATTATTGCAGATACTCCAGGTCATATTCAGTACACTAGAAATATGGTTACTGGTGCTTCTACTGCAAACGTTGCTTTGATACTTATTGATGCTCGTCATGGCGTTATAGAGCAAACTAGAAGACACGCTTTTATTGCTAGTTTATTGAACATACCGCATATCATTGTATGTGTGAATAAAATGGATCTGGTAGATTATGATGAGCAAGTTTACAATACTATAGTGAAAGACTTTGAAGAGTTTTCTTCTAAAATGCTTACTAGAGATATCACTTTTATTCCTATGAGTGCTTTGAATGGAGATAATGTGGTGCATAGATCAGAGCATATGAATTGGTATCCTGCGGCACCTTTATTATATACATTAGAAACCCTTCATATAAGCAGTGATTTAAATAAGTTGGATTTAAGATTTCCTGTTCAAACAGTTTTGAGACCACAACTTCAGGGTTTTGAAGATTACCGAGGTTATGCAGGTCGATTGAGTAGTGGCGTAGTACGTGTAGGAGATGAAATCACTGCGCTACCATCTGGATTTACTTCTAAGATAGCAAGTATAAACGTAGGTGAGCAAGAAGTGAAAGAGGCTTTTGCTCCTATGAGTGTAGCGATTACTTTGCAAGATGATATAGACATTGCTCGAGGCGATATGATTGTGCGCTCTAACAACCAGCCGGAGTTATCTCAAGAATTTGATGTTATGGTATGCTGGCTTAATGAAAAACCTTCTCAACCTCGTAAAAAATATAAAATCATGCATGCTAATAACGAGCAAGTGTGTATGATCAGACAAAAAGTTTACAAACTAGATATTGAAACTTTAAAGAGAGAAGAAACTACAGAAGAGTTTCATATGAACGAAATAGGTCGCATGACTTTTAAAACAAGTAAAGCCTTAATGATTGATACCTATCGAGAGAATAGAATCACGGGAAGTGTTATTCTTGTAGACGAGCAAACACATGAAACTGTTGCTGCTGGAATGATTGTGTAAGTAGTTGTTAGTGTTCTCGCTTTCGCGAAAGCGGATACATAAAAGGGAAAATTAAATTATACTACAATTTGCATTCAACTTAATGAAATTTTAATACTAAAGCTAGGTAATAATATTTAAACTACTGAGTTATTAAGGCAAGTAACGTTAGCAAATAAGCTTAATATCTCTTTATATTTGTAAATCATTTTATTTCAATTTAATGAACAAATTCTTAGGACTCATCATACTTTTATTATTACTAGTTACTTCTTGTGTACCTACTCGTAAAATTACCTATTTACAAGAATCTGATGCTGTTAAAAATGACACGTTGATCAGAATTCAAAAAGTGCAGGCTCCTTATCGTTTACAAATCAATGATATTTTGAGCATTCAAGTTAAAGCTCCTTATGATCAAAACGTTGTCTCTATGTTCAATGTTTCTGGCGGAGCAAATGCAGGAGCGCAAGGCGGTCAACAAGGTGGTGGTCTTTATTTCAATGGTTATACGGTAGATTTACATGGCGATATTCGTGTGCCTCAATTGGGTAAAATAAAAGCTTTAGGGTTGACCTTAGAAGAGCTGCGAGAGTATATTGAAAAGAGATTGCTCACAGAATATTTCAAAGATAATGCTGACTTATTTGTCACAGTAAGGCTTGGTGGATTGCGTTACGTGATGACAGGTGAAGTAGGAAGTAAAGGAGAACAAGTTATTTTTAGAGATCAAGCAACTATTGTAGAGGCTATTTCTAATGGTGGTGGCGTTCCAATCACGGGAGATTTAACAAATGTGAGAATTGTAAGGCAATATCCCGAAGGCGTGAAAGTACATCATCTAGATCTTACACAACTAGATGTGATCTACTCTCCTTATTATTATATACAGCCTAATGACATGATTGTTGTAGATCCATTACCTCAAAAAGCGCTAGGAACTGGTACTACCGGTTTAGCTTCGTTCACTACGATCATTTCTGTTTTTACAACACTGGTGACAACATTGTTATTTATAACTCGATTGTAAGATGGAAGAAGAAGACAAAGATGTAAACTCGCTATCTGGAATTTTTGATGTTAGACAGTTTTTTGTCAAAATCATCCGACTCTGGTGGTTGTTTTTATTATGTATAGGTATAGGTATGTGCTATGCTTACTATAAGAATCAATTCATAAAAACTGTTTACTATGCGAGTTCTTTAATAAGTATAAAAGATAATTCAAATCCTTTATTTACTAGCAACCAAAGTCTTACTTTTAATTGGGGTGGAACCACTGACAAGGTGACCACTGCTATAGTTCAATTTAAATCACGAACTCATGCTGAGAGTGTTGTGGATGAACTTCAATATTATATCAACTATATTAAGGAAGGCGAGTACTATAATACAGACGCTTACAAGCAAACTCCTTTCTATATTTATGCAGACAGCAGCAAACCACAATTATATGGTAAGCTTATAAGGATCAAAGTATTAGATCAAGATTACTTTGAACTTTCTACAAACTTTTCTGATAATCCAACTGCTAGAGGATTTCATTATGGTTTAAAAAAGAATACCACTGTTAACACTCCTACTGGAGACTGGAAGCAACAATTCAAATTTGGAGACTCTATAAAATTGCCCTTTTTAAATGCGTTAATCGAAAAGCGAGGTAAAAAAATTGCTACTGGTGGAGAGTGGCTTTTTAATTTCGGGAATTATTGGGGACAGGTTAATCGTTATAAGGGCATTTCCATAAGTCAAGAGCCAGAAGGTTCTTCAATATTAAAGTTGTCTCTATCAGGAGGAAATAAACAACGTCTTATAGATTATATCAACACGAGTTCTGTATTATTAGAACGAGGTGAGTTAGAACGTAAAAATAAATTTGCTGTTAGCACGATCAAGTATATAGATAGTTCTCTTGTATTGCAAGAGCAAGCCTTAAAAACCTCTGAGCAGGATATGAAAGAATTTAGAGATAAATCTCAAATGCTGGATGCGGTTTCTCAAAATTCTGATTTTAATAAGCGACTAACTGAATTTGAGATTCAGAAACGAGGCATTAACAGTAAGCTCAATTATTACGATAAATTAAAATCATACCTAAAAAATAAAACTGATTATACACTAATTCAAGCTCCTTCAGTAGTAGGGATACAAGAAGGAAGTATTTCAGCTGCTGTAGGTCGTTTGATAACACTTTCAGAGGAACGCAAAAGGCGTGAGTTTGCCATGAGGCAAGATGCTCCCATTTTTAAGGAAATCGACCGCGATATAAATGCTGTTAAAGATATCATCTATGAGAATATAAGCAGCTCTAAAAGTTTACTCAATTCAGAATTAAATCAATTACTAGTTCAAATTAACAAAGTAGAAACTCAAATTAAAAAGCTTCCTAAGGAACAACAAGAGTTTTTAAGAATACAGCGTCAGTTTGCTATTGATCAAAATGCATATAATGTCTTTAAGGCCAAAAGAGCCGAAGCTGAACTAGTAAAAGCAGCAAATGTATCTGATATATTTGTTATTGATGAAGCAAAGGATACAGGAAGTCCAGGTACTCGTAAAGATTCTAATATTAATTATTTGATAGCCATACTCATAGGGCTATCAATTCCCATTTCGCTTGCTTTTGTACTCACGATCTTAGATAATTATATTAATGCACCTAAAGATGTAGAGAAATTATCTAAAATCCCGCTTATAGGTGTAGTAGGTAAAATGGACCATCCTACTAATTTAATAGTAAGAGATAAACCAAAGTCTACTATTGCCGAATCCTTTAGAGGAATACGATCTAGTTTGCATTTTATTTATGATCAAGACTCACTGCACGGTTCTCGTACCATAATGGTAACTAGTAGTGTGAGTGGTGAGGGAAAAACTTTTACCAGTATCAATCTAGCTACGGTATTTGCTTTGAGTGGTAAACGCACGGTTCTGGTAGGAATGGATTTGAGAAAGCCTAAAATATTTGATGATTTTGAGATTGAAAATGACCTAGGAGTTTCTAATTACCTAGTAAATGATTGCAGCTTGAATGATATCATACGCTCGGCAGGAATGGAGAATTTAGATATAATACTTTCTGGTCCAGTACCACCTAATCCTAGTGAATTAATCATGTCCAGACGTGCTGGTGAGATGATTGAGCAGCTCAAAAAAGATTATGATTATATCATTTTAGATACGCCACCCTTAGGTCTAGTAGCAGATGCGTTGGAGATTGCAAAACATGCAGACGCTTCACTTTATCTTATACGCCAAGGTTACACTAAGCGTGGAATGTTAGATGTGGTTAATGAAAAGTTTGATAGAAAAGAGGTCAAAAATATCAGTTTTGTTTTTAACTATTTAAATGAACGTGGTAAATACGGTTATGGTTACGGTTATGGCTATGGTTACGGTTATGGGGCTTATGGAAATGGGTATCATGAAAACGATCAAAAGAAAAGTTGGGTAAATAAACTAGCTGGATTTGCCGAAAAGCTATTCAAAAGAAAATAATGCGTTTACAACGTCCAGTATTTTTAAATTGATAATTTTATCTCCACTTCAGTATTATTGAATCTTTATTAGAATATAATCCAATGCCTATCTCATTGCAGAAATGAATATGTCATACTCTCATCAATTTAAGGAAAAGCTTAAAATCAATTACGTTGATATGTGGCCTGATTTTCAAAATCAAAATAACATTTTTCATCAGTTATTAAGTAAGCGATATGATCTGGAAATAACAAGTACACCAGATTTTTTAATTTATTCCTGCTTCGGCAACGAGCATTTAAAATACTCTTGCGCTAAATTATTTTATACCGGCGAAAATCAGAAGTCTAATTTTTATGCTTGTGATTATGCTGTTACTTTTGAGATGTTAGCTAGTCATAAACAGTATTACTTACCATATTACGTGCTACGAGTTATCGAAGCTAATAAACTAAGTCAACTTAAAAAAATATATAATCAACAAGAGGCTCAAGACATTTTAGACTCAAAAACGCAATTTTGTTGTACCGTTGTTTCTAATGGCTTTGGTCAAGTGCGCAATCATTTCTTTAGAGAATTGAATAAAGTTAAAAAAGTAAATTCAGGTGGAAGATTTGAGAATAATGTAGGCGGTCCTGTTAAAGATAAAAACAGCTTTTGTCAACAACACAAATTTGTGTTTGCCTTTGAAAATGAGAAAGAAAAAGGATATTGCACAGAAAAAATAACCGATGCCCTTTTAAGTAACTCCATACCTATATATTTTGGAGACCCAACAGTAACCGAGGTATTTAATTCCAGCAGGTTTCTCAATTACGATGACTTTTCAAGCACAGACGACTTGATAAAGGCCATCTTAGATATAGACTCAAATGATAAAAAGTTTATGGAAATATTAAAACAACCAGTATTTAAAAATGCGCAAACTCCAGACTTTTTTGATTTGAATCATTTGCTAGATTTTATTTCAACGTGCATCGACGATTCTAAGCTAAACACACCAGTGTCACAAACCTATAAGAGACATATCTATTGGGTAGCAACAAAAGTCAAGAATGCTAAAAATAAAATTAGAAATACCTTAATTTTATCTAACCGGTGAGAAGGATGTGAGGTTTTTTAAGATTCACATATTAGTCTAGCCTCATGACTTTCATAGTTACTCTCAAAAATATAGAGTACAAGTAAAAAAAAATGAAAAGTAATTTTTATGTTATAGGACACCAAATTTCAGATTTATATTTCATAAAGAATTATTTTAAAATTGCTATTTTGACGTTTTAGAAGTAATACAATTTAGATAGTTGTTCTCTTGATGTTCAAGATAAAAATCACTTCAATAAAGTTTTAAAACATTACTTTTGTCTTGTTAAATAAAACTAAAAATCTGTTTTAATTGCTATAGTTTCAAAGCTTTTTTTCTAAAGTAAATATGATATTTAAAAGAAGAACAAAAGCATGAATAAAGCCTTTATTTTTTCGCTTTCGCGAAAACAAGTGCTTGTTAAATGCCGAAAATAGCGATCCAAAAAAGAAGCGACTAGCTCAATAAACAATTTAATGTCATTGGAAACCAAAATATACCAAAGAGGTAATAGTTTAAACCTCATGCAAATTCTTAAAGACTCTTTGAGTGATATTTACAAGTCTCGATTTCTAGCCAAACAGCTGGCTACAAGAGATATAAAATCTCAATATAGAGAATCCTTGTTAGGAATATTCTGGGCGTTTGTAACCCCTTTGAGTACGGCTTTGGTATGGATTTTTATCAATAAATCTGGTGCGGTATCTCTAGATGATACTGGCGTTCCCTATCCTTTATTTGTATTTGCAGGGACATTAATGTGGTCTACACTTACAGATGCGATCAATATGCCTATGATGGCTACGAGAGGTTCTTTGGGAATCATGAGCAAAATTAATTTTCCAAAAGAGGCACTTCTTGTTTCAGGGTTTTATAAACTCTTATTTAACAGCTCTTTTAAAATATTATTGATTGTTTTTTTCTTTTTCTTTTTTAGTGTGTCCTTAAGCTGGTACATCCTGTTATTTCCACTCACCTTTTTGATCTTAAATCTAGCCGGCATATCTGTAGGACTTTTAATAACACCTATAGGTCTATTATACAACGATGTTTCAAAGTTCATCAGTTTATCTTTGCGTTTTATCATGTATGTGACTCCTGTAGTGTATACGATTCCAGAAACTGGCCTTATGAAAACGCTCATGGAGTGGAATCCATTAACACCACTTATTTTAATTAATCGTAATGTGTTATTAGGTCTAGAATTATCTTTTTTAAATTATTTCATAGGCATAGCATTGGTGACGATTCCTTTATTACTATTAGGGTTACTGATCTATAGAGTTTCTATTCCAGTCATTGTTGAACGTTTTAATGCTTAATTATGGAAAATAAAGAAATTCTTGTAAAAGTAGAAGGGCTTTCTAAAAAGTTTTGTAAAAGCTTAAAGAAAAGTTTAAAGTATGGTATATACGACCTCGTGGCTAACTTGAGAGGTAAACCTTCTAGCGATGATTTGAGACCAGATGAATTCTGGGCGCTTAAAGACATTAATTTTGAGCTGCGACGTGGGGAATGCTTGGGATTGATAGGACACAATGGTGCAGGTAAATCTACCTTATTAAAAATTTTAAACGGATTGATCAATCCAGATCATGGTAAGGTCACCATGCGCGGCAGAGTAGGTGCATTGATCGAGTTAGGTGCCGGTTTTAATCAGGTAATGACCGGTAGGGAGAATATTTTTAATAATGGCGCCATCTTAGGGTTTTCACGAGAAGAGATTGATGCTAAAGTAGAAGAAATCATTGATTTTGCAGAGATCAGTGACTTTATTGATATGCCAGTACGTAATTATAGTTCTGGTATGAAAGTGAGACTAGGCTTTGCTGTAGCTGCGCAAATGGAACCAGATGTATTAATCATCGATGAAGTACTTGCTGTAGGTGATTTAGGGTTTGTGTTAAAATGCTTTAAACAAATCGATAATATATTACCCAATACGGCTATTATATTCGTTTCACACAATATGCCTATGGTATCTAGAATTTGTAATCAAGTTATTTTGATTGATAAAGGAAAATCAAGATTTCATGGAGCTGATGTAGGTCGTGCTATCGATATTTATTATTCAAGGTTTTCAGCAAATAAGAAACAAATTATTTTTACTAATGATACAGTGAAACTTAATGATTTACAAATTTCAAATAGTGAAATCAATTCAGAAGGCATTTCAACTTTAAATTGGGGTGATGATTTGATTTTGCTTCTCCATCTTAGTATCTTGAGGAATACACCATTTCCTAAATTCTACATAATGATTTCTGATAAGGAACAAAGGCCAGTAGCCATATTAAGGCCTAATGAGGATGATTTTATAATTGAGAACAATACTGATGATGTGAAGCTATTAGTTTCACATAAAAACTTACAATTATCAAAAGGACTGTATTCTATTAATTTAACTTTGTTAAAATCGTCGTCGACTGAGCCTATTCTTAGAGTTAATAATATTATATCATTTCAGGTTATAGATGAAAAAGAAATTTGGCCACCTTTTTTATTGAATTCTCAATATGAAACCGTGTAATCGATAACTAATTTTAATTCTAAATAATATGTTTACTTATCTAATATGAAAAATAAAATATTGAATAGTTTTGGTTTAAAGAAAAACAACTCAAAAATTGACGGAATCCATTTTATAACTGCTTTTCCAAAAAGTGGGTCTTCTTTTATTTCATTAGTAATAAGTGATTTATTAGGTTATCCAATTAGAGATTTGATCTATTCTCATTTTAGAGAACAAGACATTTATTTACCAGAGTTAAACAAGTATCTCAACCAAAATATTGTTAGTAAACATCACACTTTAGCTACTGAGCCTAACATAGATATTTTAAAGGAGAATAATATTCATCCAATTATATTAATTAGAAATTTGGCAGATGTTGTCATTTCTCTAAGGGACCATATAGTTAAAACTCTTAAATGGCCGCATTTTGAAGTTCCATTAGATTTTGATCAATGGAACGATAAGGATCAATTCAACTTTTTAATTGAGATGGCAATCCCTTGGTATATATTCTTCTATGTGAGTTGGAGAAAAGTTGAAAAAGAGAATAAATTGAGAACAAAGTTTATTTGCTATGAAGAATTCAATCAACGTCCCTTAGAAGTTTTTAAACAAATATTTGTTCATTATAATTTAAATATTGATGAGGATAAAATATTGGCAAGTATGAACAATGTGAAATCCATGTCTAAGAATAAGAATAGATTAAATAAAGGCATAATAGATAGATCTAGCAAGCTTTTAACGGTAGATCAAATTAACAAAATACATGATTACACTAAATTCTATCCTAACATAGATTTTGAACCAATTTTATAATTTTTTGATATGGAAAAGTTTATTTCTTACAGCCAGCATGCCGATGACTATATTTCTTGGCAATTCTTAAATAAGAAAAGTGAAGGAATTGTAGTTGAAGTTGGAGCTTTTGACGGGCAGCATTTAAGCAATAGTAAAAGTCTAGAAGATTTAGGTTGGAAAGCAATAAATGTGGAACCAAATCCTGTAATTTTTGAGTACCTTAAGAGAAATAGGCCAGAATCAATTAATCTTAATATGGCTGTTGTAGGTGACGATGCCATAAAAGAAATTGATTTTTATGCTGAAGAATTAGGTGTTTTATCTGGTTGTATTGTTGATGAGGACGATTTAAAAAAACGCTATAAAAATAGAGGTATAGAATATCAAGAACCTCAAAAAATTAAAGTTCCTGCAAAAACTTTAAATCAAATATTAGAAGATCATGAAATTGAAGAGGTAGATGTAATGTCTATAGATGTCGAAGGCTTTGAATTAGAAGTTCTAAAGGGCTTAGATTTGAACAAAGCCAAAATTAATTTGTTGATTATAGAAGCCAATAATGAAATTATAAAGAAACAAATTATCGATTTCTTTCAGCCATTTAAAGAGTTTACCTACGCTGGTAATAATTATCAAAATTTATTTTTTATTCAAACTAAATATTTATACAGAAAAAATATTAAAAACTTGGATTTTACAAATTACATTAGAGCAAAACAAATACACCCTAATGGACCGGATTACACTTTAAATTCAATGCAGCCTAATTTTTGTATGTCCAAACAGCTTATTAAATCCCAGAAATTTTTAGGTTTATTTTAGTATGTTAAAATTAATTCACATAATAAACCCAGTAAAAATAGGAGAAACTTCAGATTTATTTATAGCGCAACCGATTACTTTTGAAAGTATGCGAATAGCAAAAGAATTTGCTTCTCATGAGGTTGATGTGGAACTGCTTACTGCACATTTTTCTGAAGATCGTGAAATCATTCCTGATTATTTTACTCCAACAAAGGATCTACATAGATCTGTTCTAGATTTAAAAGAATTTAAAGTTCGACGAAAACTACCTCTAATTAAAGATATTTTGGAACGTGCGGTGAACTATAGTGATAATAGTGAATATATAGTCTATACTAATGTAGACATAGCATTGATGCCCCACTTTTATCTGTTCGTAAAGCAACAAATACAACTTGGATATGATTCTTTTGTAATCAATAGAAGAACTATCACAAAACAATATTCTAAATTAGATCAAATACCATTAATGTATGCAGAAGTTGGACATAATCACCCAGGTTTTGACTGTTTTGTTTTTAAAAAGAATTTGTATAATAAATTCATTTTAAATGATGTTTGCATAGGTGTTAGTAAAATAGGAGTTACATTATTATCAAATTTGCTTTGTTTTTCAAATAATTTTAGATTATTCCATGATAAAGCATTGACATTTCATATTGGGGAAGATAAAGTCTGGCAAAATAAAATTTTGCAAGATTATTATAATTTTAATTGTGATGAGGCATTGAAATCAATGACAGAATTATTATTAATTAAACCTAGCCTTTCTGAAAATCCTATTTTTGAAAAACATTTTAGTTTACTTAAAAATCCTAATAAAGATTTTAAAACCAAAATAACTATCAAACAAAGGATAAAAAAATCACTTGTTTACAAGGTAACAAATAAAATTTTGCGATTTGGTACTTAAATTTTTTATAGGTGGCTTACCTCGCTCAGGAACAACAATGGTTCAAAATATTCTTGACAGCCATCCGAATATTTATGGAGGATCAGAGTTTGATAGAATTCCTAATATTATTGATCTTAGAAAGAAATTATTAGCCACATTAGGTTTTGGAAGAATTACTGAATATACCTCAAAAGATCAGATCGATAAAGCTATAAAAAACCTTATCTTGGATTTATTCAACGGTATAGAATCTGAAAAAGATATTCAAATTATAAGTGAAAAAACTCCATGGAATATTCTATTTTTTGAAGAATTATACGAGTTATTCCCTGATGCAAAGTTTGTAATGGTTTTAAGGAATCCTTTGCACGTTCTTAATTCAATGAAGCAAGTGGCAATTAATGCTAAGGCTAATGGAGTGCAACCTCCCGACTTTACAACAAACTATCTTGTGGCAGTAGCTTACATGGAGCAAGTATATAGACTTATGACTAGACTCCTAAAGAATCATCCTAATAGTTTTTATTTGATTAAGTATGAGAATCTATTAGTAGATTTAAAAAAAGAATCTGTTTTTTTATGTGATTTTTTAAATATTTCTTGGAATCCAAAGTTATTAGAATTTAATTCAATTTCTCATCCAGGAGAAAAAACTATGACTAAAGATGGAATTTGGTATACAAAAGATAAATTTAAAGAAGATCCTAAATTAAAAAAAACGAAAAATAGCAGTTCAAACTTAACCTATTTAGAAGAATCTTTTGTAAAATATATATTTGGTAATAATCAATTGGTAAAGGGCTATTTGAAAAAAAATTCGCTGGCTGGTAGATTGATTAGTAAAATAATTTATCAAAAATATAAAATGTACTATCGATTTAAATCAATACCTAAAAGACTTCTGGATTAATGAAAATATCTGTTTATATCACTTCCTATAATCAAGTTGATTTTTTAACACAAGCAATTACGAGCGTTTTAAATCAAACGTTGCAAGCATATGAAATCATAATAATTGATGATTGCTCTTCAGATGGCTCCAGAGATGTTATAGAATCGTTTGCTATGAAGTATCCTCAATTAATCAGATTTTACTTTAATGAAAAAAATATAGGAATAACCAAAACTCGCAATAAAGCTATTTCTCTCATTACAGGAGATTATTTAACTTGGTTGGACGGTGATGACATTTTTAAACCTAATAAATTAGAGATTGAATCAAAACTATTGAAAGAGACTAACTCTAATTTAGTGTATAGTAATTTTTACTATTCAAATAACCGTATTGACGAAATATTTCAAATTTGGTGTACTCATATCGACGAATTACCGAAAAATCATAGAATATTTAAAGATGTTATTTCTAGAAGATTTCCTAAAGGAACTTTGTTTCGGTACGAATTAGTAGATATGAAATTAATAGAAAGAATAGGCAGCTATGATGAAAAATTAGATATTTATGAGGATTTTGATTTTAGAATTCGAACATCTCAAATAGCAAATACAGCTTTCACTTTGGAACCTTTGAGTGTTTATAGAATTCATGACCGAGGATTATCAAGAGCATCAAAAAAGATTCACTTAAAAAATTTGAGTTATATCTTTTCAAAATATAAAGAGCAAGTAATTAAACTAAGTGATCCTGAGAGTGCTTCAATTCAAGATTCTATCAAAAAGATTTTAGGGAAATTTGAAAATCTTGATGATTCTAAAAATGGTAAACCGTATTTTAAGGCAAGAATAAAAAACAAATTAATAAAGCTCATTAACAAATTTTGAAAGAGGAACAACTTGTATTTATTGTATCACAACCGCGAGCTGGTTCAACCTTTTTGCAAAATTTACTATCTAACAATCAAGATGTAAACACATGTAGTGAGCCGTGGATACTTTTACATTTTGCAAATCAATTCAAATCTGATTTGGTCACAGGTAAATACAATAACGTGTACGCAAATATTGCCTTTAAAGATTATTTGAGCAAACATGAAAAGTTTGAATTTAAAAATCATCTTAAGGCTCTTTTATTAAAAATTTACGAACCTCTATCAGTTGACCACAAAATAGTTATAGATAAGACACCGCGTTATTGGGAAATTTTAGACGAGATAGTAGAGCTTTTCCCTAGTAGTAAAGTCATAGTATTAAAACGCGATCCTTTAGACGTGGTTAGATCTATTATTAGAACATGGAATATCAAGGACTTTGATGATCTATCTAGATATAAAAGAGATATTATAATTGGCCCACGTAGAATTCATGAATTTTGTATCAAACACAAAGAGAATGAAAATGTATATCAATTAAAATACGAGGATTTGATTACTGATACGAAATCTGTAACAAATAGTTTGTATAAATGGTTGCGCATAGATTTTAAAGACGAGTACCTTGACACAAAAAATAATTTAAAAACTAAAGGCTTATTTGGTGATCCATTTCAAAACGAAAATAAATTTACAGTTAACCAGACAAAGTCTAAAAAATTATCAAGTAAATTTGAAAAAATGTTGAAAGGATTTTATAATCATTTGGGGACTAGTTTTTTAAGCGATTATGGTAACTATGATAAAAGAGGGATTGATTCAAAGAAAAGTATATCGTTTTATTATTACTTGCATTTAGCCAATGCTAATAATCTTGATCCAAATTATGTTTCATTTTTCAGCAAATGTAAAAGACTTTTTGCCACTTTGTATATTAGATATTTTAATTGATGTTCAATAGTCTAGTTTAGTCATAAACCTACTATTTTTATAACATTACCTTATTTATTTAGTTTTGAAATCATGTTTTATAAACGTAAACAACCGCTTATTTTATTTTATTCCAGCCGTAGAGGAGGTTCAACTTTGCTTGCACAGATAATGGAAGCAGCGAGATCTACGGTTTATGTAGATCAACCCTTTGATTTATGGAAGCCAAATACTGATAGAGGTCGCATAATTGCCAGCTATTTACCTTATAAACAGCAAAGTCAGTTTTTTGAGTTAGACGAGGAAGAAAAAAAAAGGTTGCTTTGTACTTAAAGGGTTTTTATCAAAAAAAATTACTTCATTTATCTACCGGAAAAAGAGCAAAACATATTGTTTTAAAAATTGTAAATGCACATGGCTTAATAGACGATTTAGCAACCCTTATACCATCAAAGACTGTAGCTTTGATGCGCCATCCTTTTTCACAATCATTATCTGTAATGCGCAATAAATGGGGCACTTGCGAGTCTGCATTTATTGAGTCATCAAATTGGTCAGAGCTATATCTGTCTCAGGATCAACTTCAATTTGCTAAGAAAGTATCCAACACTGGTAGTTATTTTGAAAAGGCAGTTCTCAATTGGTGTCTAGAGTGGCATTTTCCTTTGCATTATAGTAACACAGAAATTCTCAGGTTGTATTATGAGGATTTAGTTTTAAATGGTACTACCACTATAACTAGGTTGTATAATTATTTAGGCTTTAAAGAAATTCAAAATGGAGTAGATGTTTTGAACCAACCTTCTAAATCGTCAAATTTCAGTACAAAAGCGACTATCGAAGGAATTAAAAATAACAATAAAAATACCATGATATCTAGCTGGAGATCTCAGTTAGCAGAAGTAGATCTTGTTAATGGTCAAAAAATTCTAGATGCATTTAACGTTACGGTATACTCAAGATTTTCAGATACTCCTCAATTATGATTTCTATTATACTACCTACTTTCAATAGTAAATCGTTTCTAAAAGAGCGAGTAGACAGTATTTTAAACCAAACCTATAAAAATTGGGAATGCATAGTTATAGATGGAGAATCAACTGATGGTACATGGACTTATCTAGAACAAATAGCGATTAAAGACACAAGGTTTAAAATGTTTCAATTTCCTCCTAAAGGAGTCTATAATGCATGGAATATAGGTGTTCAAAAAGCTGTAGGTGAATAT
This sequence comes from Nonlabens dokdonensis DSW-6, assembly GCF_000332115.1. Lineage (NCBI taxonomy): Bacteria > Pseudomonadati > Bacteroidota > Flavobacteriia > Flavobacteriales > Flavobacteriaceae > Nonlabens > Nonlabens dokdonensis. Next base: position 2,483,668 of record NC_020156.1, read on the forward strand.
ATTTATTTTGCAACTAGCGATGATACTATGAGCAATGATTGCTTAGAATACCTTCTACACGGATTTGATTTAGCTCCTGAATGCGGTATCTCTCACTGCTGTTTGCAAATTATAGATGAGTATTCTCAACCTTTGAAAGATTATGACTGGAACACTTTTCCAGCTCAGGAATATTTTAAAAATTATAATTTTAAAAGGCATATTCGTAAAGCACCATTAACAGGATTCTTATATGCAACTCATCAAACTGTTATCCATTCTTTTACGCAGATTTTGATTTCAAAAAAAGTATTTGACAAGTCAGGTTATTTTTTAGAAGATAAGGGACCAGCAGCAGATTTAGAATGGGGCATGCGAGTAGGTCTTACAGAAGATGTTATACATATACCTCGCGAGATGGCTACCTGGCGTGTGCACGGGAAACAATTAACTACAATAGAGGCTGATTACAACTATACTATTCAACTAATTGAATTAATGCGTTTGGCGATTTGTAATTCCACTTGTAAACCAGAGATAAAAAGCCTTAAGAAATACCTGCTAGCCTGGAAAAGAATGCCGTTGTTTGCCAAATTATCTTTGTACGATAAATTGGTAAATTTGCAATTCTTGAACTTGAAAATATCAATGCGTTTGTTTCCAGAATTTTATAAAGCATTTGAATCTAGAGAAGCTTACCAATTCTATTTACAAGCTAAATTAAATTTAAAAAAGGAAGAGTTAATTGAAATAATATAACATGGTTTTACATTATACATTATTTCAAGGTAATGAATTTGGCAATGGTGCTTACAGACGTTCATTTCAAATTACATCTTTATTAGAATCACTTAACGAAAATGTCCTAACCATTTCTCAACATCCAGTTGAAAAAAATGATACTAGTTTTTATGAACGTTTAAAGTTAGCATATCATTATTTGAAATTTATTGATTTTTCAAATATTAATTTACATAAACTACGGTATAAAGTATTGGATATTGTTTTATGGAAAAAATACTTGCAGACTTTAAAGAAATCTAATGAAAATTTGATAGTTGTCTATGAACTCACTTATTATTCTGATGACTCTTTAGTTTTTGCATGTCAAGATTTGGGTATAGAAATCATTGGTATTTTGCATAATATTGAATCATTAGTTCATAACCAAAAATCTTTAAAATCTGATCATTTAGCCCCTAATTGGTTCCAAGAGGAAATTAAATTATTGAGAACTTTTTCTTCAATTTTTACTATATCCAGAGAAGAACAGTGGTTGTTAAATTTATACCATATCGATGCCACATATCTTCCTTATGTGCCATCAAAAAATGTTAGAGATACATGCTTAAAAGTGAGATCTTTGCGTCAGGATGTGGATAAAAGTTTTTACCTAACTATTGGAACTGCTAGCAATCAACCTACCATCGATGGCTTTAAAGAACTCATCACAATTTTTGAAATATTGAAACTGAAAGAGGAACTTTTAATAGGTGGATATGATACGGATAAACTAGCCTCTTATCTTAATAATAAAGAAGCAAATATTCGATTATTGGGCTCATTAAATGATAAGCAGTTACAAGATGTTTTGATAAATTGTAAAGCAATATTTATTCATCAGAAACCTACCACAGGTGCTTTAACAAAAATCCCTGAACTATTATTAAGTGGAATTCCTGTTATTTGTAATACAGCAAGCGCTAGAAATTACTATTATCACAAAGGACTATACGTATACGACACGGCAAAGGAATTAGAATCCTTACTGAATGATCCCAAAATACTATCAAACTTTGATTTTATTTTAGAAAATAAAAATGAAGTGCTTTTAAGAAAAATTCAATATCGCAATGCCTGAATTATGTTGTTAGAAAAAAAAATATCTATAATAACCCCAGTATATAATCAAGTAGATTTTATAGAACAGACTATTGTATCTGTTCTGAATCAAAACTATTCTAACCTTGAATACATCATTATTGACGGTGGTAGTACAGATGGAACTCTTGATATTATCAAAAAATATGCTAGTGAGATAACAACTTGGATTAGTGAACCTGACAAAGGAATGTATGACGCCATAAACAAGGGTTTTTCATTATCAACAGGAGAAATTATGGCATGGATCAACAGTGATGATCTTTTATTACCAGATGCGTTGTGTAACATGAATCAATTGCTTGAAGATTTACCACAAGTAGAATGGGTTCAAGGAATGAATAGTGCAATAGATTTAAAGGGGAAAGTCATTGATTACCGATATGGAGATAAATTTAGTCTTATTAAGTTTCTTCAAAAGGATTACAAATATATACAGCAGGAATGTACATTTTGGAGACGAAGTTTGTATGAACGTGCAGGAAATAGATTAGATATCAATTTAAAACTAGCTGGAGATTTTGAGCTTTGGTTTAGATTTTCTCAATTTGCAAAACTTTATAATTGTAAACTGGATATTGGTACATGGAGAGATCGACCAGGTCAGTTATCTAGAGCTAACTTTGAAAACTATATCCTTGAGGCAGAAAATGTTATAGACAGATACGATCCTATTAAAACAGATAAAAAACGTTTAAAACAGATTAAGAATTGGCGAAAACTCATCAACTTCATTAAATCAATAACCTTCCATAAAATTCGTCCATTTCATAAAAAGCTTTTAAAGTTGCACGACATTGATAAAGCAGAAATTATTTATTCTCATAACTTGCAATCCTATATAATAGACCCAAAATCTTAATGTCCTCTAAGCCTAAAATATCCATCATCACTCCATCCTACAATCAAGGGCAATTTTTAGAACAAACTATTTTGTCTGTATTAGGACAAGAATATGAAAATCTAGAATACATTATAATGGATGGTGGTAGTACAGATGCGTCTGTCTCTATTATAAAAAAATACGAGTCAAGACTTGCCTTTTGGTTTTCTGGTAAAGATGGTGGACAAGCCGCTGCTATAAATACTGGATTTGAAAAAGCAACTGGAGATATATTCATGTGGTTGAACAGCGATGATATGTTGATGCCTGGAGTGCTGGACTTTGTAGCAAAGCAATATCAAGAACATGGAGATGCGATCTATTTCGGTAACTGTATTCATTTTCATGAAATCAATCAAGATGCTCTAGATACTAGAGGTAGCGATGTCGTTACTGCGCATAAAAAAAAGGATTTACAGGCGATAGATTATATCATCCAGCCATCTTCCTTCTGGAGTAAAAAAGTATGGGAGCAAAATGGAGTTCTCGATAGTGCGCTTCACTTTGGTTTTGACTGGGAATGGTTCTTAAGAGCCCAAAAAAATGGTATTAACTTTCACAGCTTTTCACGGCCTTTATCCTTATACCGCATACATGAAGATCATAAAAGCGGTGCTAGTGGCGATAAAAGACAAAGAGAGTTGCTCGTTATTTATGAACGTTATCATCGAGAAAATGCCATTCTTTTTCAAAAATTAAGGGAAGAAAGAGTTTGGGACACCGCTATTTTTAAACTTTTTAAAAAGCTTTGCAAGACTATAAACAGCACCTATTTTACTGATGCCGTCTTGCTGAAAATTTATAAGTACAATAAGTACAAGAATTATAAAACAAAAACGATAACCGCAGTAAGAGCCATGTTGTAGATCCTATTTTATGAAAATTTCCATAATTACTATTAATTATAACGATGCCGCTGGACTAGAGCGCACTTTAAAAAGTGTCCATGATCAAAACAGTACATCCTTTGAGCATCTTATTATTGATGGAAATAGTACCGATGGAAGTATAGCTATTATTGAGGAATATAAGGATAGAGTCAGTTTTTCAGTAAGTGAACCAGATCAAGGTATTTATGATGCTATGAATAAAGGGATACATCACGCTACAGGCGATTACTTACTTTTTTTAAATAGTGGCGATACCTTATTAAATGACACTGTTATAGAAAAGGCAGTTCCTTATTTAAAAAATAATATTGATTTAGTTTATGGTGCTCTTTATATAGTTCCTACTCAAGGTTCTGGTTTTAGACATACCTATCCTGACGTATTAGATTTCAATTTTTTCAAACAGACTTCTTTAGGACATCCATCTACATTTATTAAGAGAGAATTGTTTGATCTATATGGTAGGTATCGTACCGACTTAAAAATTGTGTCCGACTGGGAATTTTTCTTAAACCTAATTTGTAAAAAGAAGGTTTCTTATCAAAAAATAGATCTTACCATTTCGCAGTTTTATGAAGGTGGTATTTCCACATCTGCAGAAACTGTACAATTAAATAGGGCCGAAATTAATAAGGTACTTCTAGAGAATTTTGACCTCTATAATTCCAGTTTTGATGAACTGATTGCTATTCATAAGACAAAATCTATGATTATCAAAAAGTTACATCCTAATGTAGCATTCGTTACGACTAACTCTTATTTACTTAAAATTCTCAATAAATTTATAGGGTTGCTCTCTACTATTTTAAGAGTAAAACGATCTTAATTTTTTAAATAGCAGTATGTAGCTAGATGTTCATTCCGCTTTCGCGAAAGCGGGAAAATTATAACCACTATAGTTATAAAAAAGTCTAATTTTGCGACATGCTTGTATCAGCTATCATTCCATGTTATAATGCAGCATCTACAATTAGTAGGGCAATAGAAAGCGTTTTAAATCAGACCACAACGGTAGATGAAATCATTGTCATTAATGATGGATCTACAGATAATTCACTAGAAGAAATTCAAGGTCTTAAAAAGTTACACGATTCTATTGTAGTAATCCATCAAGATAACAAAGGCGTTTGTGCAGCAAGAAATGCAGGTATTGAATTTGCTCAGGGAACCTATCTTCTAACTCTCGATGCAGACGATTATTTTGAGGATAGTTTTGTAGAAAAAGCATTACTTGAATTTAAAAAGGATAAGGATTATGGCGCGATAATGTGCGGTTATGTACGTGTTGTAAATGGTAAGAAAGTCACTCCATATATTCCGCCAAAAATTACTCTAGCATCTTGTCTAATGAATAATGGCGCACTGTCGTGTTTGCTTTTTAAAAAAGAAGCGGTTGTTAAAGCAGGCCTTTATGATGAAGGCATGCATTTAGGGTACGAAGACTGGGACTTAAATATTAGAATCTTAAAAGAGGGTTATCGTTATGGCGTGGTGCGAGAAGTCCTTTTTAACTATACAGATACAGCATCTTCTAGAAACGATCATGCCGAGTCTAAAGATTTAGAATTGCGCATGCAATTATTTGATAAATATCGTCAAGATTATAAGCAACACGACGCCTATTTTTTTAAAGAATTTATCAAAGAAAACCATAGACTAAGAAAAGAGAATCAACGGATTAAAAATAGTAGATCTTTTAAATGGAGTCATTCCATAATATCACTTGTTGAAAGACTAAAGAAAATAGTTAAGACCAATTAATAATATGATTTCTATCATTATTGCCACTTATAATCGAGCAGCTTATATAGCAGAAACACTAAGTGCCATCCAGAATCAAACCTATGGTGATTTTGAATGTATCATCATAGATGATGGCTCGACAGATCATACTGATGAGATCGTACAAGAATTTGTAAATAATGACGAGCGCTTTATCTATTTGCAGAGACCTGAACGTGTACCAAAAGGCGCTAACTTTTCAAGAAACTACGGCTATACATTATCAAAAGGAGATTACGTAAAGTTTTTTGATAGTGATGATGTGATGTTGCCACATCATTTAGAGACGAGTATGAAGTATCTAAAAGAAGGGAATTATGATTTTGTCGTAGGCGACTGTGTCAACTTTGACGAGACTGGATTATTAGAAAGACCTTATGAGATCGATCGTACTACCGCAGAGTTAACTGCCATGAGATTTGCAGATTTTAAAACAGCATGGATCACTAATGACCTACTTGTAAAAAGAAAATATGCAGATCAGATCGAATTTCTAGCCGGTTTAAGAGACCAAGCTACGGAATATCAATATAATATAAAATTACTATTACTGACCGAAAATGGCTTTTTGATCAATGAGATTTTAACTCATCGTAGAATTCATGATCAAGGAATAGTTGAGATGGCAAAAAAGGACATGAATGTTTTTAAAGCGACAACCGCAGATAATTTTCTAGCTACCGTAAATTACTTTAAAAATTCAGGTGCTATAAAAATGAACAAATGGATGCTATCCAGTCAATTGCAAATTAATTATGAATTAGCTAAGTCCAAGGTTATGCCTGAGAAGATTTGGAAAACTACTTCACTTCTGGTTAAATTTTTTGGTGGAAAAGGGATATTATATCCATTTGCTATCGGAGTAACTTATCTCACAGGAAAAGGCTATGCGATAATGAAGTATATTCGTTCTTAATAATTAATTAAAGAATAGCATTATTTATTTTTTAAATGCAAACTGGCTATACAACACCTTTAATATCTATAATCTTACCTGTTTATAACGGTGAGGAGTTTCTAGCACAGGCATTAGATGGTTGTTTGAACCAAACTATAGAAAACTGGGAACTCATTATAGTTAACGATTGCTCCACCGATAAAAGCCTAGATATTGCAACTAAATATCAAAAATTAGACAACAGAATCAAAATTATCCAAAATGAAATAAATCAAAAACTTCCTTACACTTTAAACGCAGGTTTTGCTATCGCAAAAGGCGAATATGTCACCTGGACAAGCGATGATAATGTGATGAAGAGGAATTATTTAGAGGTTTTGTTAGATAGTATCATTAAAACTGAATCAGATTTTGTTTTTTCCAGCTACGACGTTATGGACCAAGATAATACCTTAATTAAAAAACAGTCTGTCGGAGCTGTGCGGGAATTGTTATTTCAAAACATTATAGGTCCTAGTTTTTTAGGTAAGGCGAGTTTATTTAAAGATAATTATTATGACGTTGATTTGTTTAGAATTGAGGATTATGAATTTTGGTTATCAAATTTGACTAGGTTGAAGTGCTGTAGGGTTGAGGAAAGTGTATATCAATATAGAGTACACGGTGCTTCTTTAACAGCAGAAATTAGTACCTCGGGAGGTTTTAAGCATGATTTAATGGACAGTATGTTTATTAAACTGCAACAATCATTTAAATATAATGAAATTACCAAGCGTTTTTTAGTTTTAAATCAATTAAATAAGAAAGAGGCTTCAGACTATTTTTTCAAAAACTACAAAGTCATCATAAATGGCATATTAAGTATTGATCAGAATAATTTTCTGCACAATGTAAATCCTGTATTTGACGCCCATGTCAAACACTATGTGAAGCTATTAGATTTTTTAGAAATTTCTAAGTCTCTCAAAGTGAGTTTTAATATCGTGAGAAAGTATCAAGTAAGTGGCTCTTCACTATTATGGTTGTTTCTATATTCTCTTAAAAGAATCAAAAGGCTAATTATTAAAAATACACAGTAGAAAATGAACATCGTTTTAGATCACACATTAATTCATCAATATGATTAAAGCTTCCACCGCGACACTTTTTTTTTATTATGAAAAGGTGAATTTTTTGAACACAAATTTGCTTTCTGTGTTAGGTAAGAATTATTAAATATGAAATTAATTAGCACCCAACCTTAATAGACTTATTTTATGAAAAAGATACTTGTTGTAATAGGTACTAGACCAGAGGCTATTAAGATGGCACCTTTAATTAAAGGATTCCAATCAAAGCCAGATGTATTTAATCTTCATGTTTGTGTAACCGCACAGCATAGACAAATGCTGGATCAAGTTATGGATTTCTTCGATTTAGTCGCAGATAGTGACTTGGATTTAATGAAGCCAGATCAGAGTTTATCATCTTTGTCTAGTAAGTTACTAGATGGTGTTTCTAACATTATCACTGGATTTAATCCAGACTATGTATTTGTGCATGGAGATACAAGCACTGCAATGATAGCGGCTTTGGCGTCTTTTTATGCTCAAAAGAAGATTGTGCACATAGAAGCAGGATTACGCACGCATAATATTTATTCGCCATTTCCAGAAGAAGCAAACCGTCAGATCATTTCTAGACTCGCTTCATTGCATATGGCACCTACAGCACGTTCTAAACAAGAATTGCTAAATGAAAAGATAGATGAGCAAACAATTGCTGTAACAGGAAACACAGTTATAGATGCTCTTTTTTTAGGTTTGAAAATTGTTGAGGAATCACCATCCCAAAGATTACTTGATTTTAAAAATTCTATAGGCGATTCTAAGGTGATTTTAGTCACCAGCCACCGTAGAGAAAATCAAGGCACGGGAATTCTAGAAATATGTAAAGCATTAAGAATAATAGCAAGAGAATTCCCGAATTATAATATTATTTTTCCAGTTCATTTGAATCCTAATATTCTTAATCCAGTAAGTAAAGAGCTAGAAGGAATACATAACATCATATTATTAGAGCCACTAGATTATGAGCTTTTTATATGGATAATGAAACGCAGTTATCTAATTATAACAGATAGTGGTGGAATTCAAGAAGAAGCACCATCGCTCAATAAACCTGTAATAGTAATGCGAGAATTTACAGAAAGACAAGAAGCTGTAGATAGTGGAGCCGTTATTTTAGTAGGTAATAATAAAGAGCTGATAGTAAGTGAGACAAGAAAACTTATTCTTGATAAAAGTCATTATGATCACATGGCTAGTGCAGTAAATCCTTACGGTGATGGAAAAGCCGTACCCCAGATCATAAAAATAATTTCTAATGAGCAAGTTTAAATCGCTAAAAATTGTAGTCTAGGCTTCATTCTATTAAAACCTATTAGATTTGTAAAAAATCTATTCAACTAATTCATGACTGACTCGCAGCCTAAAATATCTATTATTGTTCCTTGTTACAAGCAAGCACATTATCTAGATACTTCATTGAAGTCTGTTCTTGATCAATCATATGACAGTTGGGAATGTGTGATAGTAAATGACGGTAGCCCAGATCATACTGAGGCTGTAGCGCATAAGTGGAGTGAGAAAGATGCACGTTTTAATTATCTAAAAAAAGAAAATGGAGGTCTTTCTAGTGCTAGAAATGCTGGAATCGCAGTAGCAAAAGGTGTTTTTATATTGCCGCTAGATGCTGACGATGTATTGCACCCCAACTACTTAAAAGAAACAATTTCCGTTTTTGATACTAATAAAAAAGTAGCTATCGTAGGCTGTTATAGTATTTTCTTTAAAGAAAATATTGATAATGTAGTCATGATTCATAAACCTAAAGGAAACAATTGTAGAAATTTACTGTATGTCAATCAGTTAGTGGCCACTTCTTTATATAAAAAGCAACTTTGGGAAGAAGTAGGTGGTTATGATGAATCTATGAAGGATGGTTTTGAGGATTGGGATTTCTGGCTTTCAGTTACCAAAAGAGGAAATGAGTACGCTATTGTACCTGAACCATTGTTTTATTATCGCAAAGCCTCTCAATCTATGCTTGTAGATACTATTAAAACTAAAGCTGAGAAAGTAAAAGAATATTTGATACACAAGCATAGAGAAATTTATATAGAGGACTTTGATAATTGTGTTAGAGTTTTTACTCATCACCTAGTTACTAGTAGAAGAAAAGAACAACGACTGCAACAATCGCTAGAATATAAAATAGGAAAACTGATTTTAAAACCCTTCAAACTTCTAGGTCTTTTTAAGACGAAAACAACATCGACACAATGATATCTGTAGTTATAAGAACTAAAAATCAAGCCAATGCACTTTCATTTCTTTTAAAGAATTTGAGAGAACGTTATGCTGGCGATATTGATGAGATAATAGTCATAGATAATTTATCTACAGATAACACCGCAGCAGTATGTGAACAATTTGATGCTCGATTAGTAACCATAGAAAAATTTTCTTACGGAGGAAGTGCCAACCTTGCTGCCAGAGAAGCTATTAATAATATTGTAGTGATTTTTAGCGCGCATTCCTATCCAGTAAGTCATGATTTTTTCAGGGTAATAGTACAACGTTTTAAGGAAAAGCCACATCTCGCAGGATTAAGATGTTTGCATAGTACTAACGATTACAGAGCCTACATTAATCAATTAAAAGCTAGGGAAAACCCTAATCGAGCTGGATTGATTTTTTCAGGTTCCGCTTTCGCGAAAGCGGTATGGAAAAAACATCCTTTTAAAGATGATGTAGCTACTTTTGAAGATAAAGAGTGGTCTAAAAGAGTACTAGAAGCAGGTTATGACATTGAATTTGTGCCTGCTATATTTCATTATGAGATACGACGCAATAGGGAGCAACTCTTTTTTAGATTTAAAAATGATGTTATAGGGAATTATCAATTATGGCATGAAGAGGTGTCTGTTAAAAATGCTTTTAATGGTGTTGTAGCAGGTTTATGGAAAAGTATACGAGACGCTTTTTTAGATATTTACTATTCTTTGAAGCGTTTTATTTACGTAGTCAAGTTTAATTCAAGAAAGCCAGAAAAATTTTAAATCTGTAGTGCCTTTATTCAGTAGCTAAGTAAAATAAACTCTAATTAGTAAATTGATGCTCAAAAGCTGGTGTAATGTCCTTACTTTGTTAATAGATCTTGAATGGAATTATTAATTTAAATATAAATAGTGAGAATGAATATAACATAGCTCAAGGCCCATGTTTACCTGCATCACTTAAAAGCATAATGAAGATAAATAACCACCTTGATATTAAGAATTATATTTTGCGGCTTGAAGCTAGATTTCCTGTGGATATTTGGAAGGCAAACGGTATAGACTTATGGCCTCATATCAGGATCAAGATTTATTATCAATTGATCCAGTTTTTAGGAGAGTCTAGTTCAAGTACTACAAAAAATATAATTATCAGGAAATCAAGTAGACTAAGTGAAGTAAAAGGTTTTCTAGTAGGCATGATATACTATTTAAGATTCTATTTTAATCTATCAAATAAGAAACTTATTTTTTTTGGATTAAAAATGCACAAAGTTCAAAAAGATGGTATATGGTTCAATCGCTTTTTTGATTCTATGATCGCTTATCATTGCCTTTCAAATGATGTTTACAGCTTTGAACTAAATGAAATACAAAAGCCGTCATATAACGAGCAGTATGTTTTTGATATGAATTTGCTTTTAAAGACCTACTCTTACGTGCAAAAGTTAAAGAAAAAGCTGTTTAGGTCACAGAATCAAATTTCAGAGTTAACAATTACTCATCTTAAAGAATTTAATGGAAGTTTGAAACAGGAAGAATGGTATACAGAATACCTTGATTTTAGTGAAGCAAATTTAAATTTATGGAGTTTAAAAATTCAACTATGGGAATCGTTTTTTAAAAAGATTTACAAGAAAACAAACCCTAAAAAAGTAATTTTTTTAAGTTACTATGGATTTGATGCCATGGCTGCCGCGATGAGTGCTGCAAATAAATTAAATATTTTAACCGTTGATATGCAACATGGTACTCAGACAAATGTGCACATGGCGTATAGTTATTGGACTAAAATACCTACTACTGGTTTTAATACGATGCCTAGAGAATATTGGAACTGGGATCAATATTCAAAGTTAAACTTAGAGTCTTGGTGGCATCCAGTCAACGCAGTAAAAAAAATTGGACATCCTTGGTTATCATTTTGTATGGATGGAATTAGTAGTAAGGCCACTCTTTCCAACAATATATTATATACTCTGCAAAAATTTGATGGATCAAATCTAGAATTCATTTTTTCAAAACAACTTATTGAATCCCTAAAGTTAACAAAAGAAAATTGGACACTTAGAATTCACCCTAGAAATGATGATACGATAGAGGTATTAATCAATTTTCTAGAAAGTCATGGTGTGAACCCATCAGATTATGTAATAGAATACAGTAAAGAGGTAAGCATATATGAATCTTTATCAAACTGTTTGCTTCATATTACCAATTATTCTGGTTGTTTTATTGAGGCATATCTTTTAGGTGTAAAATCAATAGTTATCGATGAAATAGGTTATGATCTATTTACAGATTATTTTGAGGCTGATAACAATTACTATCTCAATAAATATCAATTAGACTTTAGTAAACAACTGAATAGATATCTTGAAAATTTAGAAGCAAAAAGTTTGAACGAGTTAGATGATATATGGGATCCCTTAAATTAAATTTATGAAAATCCTACTAGTTTCTATGAATAACCACCATTTTAAGCGATGGGCAGAGCAGCTAGAAGGGCAAGGTTTTGAGCTGCACTGGTTTGATATCTTAGACCAAGGTAAAGCTACTTCCTTATCTTTTATGAATCCAATTACTGATTGGAAAAAAGGGTTTTTAAAAAAACGTGGTCGAACTTTGGTCAAAAGTAAATTTCCTCAGTTGTACAACAAACTTGTAAAACACTACGATGTTACGGTGGATATCGCTTTTTCCAAAGCGATACAAAATATAAAACCAGATATCATACACTGTTTTGAAATGAAAATAGCTGGGCTTAAAATTCTTTCGGTGATGCAAAAGAATCAATTGCCACTAATTTATTCTTCTTGGGGAACAGATTTATATGATCTTAATGTTCTAGGAATAAAGAAAGAGCAAGCAAGAGAGTTTTTAACTCGTGTTGATTATCTTATCACCGATTGTCAAAGAGATGCCCAAATAGCTATGGATTTGGGATTTCAAAATAAGCATTTAGGCGTTTTTCCTGGAAACGGAGGTCTTGATATTTCAGAAGGACATCGATTACCAGTAGATCAAAGAAATTACATACTTGTAAAAGGCTATGAAAGTGCTATAGGTAAAGCCTTAACTGTGATGAAAGCAATTGAATTAGTACCTCTTGAACTTATACAGCCTTTTAAGATTCTGATTTACAGTGCAGACGAGTCTGTGATAGAATATGTGTTGCAAAGTAAGATCTTAAGTAAGCTAGCTTATAAAATTGTACCGCGTTCAGAAAATGTACCAAATAAAGACTTACTCAATTATATGGGTAGAGCGGCTATTCATATAGCTAATAGCAATTCTGACGGAATGCCTAACGCCTTGTTAGAAGCTATGTGTATGGGAGCTTTTCCTATACAATCTAATCCAGGACAAGTCACAGAAGAAGTCATCAAGCATGGTGAAAATGGATTTTTAATTGAAGAGGTAAACGATCATAAAAAAATTGCCCAACTAATTACAGAAAGTCTGAGGAATACTTCATTGCGTATGGCCGCTCAAGAATATAACATTGGCTTTATTGCTAAGAATTACAATCGTGATAAATTGCGTCCACAAATAATAAATTTGTATTTATAGGTAAAAGGTTCTAAGAATTCTATATGAAAATTTCATTTCTTATTGTCACGCGACACCGGCCTGAGGAGTTGAGCTTTACTTTGAACAAATTAAAACAACTTATTCAACCAGAGCTTCATGAGGTACTGGTGTTTATAGATTATTGTTCTGACACAGAGCAAATTGTTTCAAAATTTCAATGGGTAAAATGGTATACATCTGGAGTACAATTAGGAGCTTCTCCTGCTAGAAATCAGTTGTATCAACATGCCGCAGGTGAGGTTTGGATAGGGCTAGATGATGACGCACATCCTTTAGGAACAAATTTTATTAAACGAGTGTTGTCTCGCTTTCGCGAAAGCGAAAATACAGCCATCATCGCTTTTCAAGAAGTACGAGGCTCATTTCAGAATGATCAAATTGCTATGAACATAGCTCGAGAAGGAGTAGCATTTCCGGTGAGTGAATTTGTAGGATGTGGATTTGCAATTAGAAAGGATGTTTATCTAAAAACAAACGGTTTTCCTTTATGGATGGATATTTATGGAGAAGAAAGCGCCGTGTCGCTGGAGGTTGTTGACCTAGGATACGATATTATTTATGATTATTGTATTATGGTAAACCATCGTAAAGATGTTGTAAAAAGAACATTAGAGAATAAAAATTATTTTAGGTTTGAAAAGCAACTGGTCAACGTGGTTAAATTTTACATGGTGTATTATAAACAGCCTACTTATTTAATCTTCAGAGCGTTATTTCATAATTTCAAAAAATATGCTATTACAGATTTTAATTACTTAGGGCGATTTCTTAAAGCTATATTTACAATAATTGTTTCTTTGCCTGATACATTATCCCATAGAAATCCAATAGATGACAGCTCCATTAAAAGATTTAGATCCCTTAAAGCTCCATTTTATCAATAGAACATTAATAAATATGTCCAATGGTCTTTATTTAGATAGGTTATTGAATAGTTTACTTATTTTTGCGGTACAAATATTTTTATGAAATCCATAGGATTTATACCACTACGTGCAGGTTCTAAAGGCATTCCTGGCAAAAACAAAAAGAAGCTCCTAGGTAGACCTCTTTTTTGTTGGACACTAGGTGAAGCCATTGCTTCAAATCTCGACGAAATTTACGTTTATACAGACGATGCCGACATTCTATCTTTTATAGAAAAAGAGTACCATTGGACTACTAAGGTAAAAGCGATAAAACGCAGCGATGCCAGCGCTACAGATACTGCAAGTACGGAACTTGCGATCATGGAATTCTTAACTGATCTCGAAGTTAAATTTGACCTCTTCTGTTTACTTCAAGCGACTTCACCATTTACCGAGGCTGCCGATATCAACAACTGTCTAAATGCCGTTGCAAATGGTAAGAATTATGACAGTGCACTTACGGTTGTAAACTCTCATCGTTTTACTTGGCATACAGACGGTACTCCAAAGAATTATGACATCTTCAATAGACCTAGAAGACAAGATTTTGAAGGTTTATTAATAGAAAATGGTGCGTGTTATGTTACTACTGATTCCGCTTTACGCGAAAGCAAGAATAGAATCTCTGGTAATATCGCAACCATCAAAATGCCAGAAGACAGTCTTACCGAAATAGATTCCTTGACCGATTGGAAAATTGTGGAAGAACTACTTGCTGCTCGATTAAAATCCAAGAAACAAAGTGACAGAATTACTCATTTAATTCTTGATGTAGATGGTGTTTTTACCGATGGTTGTATTTACTACGGAGCAGATGGCGAATTGATGAAAAAATTTGATATGCGGGATGGTATGGGACTAGAAATCTTACGCCAGTATGGAGTTGAAGTAATGGTCATGACTTCAGAAGATTCTTCCATAGTTGCAAGCCGTATGAAGAAGTTAAAAATTGATGACGTGTTTCTAGGAGTAAAAGATAAATACAGTTTACTCTCTAGAATAATTACTGATAGAAACCTATCCCTTTCTAACGTCGCCTACATAGGTGATGATGTGAATGATATGGCAAACATATGTGCTGCTGGCTGGTCATTTACACCAGCAAATGCCACTCAACCTATAAAAAATCATGCAGACGTAATTCTGCAAAACAACAGTGCCGAAGGAGCTATCCGTGAGGCTACAGAATTTATTATAAAATATAACAACCGATATGAGTCATTATAAAGCACCTTATACCATTGCAGAGATAGGTGGAAACCATAAAGGCGATATGGAAATCGCAAAAGAGCTTATTAAAGTGGCTGCTATTTTTTGTAAAGTAGATGCTGTAAAGTTTCAAAAGCGCCATAACGTAGAGTTGTTGACCAAAGAGCAATACGAAGCACCGCACCCTAATCCTGTAAATTCTTACGGAGATACTTATGGAGCTCACAGAGAGTTCCTAGAGTTTGACGTCAACCAGCATGCAGAGTTAAAAGCATATTGTGAAGAAGTAGGGATAACTTACTCCACAAGTGTTTGGGATGTAACCAGTGCCAAAGAAATAGCAGGTCTTAACCCTGAATTTATTAAAATCCCAAGCGCTTGCAACAACCATTATGAGATGTTAGGATGGTTGTGTGAGAATTATAAAGGTGAGATTCACTGTTCTACAGGAATGACTACTAAAGATGAGGTACAAGAGCTAGTGGAATTCTTTGAAAAGCATAATCGTGCAAAAGATCTGGTATTATACAACTGTACTTCTGGTTATCCAGTACCATTTCCAGATGTGTGTTTGCTAGACATTACCACCATGATTCAAAAATATGGCGACCGCGTTAAAACCATAGGGTTTTCTGGTCACCATTTAGGTATCGCTGTAGATGTTGCTGCTTATACACTTGGAGCAAATGTAGTAGAGCGTCATTATACACTTGATAGAACCTGGAAAGGAACAGATCACAGTGCTTCATTAGAACCTGCTGGAATGAGAAAATTAGCGCGAGATTTAAAGGCCGTTTATCAAGCTTTGGATTATAAATCGACAGATATTTTACCTATTGAGCAAGTACAACGTGATAAGTTGAAGTATAGAAAGTAGTCGGTGAGTCTTTGAGTTGGTGAGTTGTGAGTTCTGAATAATTTTTATTTTAAAACTTAAACTTAAACTTAAACTTAAACTTAAACTTAAACTTATAATGTAATGTCAGTTCGAACGCAGTCGAGAACGATTTAAAAATTCAGATGCCTGATCATAAAAATAGCAAACCCAAAGTATTTATTCTCTTTCCTGATGGAGTAGGACTGCGCAATTTTGCATTTACTCGATTTAAAGAAATAGGCGAGCAGCAAGGTATTGATATCACGTACTGGAACAATACTGTCTTTTCTCTTGAAAAGGAATTAGGCTATCCAGAAGTAAAAATAGAAAGCACTAGAATACATTCTAAAACACCGGTAATTAACCACGCACGTAAAAGAGTGGAGTTATCGCTTTCGCGAAAGCGGACTAATGACCCAGTTTATTCCACGTACCGATTTCCCTTAAAATGGAATAATGTCAAGAATATTGTTAAAAGTGCTTTTGTAAAGTTTCATGAAACCTTTAGCGCAAGTTCTAAAGGCTGGCAGAGTCTTATGGATCAAATGAATGCTGCCGAACGTTATACACAACGGTATCAAGAAGTGAAAGCACAGCTAGAAGAGCATCGGCCAGATTTGGTATTTTGTACTACTCAAAGAGCAACACAAGCTATAGCACCTATACTTGCGGCTCAAGATTTACGAATTAAAACCGCTTGCTGGATTTACAGTTGGGACAATCTTCCTAAAGGAATGACCACCATTGAAACCGATTATTATTTTGTCTGGTCGGAGTTGATGAAAGAGCAATTGCTGGAGTATTATCCTAAAACTAAACCAGAACAAATATTTGTCACAGGAACACCGCAATTTGAACCTCATTATAATGCTTCTTTATTGCTTTCGCGAAAGCAGTTTTGTGAAAATCATGGATTGCGAGAAGAAACGCAGTACATCTGTTTCTCTGGTGATGATCAAACTACTTCACCTCTTGATCAATATTACCTAGAAGATACTGCGATTGCTGTGCGACAGCTGCGCCAAGAAGGTCGTGATATAGAGATTATTTACCGCAAAGTTCCGATTGATTTCTCTGGTAGATATGATGCGGTTCTAGAAAAATATAATGATGTGATTACGGCTATTGATCCTTTATGGAAGCCTATGGGCGAGCAATGGAACCAGGTCATGCCTACAAAGGAAGATTTTGCATTACTAGTCAATACTTGCTATCACTGTGAACTGGTAGTTAATATATGCTCTAGTATGGTGTTTGATTTTATTGCACATGATAAACCTACTATTTATCCTAATTATGAGCAGCCACAGCTTAAAAAGGGAATACGCGATATAGGGCAAAATTATAAGTACGTACACTTCCGTTCTATGCCAGATTATGATAAAAGTGTAACTTGGGCCATGAATAAGTCTGAAATTTATGACGGTATTAAAGGCTTGCTGGATGGAAAAATAAATCCAGTTCCAGTCACCAAAAAATGGTATGGAATCGTAAACAAACCAGAATCTCCTGAAATGGCTAGTGAGCGCATTTGGGAAGGGATTAAGTCGATTTTATAATATGCTATTTAATTCTTTTGAATTTTTAATTTTTCTACCAGTCGTTTTTATCATGTACTGGTTTGTCTTTAAAGGAAATTTAAAAGCGCAGAATATTTTTATACTAGTTGCGAGTTATTTCTTTTATGGCTGGTGGGACTATAGGTTTCTTGCATTAATTGCTTTTAGTACGATAGTAGATTATTCTATTGCTGTTGTTATGAGCGGTTCTGAAAATAAAGCCAAAAGGAAGATGTTGCTAATCACTTCTTTAGTCGTTAATCTAGGGCTACTTGGTTTCTTTAAATATTATGGCTTTTTTGTTAATTCTTGGGTGGATGCTTTTAGCTCGTTAGGAATAGAAATGCATAGAAGTACATTAAATATTATATTGCCAGTAGGAATTTCATTCTATACGTTTCAAACATTAAGTTACACGATCGATGTATATCGACGCAAGCTACCAGCATCAAAACACTTTATAAATTTTGCTGCATATGTAGCCTTCTTTCCGCAGTTAGTAGCTGGTCCTATTGAGAGAGCAACTAATTTGTTACCACAGTTTTCTAAGGAAAGAACCTTCAATGAAGAGCAAGCGATTTCTGGAATCAATCTTATTTTATGGGGTTTATTTCAAAAGGTGGTTATAGCTGACAGTTGTGCACCTTATGTCAATAGTATTTTTGACAACTATGAGAGCATGAATAGCCTAAGTCTTATTCTAGGTGCTGTGTATTTTGCTTTTCAGATCTACGGAGATTTTGCAGGATATTCAAACATTGCTATAGGAACAGCGAGGTTATTAGGTTTTGATTTGATGCGTAATTTCAATTATCCATATTTTTCTAGAGATATGGCTGAATTTTGGAGACGCTGGCATATATCGTTATCAACATGGTTTAGAGATTACCTTTATATACCACTAGGTGGTTCTAGAGGTTCTAAATGGATGCAACTGCGCAATGTGATGATCATTTTTATCGTAAGTGGTTTCTGGCATGGAGCTAATTGGACTTTTGTTTTTTGGGGATTTTTACATGCTTTATTTTTTATTCCCATTTTATTATTAAATAGAAATCGTAGTAACTTGAATCAGGTAAGTGAAAACAGAATTCTACCTAGTTTAAAAGAATTGAGCCAGATGCTAATGACCTTTTTTTTAGCTTGTGTTGCTTGGGTATTTTTTAGAGCTTCAAATATTACCGAGGCATTTCAATATTTACAGAATATCTATGAAAATTTGAGTTTTAATATTCAATACCTTAACATAGAGCGCTACAGCGTAGAAATGCTACTAATTATTTTTATCTTTATATGTTATGAATGGTTTCATAGGGGTAAAGAGCATCCATTTTATGGAAAATGGAAATGGCTAAAAATTGCTAGTGTTATTCTTTTGTTGCTTACTTTAGGTGTTTACTCTAATCATCAAGATTTTATATACTTCCAGTTTTAATGAAGAGTTTTTGTAAACATATCGCAATTATAATCTGTATCGTTATCACGGCGATGGTAATTATGGATAAAATATATACGGTTGCTTTTAACCAAGGAACACCAAGAAATAAAGTACAATACATTACCCAACTCCAAAATACTCATATTGATTATATTTTTTTGGGTAGTTCTAGAGTAGAGAACCATATCGATTGTGCCGTTGTGGAGAAATTGACTGGTAAAAGCTGTATTAACTTAGGCCTACAAGGAAGTAAGACTAATGACAGTGCCGCATTTTTACAAATGTTACAAAATAATGAGGTTACTTATGATAAGGTTTTATTTCAACTTGATTATGCGGTAAATTTTGATGCCTACTCACCACAATTTAAATCTTATATCACTCCTTATCTTAATAATGAAACAGTATCTGAAAATATTAAAGAAGATTTAAATCAACCATGGGGCTATAAGATTCCATATATAAGATATGCGGCAAACGATAAACTAATAGGATTTAGAGAAGTGTTGCTCCAGCTAACACACAAGAAGCCTAATGTAGATTTGAATAATGGCTATGTTTTGTTGACTGGTAACTCTGTAGCGGTAAATGGTTCACTACCACAGAATATTCAAAAAGAAAATGATGGGGTTCAATTGTTGCAGCAACTCGAACCAAATCATTTGATCTTTTATACATCTCCTTATTGCAACAATGTCCCTAATCGGGAAGCCTTTATGAAGGAGCTTACAAGTAATTATCCTCAAGTTTTCAATTATATTGGATTGTTTGATAACCAAAAAGGTAAGTTTAGTGATTGTGGCCATTTGAATTTAAATGGCTCACAGCTATTTACAGCTCAAATTACTCAAGATATTTTACTCAATTCTCATTAATGCATATAGCCTACCTCACACCAGAATATCCTCATGCTAGAATCAATAACGGAGGTGGCATGGGGACAAGTATTGAAAATCTTGTAAAAGCTCTGGTAAAAAACAATCAACAGGTCTCTGTTTTTGTTTACGGGAGCAGGAGAAGTGAAGTTTTTACTGATGGAGGAATCACTTTTCATCTCATTGCACAAAAGAATTATAAAGTTGGAGGTTTTTATTTTTATCGCAAACATATTGAGCAGTATATTAATAACAATGCTCAAAACATAGATATCTTAGAAGCTCCTGACTGGACAGGCATTACCGCTTTTATGAGGTTGAAATTGCCGTTAGTAATTCGGTTTCATGGTAGTGACACTTACTTTTGTCATATTGAAAAAAGAAAGCAAAAGCTTAAAAATAAATGGTTTGAAATGTTGGCAGTTAGAAAGGCTATGGCTTATATCGCACCTACATACTTTGCTGGAGAAAAAAGTATGGAGCTTTTCAAGCTACCCAAAGAAAAACTTAAGGTCATACATTACGGTCTTGAACTAGAAAATTTTAATAACAATCATCCTGAAGAATTTGAAAAATATCGAGTTCTCAATATAGGAACACTGATAAGAAAAAAAGGTGTTTTTCAACTTATAGAAACCTTCAATAAACTAGTTGAAATAGAGCCCAAAAGTACACTAGTTTTCATAGGTGCTGATAGCGTTGATATTCATACCGGTTCTGATTCTACATGGGAATTGATGCAAAATAAAATGACCGATAAAGCTGCATTATCCATTACCTACCTAGGCAAAATCCCTTATGAATTAGTACAAGAACAAATTAAAAAAGCACATGTTTGTGTTTTTCCATCTCTAGCAGAAACCCTAGGAATGGTGACGATTGAATCTATGGCACTTCAAAAAGCAGTGGTAAATACAAATATAGGTTGGGCACAAGATTTAATAGAACATGGTGTAAATGGGTTCATGCACCATCCAGACGATATTGATGCCTATGTTGCTAGTATTAAAGAACTATTTGAAGATTTAAACTTAACCATTAAATTAGGTCAAGCAGGTAGAGTCAAGACAGAAGACAAGTTTGATATTCAAAAAATTGTATATCAAAATCTTGAATTATATAAAAGTATTAGTTCCCTATGATTAACTTAATGCATCATGATGGTATTGCTGTTACTGAGAGTTATAAAGGGCTACCTATAATTAAAGCTATTTATAAATGTGCTCAAGAACATCCTGATGATTACCTTTTGATTTATCATAAAGATGCGGATTTACACACATTTAAAAAGTCTTTACCAGAATTAAACCATAATGCATACTTTTTCTCGAACTATAACAACATCAGTGAAGATTTAGGGTATGTGGAGGATAGTCCTTTTTTAAGTATTAATAAAAGAGTCATCTATCCCACCTGGTTAAAAGGAACTACTATCGTTTGTGTTCATGCTCAACTAGTTGAAATGACAGCAGGCACTCATACGTCTGAACACAATTTGTTGTACTGGTTAAATTCCATAGGAAGGTTATCGCGATCTTTAGGCGTTTTAAATTATCAAGTCCCTTCCATAATTCAAAATGAACATTTTAATGATTTCCAGCTATATAGATTTGTGAAACAACATTATAAATCAAGATGGATCTTCATTTTGCTCTTATGTCATTTATGGTATGAGAGACGATTTCCATTTTTGGCTTTTATTAAATCGTTTTTTTATAAAAAGTATTCCGTAAACCTTGATATTCAAGTTTTACAAAAACTAAGTATTGAAAAGGTTGTGGAGCACAACCAGTATGATGTTGTTATTCCTACCATGGGTAGATCAAGATATTTAGAGAATGTATTGATCGACCTAAGCAAGCAAAAAATACTTCCTCAACAAGTCATTATTGTAGAACAAAATCAAGATACATCAGCTAGTTCAGAACTTGATTTTTTGAAAACTGAGAATTATCCTTTTGGGATAATACACCATTTTATACATCAAACAGGTGCTTGTAATGCTCGCAATCTTGCAATAGAGAAGTCGTCTGCTTCTTGGGTATTATTATTTGATGATGATGTGAGAATTGATCCTAGTTTCTCCGAACTCATATTTAATTTTCTCAAAAGAATGCATGTAAAATGTCTTACATTTTCATGTTTGCAAAAAGGAGAAAAAGAGAAATTTCAAACTTTTTTACAATGGCCGGCTTTTGGTTCGGGATGCTCTATTGTTCATAGAGACGTGATAAAGAAATGTAAGTTTGATATGGCTTTAGAACATGGCTATGGGGAAGATGTGGATTATGGAATGCAAATACGCAACGCGGGATATGACGTAATCTATGCACCACAAATTCAGATGTTGCATTTGAAAGCGCCCATTGGTGGATTTAGAAAGCCGCATGTTTTTCCTTGGCAGCATGATGCTATTCAACCTAAGCCTTCACCACAAATTATGTTTCATCGTAAGAAGAATTACACAGCAAAACAGTTGCTAGGTTACAAATTGACCTTGTTTATTAAGTTTTATAAAGATTACTCTATTAAGAATCCCGTATCCTACTATAAGTACTTTAAAAAAGCATGGAGTAATAGTATATATTGGTCTAAAAAATTAGCGCAGGATGCAAAATCATAAGCTCAGTCTTATCATCTGTACTTACATGAGGCCAGAACCTTTGACTAAGTTATTAGAATCTGTGATGACTCAATCTAAAGTGCCTGATGAGATTTTAATCATTGATGGTTCTGTAGATGATAGTACTGGATCTCGCTTTCGCGAAAGCGGAAACAATATCATACATTATCACAATGTACCACCTGAACATCGAGGACTTACCAAACAGCGCAATTATGGAATAGAACGTGTTTCTGAAGATATAGACGTAGTTGCCTTTCTAGATGATGATACAATTCTCAATTCAGATTATTTTGAAAAATTAATAGCAACGTATGCTCAATTTCCAAAAACAGTGGGAGTAGGAGGCTACATCACTAACGAAGTATCTTGGGAGAAAGTTACACAAGATCATCCAGAAAATGTCGATTATTTCTATTATGATGGTTATCGTCGTAAAGAAAGTAGCCGTTATAGACTGAGAAGAAAGCTAGGTCTAGCTCAAAAAACGCCACCAGCGGTTTATCCAGCGTTTGGTCATGGTAGGTCTATTAGTTTTTTACCACCATCAGGTAAGATTTATAAAGTTGAGCAATTAATGGGCGGTGTTTCTAGTTTTCCATTGTCCATTTTAAAAGTACACAAATTCTCTGAATATTTTGAAGGTTACGGCCTCTATGAAGATGCAGATTTTACTTTAAGACTTTCAAATATTGGAGATTTATATGTCAATACGGCCGCTCAATTAGAACACCATCATGATGCTGCCGGAAGACCTAATCAATATAAATACGGTAAAATGGTAGTGCGCAACGGCTGGTATGTGTGGCGTGTTAAGTATCCCAATCCATCGTTCAAAAATAAAGTGAAATGGTATCAAATCACCATTTTGTTAACTGTTATAAGATTTCTCAATATCTTTACTACTAATCAACGCAAAGAAGCTTTTACAGAAAGTTTAGGTAGAGTAGTAGGGTGCTTGAGTTTGATAAGCAATAGTCCTAAGTTGAAAAGGACATAAATTGACCAATTACAATTACAATTATATTTCTTTTCTATGAAATTAGAGCTATCTGTATGGACACATCATTTGAATCACTTATTGTATTCATATCACTACTATTGTGTTCAAAATAACTTGAAGCTCAATGTCGTATTCGATAAATCTGTAATGCATAATGGAGCGATTCTATACGTAAATTCTAAAACTGTTTTCTTTGACTATAGCGACGATGTTTTGTTTTTAGAAGACCATAGTAAGTACGATTTCTATTTTAAAAGATCATTGAGTATTGACGCTAAAATTTATAACGTGTACCCTTTAAATTTTAATGTTCCTATCAGTTATAAAACAACCAGTTTACTATTAAGTTTAAATAGGGATTTTTTGTTTTACAAGCATAATAAAACAGAGCTGTATCGTGCTTTAGATTTTTTACATTTGAAATCAAATTCTGCTCACTCCTTACTAGATGTACGAAAGTTAAATAGAAGCGTCTCTAAAGGGAATGGTGAACCGCTTTACTACACTAGGTTATGGAATCCTAATTCTACCAATGATCCACAAGAGAAAGAGCGCCGATTCATTCAAAATGAGTTTAGAATAAATGCTTGTAGAATAATTAAGAATACTTTTAAAAATGCTAAAACAGGCCTTTTTCCAGACCCTTATTCTATCAAGCGTACATCAGATATCGTTTTAGATTTAAATTCTTGTAAGAAGAGTAACTATTTAAAAACCTTAAAGCAATTTAGTATAGGTGTTGCAGATGATGGATTAAAAGATACTCCTGGATGGAAAATAGGTGAATATTTACTTTATGGTAAAGCTGTAATTTCAACACCTATTAAAGTTCAGATTGATCAATTTAAAATAGGTGAAAATTATCTATCACTTTCTGATAGAACCGCTTACAAAGAATTGCCAGATAAGATTAGGGATTTACAGCGGGATGAGCGTTATATGGAGATGGCTCAAGAAAATTTGAAATGGAGCAAGCAATATTTACATCCTCAAAACTATTTAAACCGAGTGTTAGAAATTATAGATAACAGTAAAAAATAATGATCAAGTTTCTAGTAGTCACAGACGCACATTTGATCCGACAGAACGGCAAGAAGGTAGCCTATGCTCCTTATGTTAAGGAAATGGATCTATGGATGCGTTATGTAGATGAGGTTACATTTATCTGTCCTAGTAAAATTACAGGTAAATTATTAGCACAGCCTTTTTTAAGGCAAGATTTTAATCAAATAGGTTTAAGAAGACTAGAGTTTCACACGCTTGGCTCGGCTATTATTTCTTTTATTACTGTCCCTTATCAGTTTTTTGTTTTGTGTTTCGCTTTCGCGAAAGCGGATCACATACACTTAAGGTGTCCTGGAAATCTAGCGTTACTGGCCAGTATCGCACAGGTTTTGTTTCCTTCCAAAAAGAAAACAGCAAAGTATGCTGGTAATTTTGATCCTAATGCAGTGCAGCCTATCGCCTATAGATGGCAAAAAAGAATTCTTTCCAATTCATTTTTGACCAAAAATATAGACATACTTGCCTATGGAAAATGGCCAGATCAATCTGAAAATGTAAAGCCTTTTTTTACAGCTACCTACAAAAGAAACCAAATAACACCACTAACGAAAAGAGACTGGAATGGTCCTTTTAAAGCCGTATTTGTGGGAACAATGGGAGCTAATAAACGACCAATAGAAGTTTTTGAGATAATAAAGGAAATGATCGACAAGGGAATTGATATTTCCATAGATTTTTACGGCGACGGACCATTAAGAACTGAGTTGGAGTCCAGAGTTAAGCTGGTAGGTCTAGAAGATAAGGTGCGATTGCACGGTAATGTGGATAATAGCATAGTTACTGAAGCCTATAAAAATGCGCATTTCTCATTTCTTCTTTCTAAAAGTGAGGGCTGGCCTAAAGCCGTTGCTGAGGCTATGTTTTGGGGTTGCATACCTATTGCGAGTCAAGTAAGTTGTGTCCCATGGATGCTTGGAGCAGAAAATTCCAAATTCCAAATTCCAAATTCCAAATTTGAAAATGATACTAGTTCGTCAAAGAACAATGCCAGTTCGAGCGAGAGTCGAGAAGAGGCTTGTTGTGAACGAGGTATTTTAATCAAAGAACTTTCAACAGCTGAAGAACAAGTAACAGAATATTTAAGTCAGCCAGATGTGCTTCAAAAATTTTCAGAAAACGCGGCAACCTGGTCTAGACAATATACTCTTGATGATTTTGAAGAAGCGATTCAGCAATTAATACAAAATGATTGATCTATGAAGGTATTGCAAATCATAGATAGTATGGAAGCTGGTGGAGCAGAGCGTATGGCAGTGAATATTGCTAACGTTTTAGCTGATGCAGGTCATGATTCACATCTTTGCGTTACAAGAAAAGAAGGATTGCTTAAAGAATCCATTGACGATCAGGTCAATTATTTGTTTTTAGAGAAGAAAGGTAAAATAGGATGGAACGCCATTTTAAAACTTAGAAATTACATTAAAAAGCATAATATTGAAGTCGTTCACGCTCATAGCACATCGGCCTTTATAGGTGTTTTGAGTTGCATCACTTTACAAAATAAACTGAAGTTCATCTGGCATGATCACTATGGTAAAGCAAACGAACTAGAAGCAAGACCTGCTCAGATGTTACAACTTATTTCGTACTTTTTTGATCACGTGATCAGTGTAAATCAGTTGTTGAGAAGGTGGGCTATCGATAAGTTAAAGAGTAAACAGGTTACCTTCTTGGAGAATTTTGCTGTAAAGTCAAAGGAGTCTCAGCTTTCATTACCCTTAAAAGGCATACAAGGCAAACGCATGATATGCTTAGCCAACCTGAGAGAACAGAAGGATCATTTGAATCTTATACATGCTTTTGCTGGTGTTCATGAAGATTATAAAGACTGGACGCTGCACCTATGTGGTCAAGATTTTAATGATGCCTATTCTCTAAAAGTAAAAAATCTTATTACAGAAAAGAACTTGCAGAATCACGTATTTCTTCTTGGTTCCAGATCAGACGTAAGTGCAGCGCTTAATGAATGCAATATTGCTGTTTTATCCTCAAAATCTGAAGGTTTACCGGTTGCTTTACTAGAATACGGATTGCACAAATTGCCAGTAATTACTACCGATGTAGGTGCTTGCGCGGAGGTTATTAAGGAACACGGAATTGTAGTGCCATCACAAGACTCCATTGCCTTATCAAAAGCATTAATCGATATGGTTAATAATGAAAGTAATCGTCAAACTTTGGCTAGTAAGTTCCATCATCACGTGATTGAAAATTATGGAACGGAGCGTTACGTGGAGAAGCTTTTGGTAATTTATACGAGCTAGTTATTATCAAAGTTCTTCCAAAACGGTTAAAGCTAGATGAAGATGTTCAGTTTAATTTTGTTTTTCGTTTTGATTTTATTTTTACTTTTACTTTGCATTCTTCTCTACCGCATCCCAGTATTCATAGGCACGACGTAAATGTGGTATAACAATAGTTCCTCCTACTAAGGTTGCAATAGACAGTGCCTCAACGACTTCTTCCTTGGAAATTCCTTCTTTATGACTTGCTTCCAGGTGGTATTTTACACAATCATCACATCTTAAAACCGTGCTTGCCACAAGGCCTAATAGCTCTTTTGTTTTCTTGTCTAATTTTCCAGCTGCAAAGGCATTGGTGTCTAGATTAAAAATACGTTTGATGATCTTGTTGTTATCTTCAAGAATGGCATCGTTCATTTTTGCGCGGTACGCATTGAATTCTTCTACTTGATTACTCATATTTTAAGGGGTAGCTAATTTCTTTTCTCTTCTTTTTTGTCTATAAAGGACAAATTTAGATATGAAAATGCTCACTTCGTATAAAATTAACACAGGTATAGCAACTATTATTTGACTCGCAACATCTGGTGGAGTAATTACCGCTGCTACTATTAAAACTATAACGAGCGCAAACTTTCTGTTTTTTCTCAAACCTTCAGGCGTTGCCAGTCCTATTTTAGTAAGAAAGTAAATAATCACTGGTAATTCAAATAGTAATCCAGAGGCTAGTATTGAAGCTCTTATGTAAGCAATGTAGCTTTCAAGACTTGGCTCAGGAACAATTTGATCACTTAATCCATAAGTAATCATAAAGTGAACAGAAAGCGGAGCAATCATATAATAACCAAATAAGACACCAATGAAAAACAATAAGGAGCATATGATGATAAATCCACTACTATATTTTTTTTCAGAAGACTTTAATCCAGGTGCTATAAATCGCCAGACTTGATACAATACCCATGGAAATGCTACTACAAAACCAACAAGGATGGATGTCCATATATGAGCTGAAAATTCATCTGACATCCCTTTAGATTGAATTTTAAAGGTGAAATTAGGATCACAAAAATCACTTTCAATCCCCATAAATCTTCCCATTTTACAGAAAAACTCATACGTTAAGAAGTCAGCTTTCTTAGGACCAAAAATGACAGTGTCAAAAATGAATTCTTTAAAAAAACCAGCGATCACTGCACCTACCAGAATACCTGCGATAGAACGTATCAAACACCAGCGTAGTTCTTCTACGTGGTCGAGAAACGACATGTTATTGGGGTCTGCTTTTTTGCGAGCCATAATTAAATGATTCCTTCTCTTATTAAATCGTGAATGTGCACAACACCTGAGTAGCCTTTATCATCTACTGAGATCAATTGGGATATATTGAATTCTTCCATCATTTCTCTAGCTTTTACAGCCATGGAAGATGCTTTAATCGTTTTGGGATTACCGCTCATAATATCACTAGCGTGAAGGTAATCTATGTTTTTACCGCTAGAAAGCATACGTCTCAAATCACCGTCAGTAATAATACCTACAGCTTTATTATCTGCTGTAACTACCGTCATTCCTAGCATGTTTTCTGAAATGTTCACAATGACGTCTCTCAAAGAAGTGGATGCAAGTACTTGTGGTTTGTTATTTTTCTCAGCTAAATCTTGTACTCTTAAATATAATTTTTTCCCCAAAGCACCGCCTGGATGGTATCGAGCAAAATCTTTATCAGTAAAACCTTTTAACTCTAATAGACTTATCGCTAGAGCATCTCCTATAACTAGTTGTACGGTCGTACTCGTAGTAGGAGCAAGACCATTGGGACAAGCTTCTTCTTGAATAGCAGCATGTAAAATATAATCTGCAGCTATACCAAGAAAAGAATCTTTATTGCTCGTTATGGCAATGAGCTTGTTTTTAAAATTCTTGATAAGAGGAACAAGGACTTTAATTTCTGGCGTGTTACCGCTTTTAGAGATACAAATGACCACATCATTAGTTTGTACAATTCCTAAATCTCCGTGAATAGCATCTGCGGCGTGCATGAATATAGCAGGAGTTCCTGTAGAGTTCATTGTTGCTACTATTTTTTGAGCAATGATCGCACTTTTGCCTATTCCAGTGATGATAACTCGGCCTTGAGAGTTGTGTATGTGTAATACCGCTTTCGCGAAAGCGATATCGATACCATTTACGAGATCTGTAACCGCTTGTGCTTCAGTTCTAATGGTTCTTTTTGCTACTTCTAAAATTTTATTTTCTTGTTCCAAATACGATTACTTTTAGGTATAATTTGTGATAAAGAAATTATATCGTAAATTTAGCTTACAAAGATAAACAAAACGCACCAGCTGCATGGCAGATACGCAAATAGGATTAGAAGAAAATCTAAAGAAATATTTTGGATTTGAACAATTTAGAGGTCTACAAAAACAGGTCATAACGTCATTACTCAATAAAGAAGATTGTTTTGTCATCATGCCTACTGGTGGTGGTAAATCATTATGCTATCAATTACCGGCATTAATGCAAGAAGGTACTGCAATCGTGGTATCACCACTTATAGCATTAATGAAAAATCAAGTAGATGCCATAAGAGGTGTCTCTGATCACGATGGGGTCGCTCACGTATTGAACTCCTCACTGTCAAAAACAGATGTGCAGCAGGTTAAAGATGATATAGAGAACGGTATCACCAAGTTATTATATGTAGCTCCAGAATCATTAACCAAAGAAGAATATGTAGATTTTTTAAAACAACAGAAAATCTCCTTTCTCGCAGTTGATGAAGCACACTGTATTAGTGAATGGGGACACGATTTTAGACCAGAATATAGAAACTTACGTAAAATTATAGACCGCATAGGCTCAGATATTCCTATCATAGGATTAACCGCTACGGCGACGCCTAAAGTACAAGAGGATATTCTTAAGAATTTACAAATTACAGATGCGACTACATTTCAGGCGTCATTTAATAGACCTAATTTATTTTATGAGGTACGTCCTAAAACAGCAAATGTAGATGCAGATATCACTCGCTTTATCAAACAAAATGAAGGCAAGTCAGGAATAGTTTACTGTCTGTCTAGAAAAAGAGTGGAAGAACTGGCACAAGTTTTACAAGTTAACGGCATTAAAGCGGTTCCTTATCATGCAGGGCTGGACGCAAAGACTCGTGTAAAACATCAAGATATGTTCTTGATGGAAGATACTGATGTAGTTGTAGCAACCATAGCTTTTGGGATGGGAATTGATAAACCAGATGTTCGTTTTGTAATTCATCATGACATTCCTAAAAGTATAGAATCTTATTATCAAGAAACAGGTCGTGCTGGTCGTGACGGAGGAGAAGGACACTGTCTTGCTTATTATTCTTATAAAGACATAGAAAAATTAGAAAAGTTCATGTCAGGAAAACCTATTGCTGAGCAAGAGATAGGACATGCTTTACTGCAAGAAATGGTAGGTTATTCTGAAACTAGTATGAGTCGTAGGCAGTATATCCTGCACTATTTTGGTGAAGAATTTGATCCTGCTACAGGTGAAGGAGGCGATATGGATGATAACATGCGTAATCCTAAACCTCAAAAAGAAGCCGTTGAAGAAGTAAAGAAATTAATTAAGGTAATTGATGCCGCTGGTGAGCGTTATAAATCTAAGGATATTGTAAATATTCTTATGGGTAAGAATAATGCTATGATTTCTAGCCATAAACTAGACCAGCACGATTACTTTGGAAGTGGTAAGAATAAAGAAAAGGCTTTTTGGACGGCATTAATCCGTCAGGTATTGGTCGCTCGATTGATACGTAAAGACATTGAATCTTATGGTACGCTTAAGGTTCTAGAAGCTGGTCATGATTTTATCAAAAATGGAGAAACCTTCATGATGAGTGATGATCATACCTATGGTGATGACTCTAATCAAATAGTAGCAGCTTCAAAAGGAGGCGCTATTGATACACAACTCGTAAAGTATTTAAAGGACTTGCGTAAAAAGGTTGCCAATCAGAAAAATGTACCTCCATATGTAGTTTTTCAAGATCCTTCTTTAGAAGACATGGCTACTAAGTATCCTATTTCTATGGAAGAAATGGCAAACATTCACGGAGTAGGTGAAGGTAAAGCTAGAAAATATGGGAAGTCTTTCATTGAGCTTATTGCAAAATACGTAGAAGAGAATGACATCGTACGACCAGATGATCTTGTTATTAAAAGTACTGGCGCAAAATCAGGAAATAAGCTTTATTTTATAACTAGTATTGATCGCAAGCTGAGTTTTGATGACATGGCTAGTGCCAAAGGTCTAGAAATGAATCAGTTGATCAATGAGTTAGAAAGTATCGTTTATAGTGGTACTAAATTAAATGTAGGTTACTGGATTGATGAAATGCTAGACGAAGAGCAACAAGAAGAACTGCATGAGTACTTTCTTGAGTCAGAAACTGATAAAATAGATGCTGCGGTTGAAGAATTTGACGGCGATTATGAAGAAGAAGAAATACGCTTGTACCGCTTGAAGTTTATCAGTGAAGTGGCAAATTAAACTATCATTTGACCTCTTCAAAAAAATTAGAACTGAATAGTAATTTTCTGATAAACTCTTCAATTGATAAATTAGGTTCATATCTATCAAATTATCCTGATGGTATTTTAGATGATTATCATAATTTAGCAATCAAAAAAATATCGTAAAATTCTGATAGGTTTAAAGTTTTTAAATACTATAAGTTTCAACGATTTGATTATGATTATGCGATTTGTATAATTAATCTGAATCCAAAATCTTCTGATCATACTTTAATAGAACTTAGTTTTATAAAAGGAGAAGCTATTAAAGATGCTTGGAGGTTTGCTCTATTAATAGGCTTTGGTATTTCCACTATGACCTTATTAATTCTTCATAATTATGTAGATATTATCTTTTTTTATTATTTCCTTATTCCTTTAATAATTTTTGTAGGTTCTCAAATAGCAATGAAATTATATTCAAAAAAAATGTTTGAGATTCAGTCTAAACGAATCATCAAGTCAATTAAAAGCGAAGTTTCAAAAATTAATCAATCAAATTAAAAATTATCCCGCTTTCGCGAAAGCGATCTTACAATCCATTTAATCAACATCTTACATATTTATAAAAATAGATTTACGAAAACTTTTCGTAAATGGCACGGCTCTTGAATACAGATAAACAAGGGCAAGCCGAAAACCTAATAGAGTAGGCATTATTTAAAAACAGAAATCATGAAAAGAATGTTACTTTTTATCGCAACTAGTTTGATGATGATAACCACTGCTCAGGCAAATGAAATCGACCTGAAAGAATCAAATGATTTCAAAATGAACCAAACAATTTACCGAAACGTTCAACCTGTTTTGTTCACTTATAATAATGTAGATTATGCCATTTTTCCTGATGGTAGAATTGAATTTGAAGTGCCGCAGGGCAATACAAGATCTAATTATTACAGACGAAGTACTTCAAGAAGGTATACTACCTATTCTACTTCTTTATTAAATAATCGTAGACAATTTGTACGATATAATAGAAGAGGTCAAGTAGTGAAAATAGGTAATACACGCTTGTTCTATAATAGACTAGGAGCTATTCAAAAAGTAGGAACTCTTAATGTAGGATACGCCTATGGTGTAGTGAATAGAGTAGGCGGACTGGAAGTTTTATATAATAGACGCGGCAGGTTGATCGCAGCAAGAGGTCATGTACTGGTAAGAAACTTTTACGGACATGGACATGATTGTAATGATCATAATTTCGGAGAATTTATAGATGATCATCAAGATTGGGATGACGGTATTTATTTTAAAAGAAAGGCTACTAAATAAGGACTATTCCTTATAGAAAAAAGCTCTCGGGAGAATCTCTCGAGAGCTTTTTATTTTCTATTAAAATGAATATTTGCTAAAATTCCAAAGTAACGACCACCTCAAAGTTGTCATGGATAAAGTTATCGCCTAGTCCTTTAAAGAAACTTTTAGAACCATACTTTACATCATATTTACTACGGTCTATTATTAAAGTTGAGATTAATTTATCACCTTCTTCTAGTAATTGAAAATTGATAGGGTTTGTAATTCCTTTAATGGTAAGATCTCCAGTAGCTTGATAAATACCCTTATTGTCTTTACTGATGGAAGTAATTACAAGATTTGCTGTTGGATGTGTTGCAGTAGAAAAGAAATCATCACTTTTTAAATGACCTTCTAGTTTGCCTTTCATTTCTCCTTCTAGATCTGTCACATGGAGACTATCCATATTCATTTTAAAAAATCCTCCAGAGATTTTATCATCTGTGTAGTCTAAGTTTCCTTCCTGTAATTGAATAGTTCCTGTGTGTGAACCACCAAATTTTTTACCGGTCCATACTGCTGTGCTTTTTGTTGTGTTTACTGTTTTCATTTTTATTGATTTAAGGGTTTCCTTTTATAGGAAACAGGATTAATATAATTGTTTATATGATAATTGTATATACAAATAAATAAGTAAATTTTTTAAATTTTGTTGAGTCCTTCTATTAAGGTGTTCAATTCCTTATTGTTGAGGTCATTGGTAAGTGTAGTTTCTACGTCGTCTACTTTTTTATCTAGAACTTTTAATAGTTTCAAACCTTCATCGGTAATGTTCAATTCTATTTGTCTTCTATCAGTAGGACATTGTTTACGACTTACTAGCTCTTTATCTACCAGTTTATCGATTACGCGAGTTGTATTTGAGTTGGCATGAATCATATTTTTACTTACGTCTTGAAGACTAGCAAGCTCACCTTTGCGTCCTCTTAAAATGCGCAAAACATTGAATTGTTGAATCGTGATTCCATGATCTTTTAAATTGAGGCTTATCGCTTCTTGAACCTCAGTACCTTTTTTTATTAAGGTGGTTATTAGCTTTCGCGAAAGCGGAACAGCAGCAGAATCATTCGACATATTCATTTACACTTACATTAATTGTTGGTACAAATATATTTTAGTTCGTGAATATTTCAATAGAATTTATTGTTAAAATTGAAATAGTAGATGTATAATTTTACTTATTTTTACGTAGCTAACTAATAATCAGCATTATGAAAGGTATTACAAGATTCAATAAACAGGACATTTTAAGAGCATTTTTGGTTCTTAGTTTATTATGTTCAAGCTTCTTAGGAACTGCACAGTCGTCCAACGGTTTTGGAATTACGGCTGGTGTGAACTACGGCTCTACAGGAGACTTGTCACAAAATGGCCAGACGATCATAGATAATCCAGAAGAGAAAATAGGATATCACGCGGGAATCTTCTATAAAGCAGATGTTGCACTCATTTATTTAAGACCTGAATTAAAGTTTACGCAATTGAGCAATGAATATGATGGAGATCAACTGGACATTCAAAAGTTAGATTTACCGATTCTTGTAGGAACTAAAATTGTAGGTCCATTGCATATTTTTGCAGGTCCTTCATTGCAATATATTTTGAATACTGAAATAGGAGATGTAGATTATAGTGACGTTCAAGAAGAATTTACTGTAGGCGCTCAAGTTGGTCTTGCTGCTAACTTTGGTAATATAGGTATTGATGTGCGTTATGAACGTGGCTTTACCACAAATGAAATCATGCAAATTGAGAACGTTATCGATATTAATGGCCCTATTACTATAGACACTAGGCCAGAACAAATCATACTTGCAATAAGTGTCAAGCTGTAAATTTGCTCTTAGCTTTTATGATAAACTAGCGATCTCATTTTTAATGTTTTCTCGAGCTTGATTCTCATATTTATCAAAAAACTCGTCTGTTTTGAAAATTTGTTCTTGTTCTAGAAAATGGATCATCGCTTTTCTACGAGCTGGTTTATACAGGAAGTTAGGATAGATGCAATATTCTTTTCTGATTTTTTGAGTATAAGAGATATATGTTTCTGGGGTTTGACCTAGAATTGCCAGATCAAGATCTAATAAAAGATTGATATCGCTATTTGTTGATTTCTTATGCTCTTTAGTTGCTAGTATAGATTCTTTGCATAGATGGATATGTTTAAAATCTGTTTTAGAAAGATGTTTTTCTAAAACTATCGCGCTTTGCATTTCGTTATCTTTTTTACTTGCTTTGTAGATGATATCGTGGTAATAGATACTTAATATAAGTGCATCTCTATTATCTGGTTTGCAACTGCACCGTTGTAACTCATCCATCATAAATGTTAAATGTTGCAAATTATGATAAGGTCTTGAAGAGGAAGAATATTGTTTTACTAAAAAATCCAGACACGTACTTATATAAGTCATATCTGGAGTGTATTTTTTCAATATCGCAATGTAAAGCTCTAATAACTGCACTTACTCTACATGAATTTTATCAATCAAAAGTTTAAATGAAGCTTCTTTGTTTCCTATGAATAGAGATAGTTCATCTATAAACATGTGATGAAAATTATCCATATTAAGCTGGCTACCTCTAAAGGAAGCTGTCATTTCATCCAGTTCTAATTCTACAGTTTCCCATTCTCCAGTGGTAGAAAAAGGGATAATATAAGAATGACCGTCTGAGGAATTTTCTTTAAAACGTAATTGATACTCATTTCCATCACCTTTTACTCTCAAAACAGCCTTAGTAGCATCTCCAAGTTTTTGATCTGGGCATTCGTATCTTACGGAGGCAAATCCGCCATTATTCTCTAATGATACTTCTCCACTAAAACATGCGTGTCCTTCATCGTTTATAGTAAATGAGCTTGATGAAACGCCACCCATTACAGTGTCATTAATAGGTTTCCAATTATCTAATTCTGTATCTGAATTAAAATCAAATAAAACAATAGTTGTTTCCATAGACGGGAAAGATAAAGTTTAACGTCACTTTTTTCCAACGATTTAGAAATATTTTAAGTAATTATTGTAGCGTAATATGTAATAATCCTACTTTTCTTTTCTTACACGAGTAAGATCAAGCATATTGACGGCATTGCTTTCTAGATTCTTTACATCCTTAGAAATAAAACGCACACTTTGATCGTAATAAAGAGGTACAATAGGAGCTTCTTCTATAATAAGACTGTCCATTTTTATGTAAAGATTCTTTCTTTTTTCAGGATTGGTACTTCGTAGCGACCGCTCGTATAAGCTATCGTACAAACTATTTTTAAAATGAGTATAGTTGGGTCCAGCTGGAGAGAAGTTTTTGGAATAAAAAAGCGCTAGATAATTTTCCGCATCAGGATAGTCTGCAATCCAGCTGCTTCTAAAAATATCCAATTGCCCATCTTTACGAGCTTGTCGCAATGCAGATGGTGTCATCACATCTATTTTAACCTCGAGACCTATTTTTTGCATTTCTTTCTGTATGAACTCGCAAAGGTCAAGGTAATTTGCTCCAGTACTTATAGTAATACTAGGTTGAAAATCTCCCGTCTCTTTTTTATAAGAGTCAATTAATTTTTGAGCTAATTCAGGGTTATAACTGTAACCTTTTACAACGCCGCCAGCAGGAAGTCCATCAGGAATAAAACCATGTTGAGCAGGAGTTCCTATATTGTTGCGCAGGTATTTGATCATTTTATTTCTATCAAAACCATAATTAATAGCTTTTCTTAGATTCTTGCTTTGTAGCTCTGGTACATCATTATCGATCTTAATACCTAAATATTCTGTATTTAAAAACGGAGATTTAATAAGATGTACATCTTCTAGGTATTTTAATTTTAAGGTTCCAGATGTCGTCAACAGTTCATCTTTATAACTAGGGTCTATCGCGTTGATAAAATCGAGGTTACCTTGAGCAAATTCTAAAAATTCACTCTGTTTATCGGTTTTAAATGTAATCGCAACTGCTTCTAGATAGGGCAACTGCGCGCCGTTCTTATCCTTCTCAAAGTAACGTTCATTTTTACGCAATACCATTTTTACATTTTCTTGCCATCTTTTGAGATAGAAAGGTCCAGTACCTATAGGGTGTTCTCTTAGGTTTGTGCTTCCATCGGGCACCACACTGCAGTACTTCATGGATAGCAATCCTAAAAATGCAGGAAAAGGTTGTTTTAAGGTAATTTCTAATTCTAGTTCTCCTAATGCTTTTATCTCTTCCACATTTTGCAGTACAGAAGCACCAGGCGATGCCACTTTAGGGTCTATTAATCGCTCGAGGGAATATTTAAAATCTTGTGCTGTTACTGTTCTCGCTTTCGCGAAAGCGTCATTAAAATAAACATCTTTCTTTAAGTAAAATTTGTAAATAGTAGCAGTAGAATCTACTTCCCAGTGAGAGGTAAGATCTGGAACAACGTCTAAATTTTGATCTAATTTTACAAGGCCATTGTACAATAGGTTACATACCCAAATATTACGTTGATCTTTTGCAAACGCAGGGTCCAGACTGGTCACGTTTGCATGCTCGTTGTACCTAAAAACCGTTGTAGGATCAATTTCTTGATCTGATTCATTACATGAAGTAATAATTACCAAAATAACTATCCAATGGAAGTATTTAAACATAGGGTAAATATATTGCGCTTATGATACTATGTAAGTAGAAAGGTTTGTTAATTTTATTATTGTGATAATAGCAAATTTCTTTTAATATTCTAAACCGATCAAAGACCTTACATGATCTAAAGTTTTTATAAGATCTAAACTAAATTGATGCGTCATAAGATCGCTTTCGTTTTTATTATTTTTTAGACAGGCCACGACTTCTTTGATTTCGTGCGTGTAACCATTACCATCTATTACAGTATTAATAATTTGTGTTTCTTGATGTTCTATTTCTACAACTAATTTTCTGGTGCTGTGAAAAGGTTCTTCCATAGTAATCTTACCTTTACTACCGTATATAATGGTTTCAATAGGTATTTTAGAAGTGAAGTCAGATTTTAATGATGCAGTAGCATTATTTTTAAATTTCATAATCATTGCACAATGCTGGTCTACGTTATTTGAGTTTAATTGACCTACGGCATAAGTTTCTTTAGGAAGGCCTAATAATAGTAAACTTATAAATATGGGATAGATTCCTATATCTAGTAAGGAGCCACCGCCTAAATCTTTACGGTTCAAACGGCTATTGGGTTCACGCGTAGCGGCAAATCCAAAACTAGATGAAATAGAATTGATTCTTCCTATCGCACCAGAATCAATCAACTCCATTACTTGGAGTGTTCCTGGTATGAATCGAGTCCAGAGTGCTTCCATAAGAAATAGGTTTTTCTCTTTTGCGGTTTTAATCATGTCTTTTACTTCACTTGTATTCATGGCAAATGGTTTTTCACAAATAACTGCTTTGCCAGCATGGAGACACATCATAGTATTTTTATAATGAAAGGTATGTGGTGTGGCGATGTAAATAACATCAACCTCAGGATTTGCAGCCACCTGCTCATAAGAATCGTAATAATATAGGGCATTATAGCTAGTGGCAAACTCTCTTGCTTTTTCTTTATTTCTAGAACCGACGGCTTTTAAAGTGCAGCTATCTACTAGTGCTATATCATGAGCAAATTTGTGCACTATCTTCCCTAATCCTATAATTCCGAAGTTTACCATTCTTATCATTTTATCTTACAAAGTAAGCGAATATCACCTACAGAAGTCTATGAAAACACAATTGATTTGATTGTAAATGACAAATTATTACAATTCAGGTATGAAATGTTACAGTTGAGTCAGGAGTATTATTTTGAACTGTAAAGCTGCTGCATATTTGTCCTGTCTAACAAATTAAACAACACATTATGAAAACTTTATTTACATCTATCATCGTTTTATTTATTTCCATCGCAATGAATGCACAAGAAACATTCACTCTTAAAGTCACTGTTAATAATGCAAAGGATGATCAAGGAAAAATGGTTTATTCTTTAAGTACTCAAAACCAATTCATGAAAGCCGCGCCATTACAATCTGCAAGCGTAGAAATAAAAGATGGAGTAGCCGTTGCAACCTTTGAAAATGTTCCAATAGGTGATTATGCGGTGATGGTGTTGCATGATAAAAACGGAAATAACCAAATGGATTTTTCTGAACAAGGAATGCCTACTGAGGCTTACGGAATGAGCAATAACCCTATGAGTTATGGTCCTCCTACTTGGGAAGATGCAAAAATCACTGTGGACTCAGACAAAGAAATCACCGTACGATTGTAGAAGAGAATTAGCCACCACATTCTTTTTAAAAACAGGTAAGTATCTCAATTGATACTTACCTGTTTTCATGTTAATTTACTCCAAAGACAATAGGCTTCTAGAGTTTTGATATTTAAATTCGTTATATGGTTGTACTTATAACAGGAGCTACTGGTCTAGTAGGCTCAAAGATTTCAGAAGATTTACGTTCTCAAGGTCATACGGTTCATTATTTGACCACTAGGCAAAGTGCCATTAAAAACGAGGAGAAAAATAAAGGGTTTCTATGGGATGTTAAAGAAATGACCATAGACCCAAAATGTATTGATGGAGTAGATGCCTTGATCCATCTTGCTGGTGAGACTGTTTTTCAAAGATGGACAGATGATGCTAAAAAACGTATTCTGGACAGCCGCATCGATAGCACGCAACTTTTGTTGAAGCTACTACAAGAGAACGAGCATCAAGTTAAACATGTTGTAACAGCCAGCGCAATAGGTATTTATCCAGACTATCAAAACGGAAAGGCATTAAAAGAAAACGATATACCGCCCACAGCAACTAATTTCCTAGCTGATGTTTGTATCGCTTGGGAAAAAGAAGGTGCTAAGTTTCAAGATTTAGGTTTAAAACACGCCGTCGTACGCATAGGAATTGTACTTTCTGCAAAAGGTGGAGCGCTAGATCAAATGGCAAAGCCAGTTAAATTTTATGCGGGAGCTGGATTTGGTAATGGTAAAATGTGGCAAAGCTGGGTAGCAATAGATGATCTTTCGGGAATTTTTATTCATATTATAAAACATACTTTAGAAGGTATTTATAATGGAGTTGCACCACATCCTGTAAGAAACCGTCCTATGATGGAAGCGATAGGTAAGGTGTTAGGAAAACCAGTTTTTTTACCTAATGTTCCAGAATTTGTAATGAAATTAATGTTAGGAGAGATGTCTTCTATAGTTCTAGCAAGTCAGCATGCAAGTAGTGAAAAAATTATGGAAAAAGGATATCATTTTGAGTTTCCAGAATTAGAAAGTGCATTGAAGCAGTATTTGAAATAAGTAGAAAAATTAGTATATGAATAAAATTTTGTTCCTTTTGTGTTTAATCCTATTAAGTGGTTGTGCAAAGAATACTCCAAAAATATCTACAGGTAATTCTGAGTTGACTTTAATAACTAAAGATAACAGATATGGCTTTATTGATGTCGATGGCAATATTGTTATAGAACCGATCTTTTACTCTGCGAGAGATTTCTCTGAAGGACTAGCATGGGTATCATTAGGAGGTTTTGACAATAAGGGTTATATAGATAAAACGGGAAAAATAGTATTTAAATCAAAATATTACAGCACTAGTGATTTCAAAAACGGTTTAGCTACAGTTATTGATTATAACGGAAGGTACGGCTTTATAAATAAAAAAGGTGAAACTGTTGCGGAACCAATTTTCCATATGGCCTATGATTTTAATGGGGATTTAGCGCCTGTAAGACTAGATCGTAAATATGGATTTATAAACAAAAAAGGACAATTAGTCATCGATTTTAAATATGATGACGTGTTTGATTTTAGTGATGGTTTATCTAAAGTAAGAATAGGTAGGGAATATAGTTTTATTAATGAAAATGGCGAATCTATAATTAAACCTAACTTCGATAAGGTTGAAAGTTTTTCTGAAGGCTTAGCAACATTTACGGTTGATGGTAAAGATGGTTGTATTGATACAAATGGAAAAGTGGTAATTGAACCCAAGTTTTCCAAGATATATGAGTTTTCAGAAGATAAAGCCGCCTTCATTGTTGTTTCTGAAAAAATAAAAAAATTCTCCTTTTCAGATTATGAGTTGAAAACTTATACCGAAAGACTAGGATATATCAATAAATCTGGCAATATTGTTATTGAGCCCAAATTTAGAAAAGCAGGAAAATTCATTGATGGCTTGGCGGTGGTACAACTATTAAAAGTTGGAGACGAATATTTTAAATCTGCGCATATTGACTTTGAAGGTAACATTATAAAAAATGCAACTTATGACGAAGCCTTCCAATTCTCAGAAGGATTAGCTCTTGTAAAACTCAATTCTAAATATGGATATGTGAATAAGCAAGGAGATGTTGTAATTCCATTAAACTTTGATAGTGCAGATGCTTTTCACAATGGTTTGGCGTTTGTGAAACTGGGAGATAAAAGCGGTTATATAAACAAAATGGGAGACTTTATTTACGTTCAAAATTAAATAAGTTTTAAAATTTATTTGAACTAAGTAAACCTTCAGTTTTACTCATTATATCGATCCCATTGCTCTTGGCTTTGCTTCTTGCTCTTTCTTATAACGAGATAAATAACTAATATAACAAGACCTATAACTAGAGCAAAACAAATAAATCCACCCATCATATACCCTAAATTGTAGGCGCTAGACATTTCAGAATCTTGATTAAATAAACTTAGATCTCCAACACAATTAGTATACTGATTTTTGCCTGTATAGGCTTCATTGATTTGAATACTGTTGAAAAAGTCATCGGCAATAGATTTATCTAGACTCCGTGCCGGCTGAAACAAACTAATTTGATACATGGTTTCTTTGATCTGTATGAACCTGTAATCATTATTATATAAAACTTCATCGATTGGATCAATGTCATTGTATTCCAACACGCCTTGATATACACCATTATCAATAAATGCAGAATTGTATTTCACACGCTGCTGGTTTTCTCCATCAAGTAAGTAATCATTTACCTCTTGGTAATGCTCTTTTAATTGTTGCCTGTTTTCTAAACAAATAAACTCTTCTGAGGTGATTTTATATACGGAATACGTAATATCCTCAAAAGTTCCGTGAGTGACCAGTCTCTTGATTCCATCCAGACTGTCATTCTCTATGTAATTGTAATTATCTACAGGCAGTTGAATACTCAATATCGAGTCTATGGCTACTTGTTCATAATCCTGAGCAAAAAGGCAATTAGAAAAGAATGTGGAAATAAAGAGTAATAAAAAGTAATTTTTCAAACGAGAAGCTATTAAAGTTGAAATACAATAATAAAGCAATTGCTTAAGATGTAGTAGGAGAATTCGTTGAAAATAATAATCTAGTATTTAATTTGTAGGTAAAAAAAAGTCCTGTGTTCAACGAACACAGGACTTTTTAAAAATTGAAACAAATTCTAATTACTTCGTAGCAACTAGGTTGATCGTTAACTTGATATCATCAGAGATAGCTTTGTCAGCAACAACATCTGCAAGGCTAGAAGAACCATACTTAATTCCCCAGTCAGTTCTGTCTATAGTGAATTCTTCACTATTCAACATCATTTTGTCACCGTCGTAAGCTACAGTTACAGGAAAAGAAACATTTTTAGTTACGTCTTTTAAAGTAAGATTACCTTCAAGCATTGCTTTACCATCTGTCATATTAAGGCCAGTAACTACAAATTTTGCAGTAGGATACATTGCTGTATTAAAAAAGTCAGAAGAAGTACCTTCACGCTCACCGGTTAGGTGTGCTTTTAAGCTTGCTGCTTTATCACCTTCTAGGTCAGTTACCTCAATAGAGTTCATGTCTATGGTAAATTCTCCACTTTCTAACTCTTCACCGTTTACCTTTACCATACCACTAGAAAGAGATATGTTACCAGTATGATCTTCAGTAGGCTTAGAACCTACCCATGCAATATTAGACGCTTGTGTATCTACATTATAAGTCACTGCTTCTACAGTAGCTACTGCTACTTCTTCTTCAGCGCTTGCATCTACTTCATTTTGATTGTCTTTACAAGCAACTGTAAAAGCGATTACCGCTGCCATTCCTGTAATTTTTAATAAATTCTTGTTCATCGTTTTAGTTTATGATTAATTTGAAGCACAAAATTACATGTATGTACAAATGTTTAAGTTAAATCTATACTAATAATTTCCTGTGACATTTTGACACACATACTTTAATGGCAACACTTTTGCCATATCGCGCGTAGGTAGGTGTGAATAGATTGTATTTATCTCGCTTTCGCGAAAGCGTAATTTTCATAAACACCTCGATAACAAGTGTTGAATATATTTAAAAGATACCGTCAGAAAATGGCAAAGGATAAGAAAGAAAAAGACTTGAAAGAGCAAGAGGCTCCAGAAGTAATGGAGCAAGAAACCGAAGAAGTGCAAGACGAGCGCACAGAAGTGGAAATTCTTGAAGAACAAGTAAAAACAGAGAAAGATAAATTCATGCGTCTTTTTGCTGAATTCGAAAATTTTAAAAAACGAACAGCAAAAGAACGTATCGAGCTTTTCAAAACGGCAGGTGAAGGTGTTTTAAAAGACATGTTGCCAGTTTTAGATGATTTTGACAGAGCAATGGTAGAAATCAATAAGTCTGAAGACGAGCAACTCATTACTGGAGTGAAGCTTATCTCTGGAAAATTACGTACTACTTTAAATAGCAAAGGGCTAGAAGAATTTGACGTAAGAGCCGGAGATACTTTCAATGCAGATATTCATGAAGCCATCACTCAAATACCAGCACCTAGTGATGATATGAAGGGTAAGATAGTAGACGTGATAGAAAAAGGATACAAGCTAGGAGACAAAATTATACGTTTTCCTAAAGTGGTAATAGGACAATAATTATGGCAGATTTTTATGACATTCTAGATATTAACAAAGGAGCAACTGCTGCTGAAATTAAAAAAGCCTACAGGAAAAAGGCAATTCAGTACCATCCTGATAAAAATCCAGGTGATGCAGCTGCTGAAGAGAATTTCAAAAAAGCGGCAGAGGCTTATGAAACATTAAGCGATCCACAGAAGAAATCAAGTTATGATCAACTAGGACATCAAGCCTATACTTCTGGCGGTGGTGGCGGTTTCGGCGGTGGTGCTGGAGGATTTGATATGGATGACATCTTCAGTCAGTTCGGTGATATTTTTGGCGG
Organism: Nonlabens dokdonensis DSW-6; assembly: GCF_000332115.1. Taxonomy (NCBI): domain Bacteria; kingdom Pseudomonadati; phylum Bacteroidota; class Flavobacteriia; order Flavobacteriales; family Flavobacteriaceae; genus Nonlabens; species Nonlabens dokdonensis. The sequence continues at coordinate 2,527,731 of NC_020156.1, forward strand.
CGGTGGCGGCGGCTTCTCTGGTTTTGGAGGATTCGGCGGTAGTCGTGGTGGACAACGTCGTGTTAAAGGTAAAGACCTACGCATAAGAGTTTCCTTGACTCTGGAAGAAGCAGCAAATGGAGTTGATAAGAAAGTAAAGGTAAAGCGTAAAAAGCAAGCACCAGGAGTAACTTATAAAACTTGTAGCACTTGTAATGGTAGTGGGCAAGTGACCAGAATTCAAAATACAATTTTAGGTCGCATGCAAACTGCTGCACCATGTAATGTTTGTGGTGGAGCAGGACAGACTATGGATAACAAACCAGCCGGAGCAGATGCTCAAGGAATGGTAGCGTCTGAAGAAACTGTGACTATTCAAATTCCTGCAGGTGTAGAGTCTGATATGCGTTTAAAAGTATCTGGTAAAGGAAACGATGCGCCAGGTAATGGTGTAAGCGGTGATTTACTAGTAGATATAGAAGTAAAACCTCATGCTGAGTTACAACGTGAAGGAAATAATCTTCATTATGATCTTTACGTAAGTGTACCAGAAGCAATTTTAGGAACCTCTAAAGAGATACAAACAGTTACTGGTAAAGTACGTATTCCTGTAGAAGCAGGTATTCAAAGCGGAAAAATATTACGATTGAGAGGTAAAGGAATGCCTAGTCTCAATGGATATGGAACTGGTGATTTATTAGTTCATGTAAATGTATGGACTCCACGTAACCTGACTAAAGAGCAAAAAGACTTTTTTGAAAGCATGATGACCGATTCAAATTTTGAACCTGCACCAGAAAAAGGTGATAAATCTTTCTTTGAAAAGGTAAAAGATATGTTTTCTTAAAGAAAACCTAATGAATTAGAAAAATTTGTATATATTTATCCCAACGAATGGTCAACCAACCATTTGTTATTTTTCTTTTTCATAGCAATTTTTCCCACCTCTTGTTTTTCAAGAGGTGGGTTTTTTTTAGACTATTGGTAATTTAAAGTTGCTGATAAGTAGTTCATTTAAATTAAAAATATGTCTTAGAACGATAGTCATAATAAATCCTATTAAAATCTTCTAAATCTTTAGCAATACCATATCCTTCTTGTTAATTTAGCACAATTCATTAATGTATGTCAAACGCACTAGAAGCAATACAAATTAAAAAGGTCTACGGAGATTATACCGCACTAAATAATGTGTCTATTTCTGTACCTAAAGGAAGTGTTTACGGCCTATTGGGTCCTAACGGAGCAGGTAAAACATCACTTATAAGAATTATAAATCAAATCACTATGCCCGACAGCGGGCAGATTCTTTTAAATGGATCGGCATTAGAACCGAGACATATAGAAGACATAGGTTATATGCCAGAAGAACGTGGCTTGTATAAATCTATGAAAGTAGGTGAGCAATGCATTTATCTAGCCCAATTAAAAGGACTTACCAAAGCGCAAGCAAAGGAAAGACTTACTTACTGGTTTGAAAGATTAGGTATCGAAGGATGGTGGAATAAAAAATTACAAGAGCTCTCTAAAGGAATGGCTCAAAAAGTTCAGTTTATTGTTACTGTTTTACATGAACCAAGTTTATTAATATTTGACGAACCATTTTCTGGTTTTGATCCTGTTAATGCAAATTTAATCAAAGATGAAATCCTGAAATTGCGCGATGATGGTGCTACCATCATTTTTTCTACTCACCGCATGGAAAGTGTAGAGGAAATGTGTGATCATATTGCCCTTATCAATAAATCAAATCTAGTTTTAGAAGGAAAGCTTAGTGATGTGAAACAGCAATATAGAGATCGTAACTATGCTGTTTCTTTAATTTGTGATCATAATGATGCCGCCTTTCAACAAATTCCTCAAGAATTTAATCCTAAACCAATACGACTTTCAGGATTAGATAATACACTAGATTTTCAGATCAAAATACCTACCGATATTGATATACCATCTGCTATAAATAGACTTACACAAATAGGTGAGTTAACGCATTTTAGCGAGGTTATTCCTAGTGTGAACGATATCTTTATACAAACCGTACAAGAAAATGGATAAACTTTGGCTTATCATAAAAAGAGAATACCTAAATAAGGTTAGGAACAAAACTTTTGTCATAATGACATTTGTAAGTCCATTGATCTTTGTAGGTGTGGCGTTATTAATAGGTTGGTTAACAAGTATTAATTCAGACACGGCTAGGAAAATTGCTGTTTTAGATCAAACAGATAATCAGTATGAAACCTTATTTGAAAACACAGAGCGCAATCAGTATATTATATTAGATGGTTTATCTAAAAGTGCTGCAATCGCTGCGAGTAAAAAAGCAGATTATTATGGTTTGATTCTTATCGAAGGTAATAATGGTACTTTAGAAAATTTCAGTTTCTATTCAGACGATTCCCCATCTCCAGACTTCATTAGTTCTATTGAAGATAAAATCAATAAAAAAGCTTCTGAAAGTAATCTTGTAAACAACAACATCGATTTAGACTTACTAGAAAGGCTTACCGTTAATAAAGAAATAGAACTCCAAAATTTTACTGGAGAAAAAACAAGTAAACTATCTGGCTGGATCAAAATAGCCACTGGAGGCGCAGCAGGTTACCTACTCATGATGTTTATCATTATTTATGGTAATATGGTAATGAGGTCTGTGATTGAAGAAAAAACAAACCGTATTATAGAAATTATAGTAAGCAGTGTTAAACCTATTTACTTAATGGTAGGAAAGATAACAGGTACATCACTTGCAGGTATTACTCAGTTTTTAATATGGGTTGTAGTAGGCTTTATTCTCATGATAGCAGCAACTGCATTCTTTGGTGTTGACGCTTTCAGTAATCCAGCTAATGCTGATATGATGGCTCAAACACAAGATATGAGTAAGATGGAGTTGATCTTGAATGACGTCGCTCAGTTGCCTATTCTCAAGCTGATCTTTTGTTTCTTCATTTACTTTATAGGTGGTTACTTTTTATATGCTTCTATCTATACAGCTATAGGCGCTGCTGTTGATAATGAAACAGACACTCAACAATTCATGTTACCGGTTATATTACCTTTAATGCTTGCCATTTACGTTGGTTTTTTCTCAGTAATGGATAATCCACATGGTACGGTTGCAGTAATTTTTTCCTATATTCCACTTACTTCTCCGATTGTTATGTTAATGAGAATACCTTTTGGAGAGATTGCTTGGTGGGAAATTGCATTGAGTATGTTATTATTATATGTGAGTATAATAGGAGTTGCTATCTTGGCGTCAAAAATTTACAGAATAGGTATATTGATGTACGGTAAAAAAACCAACTGGAAGGAACTTTACAAATGGCTCCGTTATTAAATTATGAATATAGACTGGGATAAAATACAAGACTTCCTGACGTATGAAATCATACCATCAGGAAAAAATGGTGGTTTTCATTTTGACACGTGGATGTTGATTCTTGCCATTATTGCGATTTTAGTCACTACTTTAATCTTGCGAGGGATAAAGAAAGTGATTACTCGTAAAATGGAGGATTCAGATAAGTTGAAGTTTGAAAGTGTTTTTAAGTTCTTCAACTATCTAGTTTACATCATAGTTGTTATTACAGTTCTACATTCTAGCGGTGTGCAGCTTACTGGTTTACTTACCGCAAGTGCCGCGCTATTTGTAGGTTTAGGTTTTGCATTACAAGACTTATTTAAAGATATCATCGCTGGTGTAACCATCTTAATAGATAAATCTGTTTTGGTTAATGACGTGATTGAGATGAATAACAAAGTAGGTCGTGTTTTTGAAGTTAAACTTAGAAGTACGAGAATTATAACACGAGATGATAAAATTCTGATCATTCCTAATCATCTCTTTATGTCAGAATCGGTCTATAATTATACGCAAAACCATCCCAAAACAAGAGAAAGCGTTCTAGTAGGAGTAGCTTATGGAAGCGATACAGAATTAGTAGCAAGAGTGCTGAAACAATGCGCTATTGATCAAAAAGGGATACTTAAGAGTCCCGAGCCTTTTGTTATGTTCAACGACTTTGCTGACAGTTCTTTAAACTTTGGTGTTTACTACTTTATAAAAGACGCTTTTAATGACCCTAGAATTAAAAGTGCTTTACGATTTGCCATTGACAAAGCTTTCAGAGAAAACAATGTTACAATACCTTTTCCTCAAAGAGATTTACATATCATTACCAATAAATCTGATCAAATTATACATGAGAAAACAAATGAATAAAGTAAATACTTTGTCCATAGTATTATTACTGGTTTTTGTTATCGCTTTCGCGAAAGCGGATGCACAAGGAACAGATTTATTTAGAGCAGAATATACTTATTTTCCTCAGAGAGATTCTGATAACAGCTTTAGAAGATTCAGAACTTTTGCAAATGTACCTTTGAAGGTCGCAGAAGGAACTTACATAGTACCATTTTTTGAGTACCGAAACGTTCAATATTTAGTAAGAGACAATTTCAATTCAACAAATTTTGGTTCTGATAGATACGAAAGCTTTGAGCTATCCTTAGGCTATACTTTTCCTATGAAGAATAATTGGAGATTTGGTTCAAGAGCAGGAATTTTAGCAGCTTCTAACTTTGATAAAGCAAGAGCGCAAAGCGATGATTATTTTGTTACCGCTAGCGTTTACTTTATTAAAAATGAGAAAAAACGAGACGATGGAGGTAAACCATGGCAACTAGTTTTAGGAGTTCAATATGCTACTACTGCAGGAAGACCTTTTCCATTACCTTATGTAAATTATTACAGAGAGCTCAATGAAGACTGGAGTTTTACATTAGGAGCTCCCAAAATGAATCTTAAATACAGATTCAATGATAAAAACAGTATGCAACTTTATGCAAGACTAGATGGTTTTTATGCAAATATTCAAGGTGATGAACCTACTTCATTAGGCATTGCCGAAGATGTTTCTATGACCGTAGCTATGTTTGGTCCAGGATATCAACATAATTTTACTAAACATATTTCAGCTTACCTTTATGCTGGGTACACTTTTGTAAATGATATACGACTAAGAGATGATAATGGTGACGATGTAGTTACCCTCAATGATACCAATACCTTTTACTCGAGAATAGGTCTAAAATTTAAAATATAACAATGGCACAAATACTTATTATAGAAGACGAAAATGCAATAAGACGTGTTTTAGGAAAAATTTTGTCCGAAGAAAGTAAAGATTATAACGTTAGTGAAGCCGTTGATGGTCTTGAAGGCATCGAGCTTATTAAAGATAATGATTATGATCTGGTATTGTGTGACATAAAAATGCCTAAAATGGATGGTGTAGAGGTTCTTGAAGCAATAAAGAAGATCAAGCCAGAAATTCCTGTAGTTATGATTTCTGGACATGGAGATCTTGATACCGCTGTGAATACCATGCGTCTTGGAGCATTTGATTACATTTCAAAGCCACCAGATTTAAACAGACTCTTAAATACGGTACGCAATGCATTAGACAGAAAAAATCTGGTTGTAGAAAACAAAAGACTTAAGAAAAAGGTAAGTAAGAATTATGAGATGATAGGAGATAGCGAGTTAATAGTTATCATAAAAAATATCATTGAAAAAGTTGCCCCTACAGATGCTAGAGTTCTTATAACAGGACAAAATGGAACAGGTAAAGAATTAGTAGCTCACTGGCTGCATGAGAAAAGTAATAGATCTAACGGGCCATTTATTGAAGTTAACTGTGCTGCCATACCTAGTGAATTAATAGAAAGCGAATTGTTCGGCCATGTTAAAGGTAGTTTTACCGGTGCAAATAAAGATCGTGCAGGTAAATTTGAAGCCGCAAATGGTGGGACTATATTCCTTGATGAAATAGGTGACATGAGCGCCAAAGCCCAAGCTAAAGTTCTTCGAGCATTACAAGAGAACAAAATTCAACGAGTAGGAAGCGATAAGGATATTAAAGTAGATGTTCGCATTCTCGCGGCAACTAATAAAGACCTCAAAAAGGAAATAGAAGACAAAAAATTTAGAGAAGATTTATACCATCGTCTTGCGGTGATTCTTATTAATGTCCCGACTTTAAATGATAGAAGAGAAGATATTCCTTTATTAATAAATCATTTTGCAGAAAAGATTGCCAAAGAGCAGGGTAATGCTGCAAAAGAGTTTGAAGAAAAAGCATTCAAGTTACTTCAAGAATATGACTGGACAGGAAACATACGTGAATTGCGCAATGTAGTAGAAAGATTGATTATACTAGGAGGAACCACTATCAGTGAGAAAGATGTGAAGCTCTTTGCAAGTAAATAAAAAACTATGAAAACCTCACAAGATTATATAGTAAGAGAAAAAATTACCTTATCCCAAAGAGCAACTTTGCCTAAGAATTTGCTGTCTAAAAAAGACGCCAAAAAAGAACTCTCGAAAGTAAGAAGAGAACTAGCAGAGTTTCAAGCCAAACTTTATGCTCATGATAAACATGCCGTACTTGTTTGTTTTCAAGGAATGGATACCTCTGGAAAAGATAGTCTGGTAAGAGAGGTTTTTAAAGATTTTAATGTCAGGGGCGTTATTCAGCATAGCTTTAAAGTGCCTACAGACATTGAGCGATCTCATGGATATTTATGGAGACATTATATAGCATTGCCGTCTAAAGGGCATTTTGGAATTTTCAATAGAACCCATTATGAGAACGTGCTGGTTACTCGTGTGCATCCAGAATATCTAATGGCAGAAAATCTTCCACAATTTAATGGTCCTGAAGATGCTACAGAAGAGTTCTGGCAAATGAGATTTGAACAAATTAATAATTTTGAAAAAGAACTTGCTCAAAATGGGATATTTGTATTCAAGTTTTACCTTCATTTAAGCAAAGAAGAGCAAAAAAACCGTTTGCTTAGAAGATTGCGCAGGCCAGAAAAGAACTGGAAGTTTTCTGAAGATGACCTAAAAGAAAGAAAGCTTTGGGATAAATACATGCATTGTTACGAGCAAGCCATTAATAATACAAGTAAAGATAATGCACCATGGCACGTCATTCCTGCTGATGATAAATCAAACGCGAGGCTGTTAGTGGCAAAAATTTTGCTAGAATCTTTATCTGAACACAAGGAGATCCAGCCGCCACAATTAGATGATGAAACATCTGGAAATATCGATAAATACATAAAAGCATTGGAGAATGAATAAGATCTTATACTGTTGCGTTATTAGTTTGTTAGGTTCCGCTTTCGCGAAAGCGCAATCCCCACAATATTCAAAGATAGATTCTACGATGCTGCGTAGTATTTATAATTATAATCTTACAGAATCTGACAGCTACGAATGGCTCGACTACTTGTCTAACAACATAGGTGGTCGACTTTCTGGATCTATTCAAGCGGAACGTGCAGTCGATTATACTGAAAACGAGATTAAAAAATTTGCCGATCGCACAGAATTACAATCTGTAATGGTGCCAAAATGGTCCAGAGGCACTCCAGAATTTGCTTATATACAACTAAACGATTTGTCAACGATTAACGTAAATATTTGTGCTTTAGGCGGTTCTATCCCTACGAGGCAAGAAGGTTTAAAAGCTCCAGTAATTGAAGTCAAATCTTTAGAGGAGTTATCTAGTCTAGGTCGAGAGCAAATAGAAGGTAAAATAGTTTTTTATAATCGACCTATGGATCCTAAAAAGATACAAACCTTTGAAGCTTATGGAGGTTGTGTAGATCAAAGGTACAGCGGCGCTGAAGAGGCAGGTAAATATGGAGCAGTTGCGGTAATAGTTCGATCTATGAATCTAAGATTAGACGATTATCCACATACAGGATTTATGAGTTACGGTGATTTACCAGTAGAAAATTTTATTCCAGCAGCAGCCATAAGTACAAATGATGCTGAGAAGCTAAGTGCTTATCTAGCTTTAGATAAGGAACTCAAGTTTTATTTGAAACAAGATTGTACCGTTTGGGGCGATGTAGAAAGCTTTAATGTTATTGGTGAAATTAAAGGAACAAGGTACCCAGATGAGTATATAATTGTAGGAGGCCATTTGGATTCTTGGGATTTAGGCGATGGTAGTCATGATGATGGCGCAGGGGTTGTGCAGTCTATGCAGGTGTTAAAAACCTTAAAAGAGTTAAATTACAAACCACAACGTACTATAATGGTAGTACTATTTATGAACGAAGAAAATGGGTTGAAAGGGGCAAGAGAATACGCAAAGCAGGCTGAGCTGAAAAATGAAAAGCACATTTTTGCTTTAGAAAGTGATGCTGGTGGTTTTTCACCTAGAGGTTTTAGTTTTGACACCACTACAAAACAAATGAAAGTTATTGAATCTTGGAAGCCTTTGTTTAAACCATATTTAATCCACTTTTTTGAATTAGGAGGCAGCGGCGCAGATGTAGGTCCGTTGAAAGGCGCAAATACTGTTTTGGCTGGATTGAGACCTGACTCTCAAAGATATTTTGATTTTCATCATGCTGCAAACGATACGTTTGATGCAGTCAATAAAAGAGAATTAGAACTAGGAGCTGCGACAATGACAAGCCTTGTTTATCTTTTTGATAAATACGGAATTGAAAACTAGCCATACCTTTCTACGATTTGAATATTTTACATTCTTTTAGACTTTACGATGGTATTTAGTAATTATCTGAAGGAGTTTCCTAAAAACCTGAAGATAGCGGTTCCTATCATGCTAGGCCAGGTAGCCCACTTACTCGTCGCCTTTGCAGATAATGTTATGGTAGGTAAGCTGGGCGATGCACAGCTGGCAGCAGTCTCCTTAGGGAATACACTTATCTTTATTGCACTCTCAATAGGAATAGGTTTTTCTTTTTCAATTACACCACTAGTCGCAGAGGCTGATGCCAAAGGAGATACAAATAAGGTAATATCAGTATTTCATTCTGGTTTTTTGATGTGTTTTATAATGGGGCTTCTGTTGATGGTTGTTACCATTTTTGCAGCACCTATTTTATATTTTCTTGATCAACCAAAGGAGGTTGTTGACTTAGCCATTCCATACACTTATTGGGTAGCATTCTCTTTACTTCCTTTAATGATGTTTCAAGCATTGAAACAATTCGTAGATGGCTTGTCTAAAACTACATACTCCATGATAGCTTCGTTGCTCGCTAACGTTATCAATATAATTGTAAACTATTTGTTCATTTATGGGGAGTTTGGGTTTCCACGACTAGAAGTAGAAGGAGCCGCTATCGGTACTTTCGTTTCCAGAGTTATAATGTTTTTGATTCTATTTATTCTTCTGTTTTATAAAACACAATTCAAAGTTTATTTTAAACGATTAAAGAGTTATTCCTCTGGAGTGATTAAGAAAATTTTTCAGTTAGGTTTACCTACTTCTCTTCAAATGCTCTTTGAAGTATCTTTATTTACTATTGCTATATTTTTATCAGGTACTATAGGCGTAAAGAGTCAAGCTGCAAATCAAATTGCTTTGAACCTTTCAGCACTAACATTTATGGTAGGAGTAGGTTTGGGCGTTACTGCTACAATCAGAATAGGAAACCAAAAAGGAATAGGTAATATAACTTATTTAAAAACGGTGGCAACTTCTCTCTTCTTGATGACGTTATTAGTTGAATTAGTTTTTGCATTTACTTTCTTAATATTTCATGAACATCTACCTGGTTTGTATATCAGCGATTTGGATGTAATTAAATTAGCCTCAGAAATTTTAATAATTGCTGCGCTATTTCAAATTAGTGATGGGTTTCAAGTGGTACTCTTGGGCATTTTAAGAGGTTTACAAGATGTTTGGATTCCCACGATCATATGTTTCATCTCATATTGGTTAATAGGTTTTCCTATAATGTATGTATTAGGCAACTATTATAGTTTAGGAGTAAAAGGAATTTGGATCGGCTTATTATCTGCTTTAACAGTTTCCGCTATTCTCATGTTTTATCGTTATCGTGAATTGGTTAAAAAGTAAGAATTGGCATGAAAAACTGTTTTGTTATTATGTTTAGAATAATTTCGAAAAAAGTTTTAAAATTATATTATTGATTATAAATGTATTAGATATTATTTTTAATTTATTTCATTTTTTTTCATGAAATTGTTTGGTTGGTAAGAGAAAGTGTCTGTATATTTGCATCCGCTTAGGAAAACAAGTAGTGTTTAAATAAGCAAATGTTCTTCAAACAAGGCTAGAAAATCAACAAATAAATCGTGAAGATTCGGTGTTAGATTTTAGTTTTAAAACTTTGAAGATGTTCATTGAGATATTGATTGACAAGAATTACAATATGAAAAGTAACATATTGTGATAACCAAAATAAAATAAGCACAAAGCTAATTAAGTCGATTTATTTAGTATCATATTAAATGATCTTTAAAAAGATTCGACGATGAAGAGTTTGATCCTGGCTCAGGATGAACGCTAGCGGCAGGCCTAACACATGCAAGTCGAGGGGCAGCATATCTAGCTTGCTAGATGATGGCGACCGGCGCACGGGTGCGTAACGCGTATACAATCTGCCTATCACTGAGGGATAGCCCGAAGAAATTTGGATTAACACCTCATAGTATTATTGAATCGCATGGTTTAATAATTAAAGGTTACGGTGATAGATGAGTATGCGTCCTATTAGCTAGATGGTAAGGTAAAGGCTTACCATGGCTACGATAGGTAGGGGTCCTGAGAGGGAGATCCCCCACACTGGTACTGAGACACGGACCAGACTCCTACGGGAGGCAGCAGTGAGGAATATTGGACAATGGGCGCAAGCCTGATCCAGCCATGCCGCGTGTAGGAAGACGGCCCTATGGGTTGTAAACTACTTTTGTACAGGAAGAAATCTTTTTACGTGTAAGAAGTTGACGGTACTGTAAGAATAAGCACCGGCTAACTCCGTGCCAGCAGCCGCGGTAATACGGAGGGTGCAAGCGTTATCCGGAATCATTGGGTTTAAAGGGTCCGTAGGCGGGCTGATAAGTCAGTGGTGAAATGCAGGGGCTTAACTCCGGCACTGCCATTGATACTGTTAGTCTTGAATTATTGTGAAGTGGTTAGAATATGTAGTGTAGCGGTGAAATGCTTAGATATTACATAGAATACCAATTGCGAAGGCAGATCACTAACAATATATTGACGCTGATGGACGAAAGCGTGGGTAGCGAACAGGATTAGATACCCTGGTAGTCCACGCCGTAAACGATGGTTACTAGCTGTTTGGTACGATTGAGTACTGAGTGGCCAAGCGAAAGTGATAAGTAACCCACCTGGGGAGTACGTTCGCAAGAATGAAACTCAAAGGAATTGACGGGGGCCCGCACAAGCGGTGGAGCATGTGGTTTAATTCGATGATACGCGAGGAACCTTACCAGGGCTTAAATGCAGATTGACAGGTTTAGAAATAGACTTTTCTTCGGACAATTTGCAAGGTGCTGCATGGTTGTCGTCAGCTCGTGCCGTGAGGTGTCAGGTTAAGTCCTATAACGAGCGCAACCCCTATTACTAGTTGCCAGCGAGTCAAGTCGGGGACTCTAGTGAGACTGCCGGTGCAAACCGTGAGGAAGGTGGGGATGACGTCAAATCATCACGGCCCTTACGTCCTGGGCCACACACGTGCTACAATGGTAGGGACAGAGAGCAGCCACTTCGTGAGAAGGAGCAAATCTTCAAACCCTATCTCAGTTCGGATCGTAGTCTGCAACTCGACTACGTGAAGCTGGAATCGCTAGTAATCGCATATCAGCCATGATGCGGTGAATACGTTCCCGGGCCTTGTACACACCGCCCGTCAAGCCATGGAAGCTGGGGGTGCCTGAAGTCGGTGACCGTAAGGAGCTGCCTAGGGTAAAACCGGTAACTGGGGCTAAGTCGTAACAAGGTAGCCGTACCGGAAGGTGCGGCTGGAACACCTCCTTTCTGGAGCTTCTGAAATAATGAAGTTACAATCAGATATTATCTAAGTTGCTTAATTAGCGTGTTTATTTATATAAAGTCAATCATTTTGCCTTAAGGCATTTAATTTCATAGTCTCATAGCTCAGCTGGTTAGAGCGCTACACTGATAATGTAGAGGTCGGCAGTTCGAGTCTGCCTGAGACTACTTTAAAATGGTTAATTCCATTCGTTCATTAAAATAAGGAAATTTAGACGTTGAGAAATTGTATTCCATATTCATGATTTTGAATTTATCTTCTAAATTTCGAATAAGGGGAATTAGCTCAGCTGGCTAGAGCGCCTGCCTTGCACGCAGGAGGTCATCGGTTCGACTCCGATATTCTCCACATGTGATTATTCACAACCGTTCATTGACATATTGAAAAGATTAAACGAGTAACGTAGATTAATTTCTACTTATAATAGTAAAATAATTAAGTTGTTTATCTTGTATCGTTGCAAGATAAACTAGAATATCATAAGCAAATTAAGGGCGTATGGGGAATGCCTAGGCTCTCAGAGGCGATGAAGGACGTGATAAGCTGCGATAAGTTGCGGGGATCAGCACATATGATTTGATCCGCAAATTTCCGAATGGGGCAACCTGTTATATTGAAGATATAATATCCGAAAGGAAGCAAACCTGGTGAACTGAAACATCTAAGTAGCCAGAGGAAGAGAAAACAAAAGTGATTCCGTTAGTAGTGGCGAGCGAACGCGGATTAGCCCAAACCAATAATGTTACGGCATTATTGGGGTTGTAGGACCGTAATGTTTAATGTGTAGTGAATAGGAATTTTTTGGAAAAAAGAATCATAGAAGGTGATAATCCTGTACTGGTAAGCTACATTATTGATAACGGTATCCTGAGTAGTGCGGGGCACGTGAAACCCTGTATGAATCAAGCGGGACCATCCGCTAAGGCTAAATACTCCTGAGAGACCGATAGTGAACTAGTACCGTGAGGGAAAGGTGAAAAGAACCCTGAATAAGGGAGTGAAATAGATCCTGAAACCATACGCTTACAAGCGGTCGGAGCCCATTTATGGGTGACGGCGTGCCTTTTGCATAATGAGCCTACGAGTTACCGTTGTTAGCAAGGTTAAGGATTTTAGATCTGTAGCCGTAGCGAAAGCGAGTCTGAATAGGGCGTATAGTTAGCAGTGGTAGACGCGAAACCGTGTGATCTACCCATGGGCAGGGTGAAGCTGTGGTAACACACAGTGGAGGCCCGAACCGGTTGACGTTGAAAAGTCTTCGGATGACCTGTGGGTAGGGGTGAAAGGCCAATCAAACTCGGAAATAGCTCGTACTCCCCGAAATGCATTTAGGTGCAGCGTTAATTTAGTTTTGTAGAGGTAGAGCTACTGATTGGATGCGGGGGCTTCACCGCCTACCAATTCCTGACAAACTCCGAATGCTACAAAATGTTGATTAGCAGTGAGGGCATGGGTGCTAAGGTCCATGTCCGAAAGGGAAAGAACCCAGATCATCAGCTAAGGTCCCAAAATGTATATTAAGTTGAATAAACGAGGTTGTTCTGCATTGACAGCTAGGATGTTGGCTTGGAAGCAGCCATTCATTTAAAGAGTGCGTAACAGCTCACTAGTCGAGCGGAACGGCATGGATAATAATCGGGCATAAATATACTACCGAAGCTATGAACTTTATAAAAGTGGTAGGGGAGCATTCTATTAGTGTTGAAGATGTTTCGTGAGAAGTGTTGGAATTTATAGAAACGAAAATGTAGGCATAAGTAACGATAAAGAGGGCGAGAAACCCTCTCACCGAAAGACCAAGGTTTCCTCAGCTATGCTAATCAGCTGAGGGTTAGTCGGGTCCTAACGCGTACCCAAACGGGAAAGTGGATGGACAACAGGTTAATATTCCTGTACCTGCTCACAATAAAAGTGACGGAGGTGTGAATCTAATGCGTACTGACGGAATAGTACGTTGAACCAATTTTTAAGATTGGGATAGTACCATGAGGTTACGACTGATTGGATAATTTAGAGTAGCAACTTCCAAGAAAAACAAGTGAAGCAGCCCGTACCGTAAACCGACACAGGTGGTTGGGATGAGAATTCTAAGGTGCTCGAGTGATTCATGGCTAAGGAATTAGGCAAAATAGACCTGTAACTTCGGGAGAAAGGTCCCCTATTTATAGGGCGCAGTGAAAAGATCCAAGCGACTGTTTATCAAAAACACAGGGCTCTGCTAAATCGAAAGATGATGTATAGGGCCTGACACCTGCCCGGTGCCGGAAGGTTAAGAGGAGGGTTTAGCTTCGGCGAAGATCTTAATTGAAGCCCCGGTAAACGGCGGCCGTAACTATAACGGTCCTAAGGTAGCGAAATTCCTTGTCGGGTAAGTTCCGACCTGCACGAATGGTGTAACGATTTGGATACTGTCTCAGCCATGAGCTCGGTGAAATTGTAGTATCGGTGAAGATGCCGATTACCCGCTACGGGACGAAAAGACCCCGTGCACCTTTACTATAGCTTAGTATTGATTTTGGATAAGTAATGTGTAGGATAGGTGGGAGACTTTGAAGTGTTATCGCTAGGTAATATGGAGTCATTGTTGAAATACCACCCTTTGCTTATTTGAAATCTAACCTTTACTGAAGGGACATTGCTTGGTGGGTAGTTTGACTGGGGTGGTCGCCTCCAAAAGAGTAACGGAGGCTTCTAAAGGTACCCTCAGCACGCTTGGTAACCGTGCGTAGAGTGTAATGGCATAAGGGTGCTTGACTGAGAGACATACAGGTCGATCAGGTTGGAAACAAGAGCATAGTGATCCGGTGGTTCCGTATGGAAGGGCCATCGCTCAAAGGATAAAAGGTACGCCGGGGATAACAGGCTGATCTCCCCCAAGAGCTCACATCGACGGGGGGGTTTGGCACCTCGATGTCGGCTCGTCACATCCTGGGGCTGGAGAAGGTCCCAAGGGTTGGGCTGTTCGCCCATTAAAGTGGCACGCGAGCTGGGTTCAGAACGTCGTGAGACAGTTCGGTCTCTATCTGTAGTGGGCGCAAGAAATTTGAGTGAATCTGACTTTAGTACGAGAGGACCGAGTTGGACTGACCTCTGGTCTACCAGTTGTTCCGCCAGGAGCATTGCTGGGTAGCTACGTCGGGAAGGGATAAGCGCTGAAAGCATATAAGCGCGAAACCCATCACAAGATGAGATTTCTTTAAAGGGTCGTGGGAGACTACCACGTTGATAGGTCATAGGTGTAAAGGCAGTAATGTCATAGCCGAGTGATACTAATTACCCGTAAGCTTAGATATTCAAACTTTATTTTACATTGTTTAATTTTTCAATATGTCAACTTATACAGTTTTAATTAACTGATTATTTTAAGGTGGTTATAGCGATGGGGCTCACCTCTTACCTTTCCGAACAGAGAAGTTAAGCCCATTTGCGCAGATGGTACTGCTATTTGTGGGAGAGTATGTCGCCGCCTTCTTTTTAAAGCCTTTATCTTAATTGATAAAGGCTTTTTATTTTTAGCCTTTTTTGCTATTAGTATTGATAATTCAAGATTAAAATTTCTGATGAATTTGTAGACTCTACATGGTCATGCGATTACTGTGATCCTTAGAGCATTTAGTGTTTTAATTACATTTTTATATATCTTATTTAATTCTATGATGGAAATTCATGGGGTGATGAGTGGTAGGAGTCTATAGTGGTTATTGACAGGATTTTTTTCGAGTTGTTGAGAGTAAAAAATTATAGGACAACCTTGGTCCGTATTTATTATAATTGTTGTGAACCTTTAATACATTGTACTTCGATGAATCAACAAAGTTAATATAGAAACAGTATTTATAGTAATAGCTTATAATCTGAAAGAGAGCGCTTAAGCTTTTTTATTGCAAGCTGCATACTCGTAACCTAAAATTTAAAGGCAAGTCACGAATCTTGTAATTCAAATTACCATCAAAGCGAATAAAAAGGCTGCCTGGATTGTTCCAGACAGCCTCTCGAATGACCCTTATAATCTCAATAATTGGAATTGATTATTTAAGATTAGATAGTTTTATTCGGTTCTGTTTTACTCTTCAGTTTTGAAATAAAGGATAACCTGCTGTGAGATTAAAAACATCATCACTTAACTTTTCCAGTAGCACTTGTGGTTTATCTTGAATACAACGATCTATGATATCAACGATTTTAATCATTTCATTTTCTTTTAAGCCTCTACTTGTGATGGCTGCTGTGCCTATTCTTATACCACTAGTAACAAAAGGAGATTCTGTATCAAATGGAACCATGTTCTTGTTTACGGTTATGTGAATTTTCCCTAGTAATTCTTCCGCTTCTTTTCCGGTAATGTTTTTATTTCTAAGATCAATCAGCATCATGTGATTATCAGTCCCTCCAGATATTAGATGATAATCTCTCCTGACAAACTCTTCAGCCATTACCTTTGCATTCTTTTTTACTTGAACCATATAATTCAAGAAATCGTCTGATAAAGCTTCCTTAAATGCAATTGCTTTCGCAGCAATTATGTGTTCTAATGGACCACCTTGGTTACCTGGAAAAACACCACTATTCAGTAAACTAGACATTTTTTTAAGATTGCCATTTTTTAGTTTTTGACCAAAGGGATTCTCAAAATCCTTCCCCATAATAATTAATCCACCCCTTGGGCCCCTTAACGTTTTATGTGTTGTCGTTGTGCAGATATGAGCGTAAGGAACTGCATCCATTAAAATTCCCTTGGCTATTAATCCAGCTGGATGGGCTATATCTGCAAGAAGTACAGCATTAACCTTGTCTGCTATTTCTCTAAACCTCTTGTAATCTATCTCTCTACTATAAGCAGATGCTCCTGCTATAATCATTTTTGGCTTTTCGCAGACAGCTATTTCTTCTATTTTATCATAGTTCAATAACCCAGTTTCTTTTTCTACTCCATAAAAAGAATTTTTATAAAGCTTACCTGAAAAATTCACCGGCGATCCGTGTGTTAAATGGCCTCCATGTGATAGATCAAAACCTAAAATTTTATCTCCTGGATTTAAACACGCATGATAAACAGCTGTATTTGCCTGACTTCCAGAATGAGGTTGAACATTTACGTATTCTGCATTGAACAAAGTTTTTGCTCTCTCAATCGCTATATTTTCTATTTCATCGACTACTTCACAGCCACCGTAATACCTTTTTCCAGGATAACCTTCGGCGTATTTGTTAGTAAGAATTGAACCAGCAGCTTCTAAAACGTCGTTGCTTACATAATTCTCACTTGCGATTAACTCGATACCTTTTGTTTGACGAATTCTCTCTTTTTCAATTAAGTCGAAAATTTCTTGATCCACTTGAGCCATTTTGATAAAAATTAGATCACAAAAATAAGTTACAGATGCTATCATACCACACTAAAATGATATATTTGAATATACTTTTTAACAAGAAATCAATACAACATGCCTAATAAAACAAACGACCCTAAAAGAAATTCATGGATAGGATACAATAGAGATACTCATTTCCCTATTCAAAACATTCCATTCGGTGTTTTCCTTACCAGAGACAATGTTATAACTATAGGTACACGAATTGGAGACTATGCGATTGACTTAGGAGCCCTTCAAGAAATGGGCTACTTTAGTTCAGTTCCGTTAACGGATGATATGTTCATGCAAGACACTTTAAATGATTTCATTTCAGATGGTAAAAAGACATGGAAATTAGTTCGAAATAGAATTGGAGATATTTTTGATAAAGAAAATCCAGAATTAAGGGACAATAAAGAGCATAGAGATCGTATCATTTTTGCGATGGATGAAGTAGAGATGCAATTACCAGTATTAATAGGTGACTATACCGATTTTTATAGTAGCAAGGAGCACGCTACCAATGTAGGTACGATGTTTAGAGATCCAGAAAATGCTTTACTTCCTAACTGGCTACACATGCCAGTAGCTTATCATGGTAGATCTAGTTCAATAATTCCGTCGGATATACCTATTCATCGTCCACAAGGTCAGACTTTTCCAGCAAATGCTGATCAACCTACCTTCGGTCCATCAAAGCTTGTTGATTTTGAATTAGAAATGGGATTTATTACAACAGACGCAAATAATTTAGGACAACCTATTCCTGTAGACGAAGCAGAAAAATACATCTTTGGAATGGTAATGCTTAATGACTGGAGCGCTAGAGATATTCAGAAATGGGAATATGTACCTTTAGGACCGTTTTTAGCAAAAAACTTTGCTAGTTCCATCTCACCTTGGATTGTTACTTTAGACGCCTTAGAACCATTTAGAACAGAAAGTCCTAAAAGAGAAAAACCAGTTTTTGATTATTTAGATTCAAGTAAGAACTCTAGTTTTGATATCAATTTAGAGGTTGATATTACACCACAGCAAGGCCGACCTACTACAGTATGTAAATCAAATTTCAAGCATTTATATTGGAATATATCACAACAGCTAGCGCATCACACAGTTAACGGTTGTCCTGTTAATAGTGGTGATTTAATGGGAAGTGGTACTATTTCCGGTCCTACACCAGATTCTTACGGTTCTATGTTAGAATTGAGCTGGCGAGGTGAAAAGCCTGTAAAATTAAATGATGGTACTGAGCGCAAGTTTATAGAAGACTACGATACGGTAACCATGAGAGGTTACTGTCATAAAGGCGATTTAAGAATTGGATTTGGAGAAGTTTCAACCAAACTTCTTCCTTTTTACAAGCCTAAAAGCAAGTAGAATGAAACAAATTATTTTTGTTTTCCTTACCGCATTATTAATTGTTTCGTGTAGTGGAGTTAAAGAAACTCAAACGGCTATCAATCAAGGCGATTATGATAATGCTATAAAAATCGCAGTTGATAAGTTGGTTGATGGTAAAGATTTAAAACGAAATCAAGAGTATATTCCATTACTTGAGCAAGCTTATAGAAAAGCAAATGAGCAAGATAAGTTACTTATTAAAAGATGGAGTATTGATCCTAATCCTGCAGTTTTAGAACCTATCTATGAGACGTATTTAAGATTAGATCGTAGACAGAATTTAATAAAACCTTTACTACCACTTAGAGAAAAAGGAAAAAGCAAAAATGCACAATTTGAATTTGCAGAGTACGACGTACAAATCTTAGACTCTCGTACGGCGTTAAGCGATCATTTACTAAATAACTCTTCATCTGCTTTGAGAGATGCAAACACAATTGAATCTAGACAGATTTATAAGGATCTCGTTTATCTAGATAGAATCAATCCTAATTTTAAGAATACTCGTGCTCTTATACAAACTGCATTAGAACAAGGTACACACTTTATATTAGTAAGTTTACAAAATGAGTCTGAAGTGATACTTCCAGAAAAACTAGAAGATGAATTATTGAATTTTTCTACTTATGGTATAAACAATAAATGGACCCAGTATCACAACAATACCGTAGATAATCTAGATTATGATTATGAACTAGATGTAATTGTTTCAAATATATCAGTTTCTCCTGAGCAAGTTTTGCTCAAGGAATTAGTTAAAGAAAAAGAAATCAAAGATGGCTTTATCTATGAGTACGATGCAAACGGTAATGTTAAGAAAGATAGCTTAGGTAACGATATTAAGAAAGATAAATTGATAACTATTAAGGCAACGGTACTTCAAAATACTCAACTTAAAGAGTCAAAAGTAAACGCTGTTGTTCAGTTAAAAGATAAAAGAACACTTCAAGTTGTCGATCGTTTTCCTGTGAACAGCAATTTTGTTTTCACCTATTTATATGGTTCGGTTTATGGAGATAGAAGAGCGCTAGATGCTAACTATATCGAGACGCTTAATCCACAAGCCATACCTTTTCCTACAGATGAGCAAATGGTATATGAAACTGGAGAAGACCTTAAACTCAAAATAAAACAGATCTTAATGAGGATCAATTATGATTGATGGTATACCGCTTTCGCGAAAGCGAGATCGACACAAGAATCTCCATTATTTTCATTATTTATCTTAGGAAATACTTCACAGTTCAAATCTTATCTTTGATCTCATTTCAAAATTAAAAGATGCAATGCAGCAACCTTATCAATCTATAAGACATTTTTCTGATTTAATGTCTGATTTTCTAGATGAAAAGGAACATCTCAAGCCGTTGTATCATAGGTTTCCTCATTCTAAAAATTTTGAAGATCAAATAGTTGAGAAGAAGACAGAATGGAAAGACGCTCAAAATAAGCGTGATGTACTCTCCAAAGTTTTAGAGAAGCAATATCAAACCATAGAAGATAAAAAGCTAAGTTTTGAGAACATAAAACTTTTACAAGACCCCAACACCTTTACCATAACAACTGGACACCAGCTTAATTTGTTCACTGGGCCGCTTTACTTTTTGTATAAAATTATTTCCACAATTAATTTATGTAAGAAGTTGAAACAACTGCATCCTACTTGCAACTTCGTGCCTATTTACTGGATGGCGACGGAAGACCATGATTTTGAAGAAATTCAATTTTTTAATTATGCTGATAAGAAAGTAGTTTATAATAGAGAGGCAACAGGCGGAGTAGGAAGACTTTCTACCCAAGGATTAGACGATGTACTATCAGTATTTAAGAATATTCTAGGTAAACATGATAACGCTTTAGAAGTCATCCGTTTATTTAAAAAAGGCTATTTAGAAAATGAAAACCTAGCAGATGCCACTAGAGCTATCGCACATGAACTTTTTAAAAATGATGGTTTAGTTGTTTTAGATGCTGATGATGCATCTTTGAAATCAATTGCTACACCTTACTTTAAAGACGAATTGATTTCACAGGCAAGTTTTCATGCCGTTAAGAATACACTAGAAGAATGGCCGGAGCAATATAAAATACAAGTGAATCCTCGAGAGATCAACTTGTTTTATTTAACAGATGATTACCGCAAGCGTATCATTGAAAAAGACGGAACCTATTTAATTGATGAAACAGAATTAAGTTTTTCTAAAGATGAAATCCTAGAAGAACTTAAAAAGCATCCCGAAAGATTCTCACCTAATGTGATCATGAGACCGCTTTATCAGGAAATCATACTTCCTAATTTATGCTATATAGGTGGTGGTGGTGAAATGGCCTACTGGCTGGAGTTAAAGAATTATTTTGACTCTCAAAAAGTTACATTTCCTATCCTTTTATTACGCAACTCTGCTTTACTAGCAACTTCAAAGCAATTACAGAAAGTAGAAAAGTTGGGACTTTCTATTTGGGATTTATTTCAATTAGATCATGAACTTACCACGCAGCTTACGCATCAAATAAGCGATATTAAAATAGACTTCACTCCTCAAAAATTACATTTAAAAAAACAGTTTGCAGAGCTTCATGAATTAGCTCTTAAAACAGATCCTTCATTTGAAAATGCCGTTAGTGCACAAGAACGCAAACAAATAAAAGGTTTAGAGAAACTAGAAAAAAGGCTTTTAAAGGCACAAAAGCGTAAACTTAAACATCATTTAGATCGAGCCTTGTTGCTTAAAAAAGAGCTCTTTCCTAATGACAGCCTACAAGAACGACAGACTAATTTTTCTTATTTCTATCAAGAATATGGTACAGAATTTATAGAGATCATAAAGGAAAGTTTAGATCCACTCGATCTGAGATTTACGGTGATTGAATTGTAGTAGCAATAAATCACCTTTTGTTTCAAAAAGTGTCTTGAAAACAAGTTAACAAATCTGTGTAATCTCAAGGAACTTTAGTTTTTAAAAAAGTAAATTTGCTCATGCAACACGACAAGATATTAATATTAGATTTTGGATCGCAATACACACAGCTTATTGCGCGTAGAGTTAGAGAGTTAAACATCTATTCTGAAATTCATCCTTTTAACAAAGTACCAGCTAACCTAGATTCGTACAAAGCAATTATCCTTTCAGGAAGCCCGATGTCGGTCAGGTCAGAAGCAGCTTTTCATATAGATTTACAAGAAATACGTGGTAAAAAACCTTTATTAGGTGTTTGCTATGGCGCTCAATATTTAGCGCATTTTCATGGAGGTGAAGTAGGTGCATCTAGTACAAGAGAGTATGGTCGTGCCAATTTATCTTTTATAAAAGAAGACCTTTTTCTAGAAGGAATTGAGGTAGGTAGTCAGGTATGGATGAGCCATAGTGATACCATAAAAAAGTTACCTTCTAACAGTACTTTATTGGCAAGTACTAATGACGTTCCTAATGTTGCCTACAAAATAGAAGGAGAGCAAACTTATGCAATTCAATTTCATCCAGAAGTATACCACTCAACAGATGGTAAAAAACTTTTAGAAAATTTCCTTATAAAAATTGCAAAAGTTACTCCAGACTGGACTCCAGATAGTTTTGTAGAAGAAACCGTAGAAAAACTTCAAAAACAGATAGGCGGTGACCGAGTAGTTCTAGGACTTTCAGGAGGCGTAGATTCTTCAGTCGCGGCAATGTTATTGCACAAAGCGATAGGAGAGAACCTCTACTGCATATTTGTAAATAATGGTTTACTACGTAAAGATGAATTTACTCAGGTACTCAAACAGTACGAAGGTATGGGCTTAAACGTAAAAGGCGTTGATGCTTCGGCACGGTTTATGGATGCCCTTGCTGGTGAGAGTGATCCAGAATTAAAACGTAAAGCAATAGGCCGTGTTTTTATAGAGGTTTTTGATGATGAAGCTCATGACGTTAAAAATGTGACTTGGCTCGCTCAAGGAACTATTTATCCTGACGTGATTGAAAGCGTAAGTGCAACCGGAGGACCTAGTGCAACAATTAAATCGCATCACAATGTAGGTGGATTGCCAGATTTTATGAAATTGAAAATTGTGGAGCCTTTAAAAGCGTTGTTTAAAGATGAAGTGAGAAGAGTAGGTAAATCAATGGGTATGGCTGCAGAGCTTTTAGGAAGACATCCTTTTCCTGGTCCTGGACTAGCTATTCGTATATTGGGAGATATTACTGCAGAAAAAGTAGCTATTCTCCAGGAAGTAGATGCAGTATTTATTAATAACCTCAAGAAATGGGATTTATATGATAAAGTATGGCAAGCAGGTGCAATTTTACTGCCAGTAAACAGCGTAGGAGTGATGGGAGATGAGCGCACTTATGAAAAGTGTGTCGCGCTTAGAGCGGTAGAAAGCACTGATGGAATGACTGCAGACTGGGTAAACTTGCCTTATGAGTTTTTACAGGCAACCAGTAATGAGATAATAAATAAAGTAAAAGGCGTTAATAGAGTGGTGTATGACATAAGCTCTAAGCCGCCAGCAACCATTGAATGGGAATAATTAGATGATGAGAAATATTATAATAGTAGTATGTATGTGTCTCGCTTTCGCGAAAGCGGAAGCAACAATCCTGCAAAATTATAGGCAGCATACTGTAGCACAAGGAGAAACTATTTATACACTAACTCAAAAGTATAAGGTAACTTCTAAACAATTACTAGAACTTAATCCAGACTTAAGCTCAGGTTTAAGATATGGTCAAGTTTTGTTGATACCGGCACAAAATAAGGTGTTAACTCAGCGTAGAATAAAGAAATACAAAAAGCATCGTGTACGACGCAAGGAAACTTTGTATAGTCTAGCAAAAAAATACGAAATTACTGAGTTAGACATTAAAGAGGCAAATAAAGAATTGTATTCTAATCCTCTGAAGAAAGGAGATCGCATTCAAATTCCTGTTTTTGAAGAAGTAGAACTTACTGTTGTAGAACCTAACAAAGAAGAAGTTCCAGCTATTGAGGTGCCGCTTGAAGATGGCAAGTACAAAGTGAAGCAAGGCGAGGGAATGTACGGTATTGCGACTAAATTTGGGATCAAAGTTTTAGATCTTAAAAAGCTCAATCCTAATATAGGAGATTTAAAACCAGGAATGGTATTGAATGTTCCTAAATCAAATGCTGTACAAAATGAAGGAGAACTCATTGGTCAAGATGGAAACGATACACAAATAGATAATCAAAAATTAATTGAATATACCATTCCTAAGAAAATGGGAATGTACTCGCTTAAAAAATTGACTGGAATCTCAGAAGACTCTTTAATTCAATGGAATCCTAAGTTAAAGGATGGTCTAAAGGAAGGAATGAAAATCATTTATCCTAACCCTAATTATGGAAAAGAGGTCGTTAAGGTTCCAACTAAGGTGAATTCAAACAAAATAGCTTCTTTAGTAGATAGTTTAAACAATTTTGAAAGACAGCGACTTGCGATCATGTTGCCATTTTCACTTCAGAAAATCGATGGAGAAAATACAGATCGAGATAATCTGAAACAAGATCGTGCTATGCGTATAGCGCTAGACTTCTATAGTGGTGTGAAAATAGCAATCGACAGTGCAAATACTATGGGGATACCAGTAGATCATGATATTTTTGATACGCAAAAAAGTCTTCAGGCAACTAAGAATATTCTTGACGCCACTGATTTTGCAGACTACAATACCGTGATAGGACCGCTTATTTCTACAAATGTTGTCGAGACCGCAAAAGAATTGAAATCTTTCAATACTCCGGTGGTTTCTCCACTTACCTCTACAGATGTTAGGCTGTACCGTAACTTATTCCAAGCAAGACCAGAAGAAGAAGTTCTTAAAAATAAACTCAAGGAATACTTAATAGAATATGCAAAAGGTAAGAATGTGATAATTGTTACAGATAATAATAACCAAGAGTTAAAAAATGAATTTACTACCATTTTACCTGCCGCAAATGTCTTAGTCCCAAATGCTAAGAAGAATTATATTTTTAGTATAGAGTATATCAAACAATTGAAGCCAGATGTAGAAAATGTAATTGTTCTTGCAGTAGATAATGTAGGTTTCATTACAGACGCCGTGACAAATTATTCTGCGAAAACAGATACTCATAAAATAACGATGTTCGGTTTAGGAAATTATGAAGAGATGGAACTGTCTAATATAAGACTATCTAAATTAAATTATGTATTTCCCCAAATGTTCAAAGAAAGTGTAGATACGAATTCATTTATTGAAAAGTATTATAGCATACATCAAATCACACCTAATTCTTATGCGACAAGAGGATTTGATATTACACTTGATATCATATTGAGACAGGCAAGCGCTTCTGATTTATATGAGAGCGCTATGAAAAATGGTAAGACAGTGATGACAGAGAATAAATTTGATTATTCTAAAAAGTTTCTAGCAGGCTTCTATAACGATGCCGTTTATCTTTTACAGTATCAAGAAGATTTGAGTATTAAAGAATTAGATATTAACAATCTTAAAGTTGATACAGAAGAATGACCGCAATCGTTGAGTATAAAGGTGATTTAAGGTGCGAGTGTACGCACTTGAAAAGTAGCGACAGTTTTGTAACTGATGCGCCTGTAGATAATAACGGTAAAGGTGAAGCTTTTTCTCCTACTGATACTGTGGCAACGGCACTTGCTAGTTGCATGCTCACTGTCATGGGAATCAAGGCAAGAGAGATGGAAAAGGAATTGAAAGGTAGTGTTGCTAAGATTGCTAAAATTATGGCCTCAAATCCACGCAGGATTTCTCAAATTGATATTGTACTTGATATGAATGGTCAATGCGACAAAAGGTCTCAATTAATTCTAGAACGAGTTGCAAATACATGTCCTGTCTTAAATAGTTTACATCCAGATATTAAGAAAAACATTGTATTCAACTGGAATTAAATGAAATTGTTTTTTGCTTTTATATTAGTCGTTTTATTATTTGAAGGAGAACCGTCCGAGCGTTTTACCTATCAAGAACGACCAGTTTTAAGTTGGGAAGACTTCAAAGGAGTACCACCTAAAAATGCGATTTACCGTGCTAGTGTTAATAGTAGTTTAGGATATACGTTTACTAGTGAAAGTACAAATGGTAAATTATCGGTTTCAGTTGTTGTAGAGAGTTACTTTTATCCTCAATTAAGCTGGAAGAAAAACCAAAACGAAAATAATGAGGCTCTTTTAAAACATGAGCAATTGCATTGGGATATTAGTGAGTTATACGCTCGTAAATTGAGAGCAGCATACCAAAATTACGTACCGCAAAAGAATCCTAAAAAGGAAGTGGATTTCATTTTCAGAAAATTTGAGAAAGAACGTCAAGTTACTCAAAAATCTTATGATCGAGAAACTCGACATGGAACTATCAAAGACGCTCAATCTCAATGGGAGATAAAAATAATGGAAGAGCTTTTTAAAACGAGTGAGTATACTAGCAAAGACTAGAAATTAAACGACGCGTTTACTACAGTTATAACTTGCGGGACTTCATTTACTTTAAATACAAGAGAAACATCATAACCATGATCTGTTTTAAGTAAATTGAGATCGCCTTTGTTTATTTGGTAGAAGCCTGTTGCGCCTCTACAGTAACATAATCTTCCATATAGCACTCCAGCTTCCTTCAGTGATTCATCTTTTAGAGATAAACTTTTGATGCTTTTATCAATTTGAATGTAGATGATTTCGGTGTAAAAATCATCAGCTAATTTTATTTCTTGATTTCTGTTGTATTCAAATTTTAAGGTCCGTATTCCTTCTTTTTTCTCTAATGACTGATAACTATATCCATACTCGTCTACCTTAACAATGACTTGAGTATCCTCAATAATTGTAGTAATGCAGCTTCCATCATCAGGGCAATTGGTTTGATTTTGATTAGTTTTTGTAATCTCATTCTTAGTAGTACAAGAACTTATCAATAGGACTAAAAAAAAGATGTAAAAAGGTTTTCTCATTGATTTTTCATTCTATTTGATTTTTTTCAGTCCGCTTTCGCGAAAGCGAGATATCTTTTAACTTTAAGAATATCAAAAACTTTCATCAAGATAATTGTTTTAAATTAAGTTATACTTATCTGAATAAAACAATTTTGTGATGAATTTCTATTATTATTGTTGATCAAATTTTATTTATAATGATCCAATATTACAAATTCCTGGCAGTGGCATTTTTTCTATGCACTTGTTTTATAATGCCTATTACTGCTCAAAATAGTAAATCTTCATGGAGTCCTGTGAATATTTCCCAATTACAAAATGATGCAAAATGGTCTAGAAAAACGGAGCCTACTGTAGCTTCTTATTATCAATTAGATCTTACTACACTTAAGAATAAACTTTCAAATGCTCCGCAAAGAGGAGCGTCTAATTTACCTTCAGGCGTATTAATCGATTATCCTACCTCAAACGGAATTCAAACCTTTAGAATAAAAGAGGCTAGTGTCATGGCTCCTGAATTACAAGCTAGATATTCAGAAACAAGATCTTATGTGGGAGAAAGTGTGAATGACTCTTCAAATCAAATACGTTTTTCTATTACATCTCAAGGGTTTCATGGTATGATGTTTTCGCCGCAATTGGGAACTCAATTTGTAGATTCTTATACACAAGACAATAATGCTGTGGTTGTTTATAAAAAATCTGATCTAATTGATTACGGAGATAGATGGGAATGTCATGTAGATGAAGAATTTAACACGAGCCAAAGAAATGCATTGAGTCAAACACCTTATCAAATTAATAATGCAAACGACGGAGTTCTACGAGATTTTAGATTGGCAATTTCTACAACTGTAGAATATTCTAGTTTTCACTGGATGCGAGCGGGAATACAACCTAGCGCTCCAGATCTCATTAAAAAAATGGCAGTAATGGACGCTATGGTGGTTACTATGACCAGAAATAATTTTATATATGAGCGTGATTTAAGTATAACGATGACATTTGTTCCTAACAACGATTTGCTTATATCTATTGGCACAGATAATTTTTCTAATAACAGCGCTGGTGCAATTCTAGGTGAGAATCAAAATGCAATAGACTCTATAATTGGTTTTGGGAATTATGACATAGGTCATATATTCTCTACTGGTGGTGGTGGTCTTGCCTCATTAGCTTCTCCATGTACTAATAGAAAAGCGCAAGGTGTAACAGGAAGAGGAGCTCCGGTAGGTGATCCTTTTGATGTAGACTTTGTAGCACACGAGATAGGACATCAAATGGGTGCGCCACATACTTTTAATGGAAATGCAGCAAATTGTGCTGGTGGAAACAGGTCTGCAAATAATGCTTATGAGCCTGCAAGTGGAACAACTATAATGGCTTATGCTGGAATTTGTCCTCCACAAAATATTCAAAATAATAGTGACGCTTATTTTCATCAAACAAGTTTAGAAAGCATATTTAATAATGTGTCAAGTGGTTTGAGCACTTGTGCACAGCAAATTCCTACTGGAAATAGCGCACCTGTTGCAAACGCAGGGCCTAATTATACCATTCCTACTGGAACTCCATATAGATTAGAAGGTAGTTCTACAGATGCAGATGGTATCGTTTCACATACTTACACATGGGAGCAATTTGACTTGGGTCCATCAGGATTACCTCAAAGTAATAATTTGGACGGTCCTTTAGTTAGGTCTTTTGAAGGAACTGATAATCCTAATAGAATTATCCCAAGATTACCAGGGATAGTTGCAAATGGTGGTTTCTCCGCTCAATGGGAAAAATTGCCCGAAGTGGCTAGACAAATTAATTATAGACTCACTGTTAGAGACAATGATTCACGAGGTGGACAAACCTCTGTAGATCAAATGACAATTCAGGTAGATAATAATGCTGGTCCCTTTAGAGTTACTTCTCAAAGTAATAGTGGAATAGTTTGGTTACCTAATACCACAGAGACAATAACGTGGGATGTTTCAGGAACAGACTCAAACTCCGTAAACACAAGTAGTGTTAACATACTTCTCTCCACAGACGCAGGAGTGACTTTTGATACCGTACTAGCTTCTGGAGTGCCTAATAATGGTAGTTACGATTTACTTGTTCCAGGTGGAATTGTAGCAACTAATTGTAGAATTATGGTTGAAGGTGCAGGAAATATTTTCTTTGCTATTAATCAAAGTGATTTTAATATTAATGCAAGTGTTCAAATTAATTGTACAACGTATCAATCTGGAGCATTAAACATAGCTATTCCAGATAACGATAGAGTAGGAATCTCTAGTATAATCAATGTTCCTACCACCGATGATGTCGATAGCATTAAATTAGGAGTAGATATTTCACATAATTATATACAAGATATGATCATTCGTATTTCAGATCCTTCTTCTAACAATGTAGCTCTCGCGTGGAATAGAGAATGTGCTAATCAAAATGATTTGATGGCTACGTTTGAAGATGGTGCTGGCCCAGTTTTGTGTCGACAGCCTACAGTAGGAACTTTTGACCCTTCATCAACCTTCAGTGTTTTTGAGAACTTGCCATCAAATGGTGACTGGACATTAACTATTTCGGACAATGCAGATACTGATGCAGGAACATTGAATAGCTGGACTTTAGAGGTTTGTGTTAAGACAATTACACCACTTAGTAATGAAGATTTTCAATTAGAAAATCTATCTATCTATCCAAATCCAAATAATGGAACCTTCAATATTCTTTTTGATAATGCGATAAGTGATCTTGTACAGGTAGATGTTTATGATTTGAGCGGGAGATCTGTATTCACAAATGAGTATGAAACGTCGTCCACTTTTAATGAAAGTATTAATTTAACTGGCGTCACAGCTGGAATGTATCTTGTTAAAATAACCGATGGAGATCGTGTGGTTACTGATAAGATTATCATCAAATAGATGTTTTTAAGATAATTAAGCAACGTATTTTTCAATCGCTCATTCTAGAGAAAAAGAAAATAATTCACAAAAGCCGACAAAATCTGTCGGCTTTTGTCAGTTTATAGATTACCATTTCCATAAGAAAGTTCTCGTTTCTCTTATTCAAAATACCTACTTTTGCAGCTGTTTAAAAAATGCTTAAAATCTAATTATGGCAAATGCTAAGTACATATTTGTAACAGGTGGTGTAACCTCTTCCTTAGGAAAAGGAATCATCGCAGCATCTCTTGCAAAATTACTGCAAGCCAGAGGATTAAGAGTAACGATCCAAAAGCTAGATCCATACATTAACGTAGATCCAGGAACACTTAATCCTTACGAGCATGGAGAATGTTATGTCACAGAAGATGGAGCAGAAACTGATCTTGATTTAGGACATTACGAGCGCTTTTTAAATGTAAACACTTCTCAAGCAAATAATGTCACCACAGGAAGAATATACCAAAGCGT
Source organism: Nonlabens dokdonensis DSW-6 (assembly GCF_000332115.1). Taxonomy (NCBI): domain Bacteria; kingdom Pseudomonadati; phylum Bacteroidota; class Flavobacteriia; order Flavobacteriales; family Flavobacteriaceae; genus Nonlabens; species Nonlabens dokdonensis. The sequence continues at coordinate 2,557,693 of NC_020156.1, forward strand.
TATCAATAAAGAGCGACGTGGTGAGTTTTTAGGTAAGACGGTTCAAGTTATTCCTCATATCACTGATGAAATCAAGGAGCGAATTCAAATTCTTGGGAAATCAGGTGATTATGATGTGATTATTACCGAGATAGGTGGAACCGTAGGTGATATAGAGTCGTTACCTTACATTGAAAGTGTGAGACAACTTCAATGGGAATTAGGAGAACACAATTCACTAGTTATTCATTTGACATTAATTCCATATTTAAGCGCTGCAGGAGAATTAAAAACTAAACCTACCCAACATAGTGTAAAAACCTTAATGGAAAGTGGAGTACAGGCAGATATTCTTGTATGTCGTACAGAGCACGAACTTTCTGATGAGATACGTATAAAATTAGCGCGTTTTTGTAACGTGAAACAGGAAGCTGTTATCCAGTCTATAGACGTAGAAACGATTTACGATGTTCCTAATAAAATGCTTTTAGAAGGTTTAGACCGTGTGGTCATTAAAAATCTTCAAATTAAAACAGAAGAGCATCCAGACCTCAGAAGCTGGAATGAATTTGTGCAAAGACATAAAAACCCTAAAAGTACTGTTACCATCGGTCTAATAGGTAAATATGTAGAACTTCAAGATTCTTATAAATCAATTTTAGAAGCATTTATCCACGCTGGGGCTGCAAATGAAGTTAAAGTCAAGATTGAGTCCATACATAGTGAGTATTTAGAAGTGGAGAATGTACGCAAAAAATTATCACATTTAGATGCTGTACTTGTTGCCCCTGGATTTGGAGAGCGCGGTATCGAAGGGAAGATAGAAGCCGTACGATACGCACGAGAGAATAAATTACCTTTCTTTGGAATTTGTTTAGGAATGCAAATGGCAGTAATTGAATATTCTCGTAACGTTTTAGGGATTGAGGACTCTAACTCTATAGAAATGGACGAGAAAACTTCAAATCCAGTTATTTCATTGATGGAAGATCAAAAGAATATTTTGGACATGGGCGGCACGATGCGTTTAGGAGCTTGGGATTGTAAATTAGTGGAAGGTAAAATAAAGGATATTTATGGAACCGCTATGATAAGTGAGCGTCATAGACACAGGTATGAATACAATAACGATTATAGAGAGCAACTTGAAAATGCTGGTTTGATAACAACGGGAATCAACCCTAAATCAAATCTAGTAGAGACCATAGAGGTAAAAGATCATCCATGGTTCATTGGAGTTCAGTATCATCCAGAGTACAAGAGTACGGTAGCTGTTCCACACCCATTATTTAAATCGTTTGTGAAAGCAGCAGCAGCTTATAAGTTAACCAAATAATATTTAAGAATTTTATAATCAATTCTTTATAGAAAACCATTTGAATATCGCTCAAGGCGAAAGTGAGATAAAATTAGTACCCCAAATTAAATTAACAGCCTGATAGGGCAGCAATATGGAAGAACAAAAAACGGATTGGAAAAGCATGCTAGGACTAGCTCTCATTTTTGGGATAGTAGCATTCATGTTTTTAAGAAATCAAGACGAACCGCAAACCGCTGAAGAAGAAGTTCCAACGACTGAAACAGTTACGCAAACAGCATCTCCTGCTACTACCGCTGCAGTTTCAAACGATTCGATTTCTGCACCGTTGGTCAATACAGGTGAAGAAATTCAATTTAATAACGATTTAGTAGATTTTAAAATCAATACTAAAGGAGCTTATATCAGCGAGGCTTTATTAAAAAAATTCAAAACCTACGATTCCTTACCAGTTTATCTAGTAAAAGGTGGAGACCATAAATTTGACCTGAAATTTATGACCAAAGACGGCCGTACACTTCATACTCAAGATATGATTTTTACTGCTCAAGAGTCCATGAATGGTAATAACAAAGTTTTAAGTCTTAAAGCAAATCCTGCAAGCGGTGCTTCATTAGAGTTTCGTTATGAGATGAAGCCAGAAGACTACATGCTGGATTTCAATATTAGATCTCAAGGTTTATCTCAGGTTGCAAATACCTCAGAAGAGGTAGCTCTTAATTGGGAATTACAAGGCTACCGTCGTTCAAAAGGAATGGATAATGAAAGTCGTTATACTGAAGCAAAATTTGAGTACGATGATGGTAGCGATGATTACACAGGTCAAGGAGAACTTGCTGAAGAAGAAGCAGAAAAAATTACCTACATAGCTTATAAACAGCATTTCTTTTCTTCTATCTTATTAACTGATACTCCATTTAAATCTGGAGTAATTGAAACTTACAACAATTATTCTGCAAATGATGAGCAAACGGTATTGACTAAAAAGTTTATGACTACTGCACAACTAGAGTATTCTGGTGGGGAATTAGTTTATAATATGGACTGGTATTTTGGTCCTACAGATTATGAAATTCTAGATGGATATGACCGCAATTTAGATGAGGTTGTAGATTTAGGCTGGGGAATTTTCGGTGTTATTAATGAATGGGCGATCCGTCCATTGTTTACGCTTTTAAGTCATCCTGTTAAAGGAGCTGGTATTCCTTATGGTATTGCAATTATCTTATTGACTGTTTGTGTAAGACTAGTGTTGTCTCCAGTATTGTATAAGAGTTATTTGACTCAGGCCAAAATGAAAATACTGCGTCCAGAGATCAATAAAATTGCAGAGAAGTACAAGGATAATGCAATGAAAAAGCAGCAAGAGACCATGAAGGTACAAAGCGAGGCTGGAGCAAGTCCTTTGAGTGGTTGTTTGCCAGCGTTACTTCAAATGCCTGTGTTCTTTGCACTCTTTAAATTCTTCCCGACAGCGTTTGAATTAAGACAAAAAAGCTTCCTTTGGGCAGACGATTTATCAAGTTATGATGAGATCATAAGTTTACCATTTAAGATCCCATTTTATGGAGACCATGTGAGTTTATTCCCAATATTAGCATCGATTTCTATTTTCTTTTACATGCAAATGACTACAGGACAGAATATGCAAGCCAGCCAGCAACCTGGAATGCCTAACATGAAATTTATCATGTACCTGTCTCCATTGTTTATGCTTGTTTTCTTTAATAATTATGCCAGTGGTTTATCATTGTACTACTTTATATCCAACTTAATTACCATTGGTATCATGCTTGTCATCAAGCATGTTATTATTGATAAGGATAAGGTTCTTGCCAAAATTGAAAAAGCTAAAGCAAAACCTAAGAAAAAGAAAGGGAAATTTGCTAGCAAAATGGCAGAGATCATGGAGCAAGCCCAGGCGCAACAAGAAGAACAAAAGAAGAAGAAAAAATAATTTTTTGTTTTTTATATATTTAAATCCTCTGTTATAAAAACGGAGGATTTTTTATTTTGATTGATCCTGGAATCCTTAAAACAAAGCTTACATCAAAAACCATTTCTCAAGAAACTCTTGAATATCTGTAATAGTCATTACATTTGGTATAGAATTTACCTACTTGAAAATTACAGTTCAAAAATACCTTTCAGAGAATGCTGCTGCATGGAATGCCTTCTTAAAAAAGTGTGATCTCAATACTTTTTTGTTTGATCGCAATTTCATGGATTATCATAGTGATCGATTTCAAGATCATAGTTTAATGATCTTTGAAGATGATGCGTTGATAGGCGTTGTTCCTGCTCATGTAAAAGAAGATTCATTTTATAGTCATAGAGGTTTAACTTATGGAATGCCTGTAGCACGTAGAAATAATCAAGCTACGGTATTAGATGCAGTCTTAGATCATTTAAATGTTTCCGCTTTCGCGAAAGCGGAATTTAATCTACTTCCAGATTTTTACAATCAAGATTCTGACGGAATACTACTTTCCAAACTACAAGTTAATGGATTTCAAAAAGAACGAGTGTCCAATTATTTATTTGTTGACTTACAAGAAGAAATAGACTTTTCACCTAAAAAGACTGTAGGTTATCGCAATGGAAAATTTGACGGATTTAGAATACAACGAGATCATGATTTTAAGTCTTTTTGGGAAGAAGTGCTCGTTCCTTCACTTAATGTCAGGCATGATGCTGCACCAGTTCATAATCTTGAAGAAATAGAATTATTAGCTTCTCGTTTTCCTAAAAAAATTATTCAGCATAATTTATATCGCGAGAACAAGCTGCTAGCTGGAATTACATTTTTTATAAAAGGAACTATAATCAAATCTCAATATGCGGCATCTACGGCTTTAGGAATGAAGACTGATGCGGTAGGATATCTTTACATGGAAGCGATGAAAGAATACAAGAAACTAGGTTTTCATTTTATGGACCTAGGACCTGTAAATGAAGATAACGGTTCTATAAATAAAGGGCTGTTGCGTTTTAAAAAACAGTTAGGCGGCAAAATGCAAGAAGTGATGCGACTTGTTAAAACCTATAAATAGAAAAAACCACCGATAATAAGACGCTATCAAACACTTATCACCAGTGGTTATTCAACCAAACTTAACTTTTTCTTTTTCATAATATCTTCAGTTGCTTATCATTAATAAAGGCTAATTCAATAATCTAAACAGTTACTTCTAATCTTATGATGATACAAATTTACGCCTATAGAGAAGTAAGTCATGTTAGGATCCAGTTAAGCACTGTTAAGTAGTGTTATCTATAATTTTAAAAGGCGTTATGTTTGCAGCATAATTACAACCAATGAAGTACACAAAAAAATCCTTTCATTTCTCCATAATTTCTTGTTTGCTGCTGGCAGTATTTACTGTACTCTCACAAACGACAAGAACGTCCAATAATAATATCAATGATATTACTGGTTACTTAATGACCTTGTATTTTGTAACGGTCATTTTAGGGGTGATTTTTAGTGTTTTAAGTATCAAAGAAGTCTACCACTGGAAAAAGTACGTAGGTTTAGGAATCAACATATTTCTCTTTGTCATGACTGGTATTGCAATCGCTGGAAATTTACAAGACATCGTGGAAGCATTTAGTTAATGCACTTTTCTTGTATTATATTCGTTAACAAGCAAACCATAAAATGAATCAACCCTACATTCCATATTTAGATCTCAAGCCTTTGAACGACAGATTCAAAGAGCAAGATTTAAATGTTTTTGAGCAAATTCATGCTTCGGGACGTTTTATAGGTGGAGATTGGGTTGGGGATTTCGAAAACAAGTTTGGCGTATACTGCGGCGCATCTAATTGTATAGGAACAGGTAATGGACTTGATGCACTCACCATTATTCTTAAATCAGAGATCGCGCTGGGGAATTTGCCTAAGAACGCCCGTATTTTGGTGCCTGCTCATACGTATATCGCCACATTTTTAAGTATCATTCATGCCGGATTACAACCTATTCCTGTAGACGTAGAGGAGTTGATATTAACGGCTTCTGTTTTAGAAAAAACAACTATTTCTTATGATGCTATTGTAGTCGTAGATATCTACGGCAAACTGGTGGAGGATGAGGTGTACGCTTTCGCGAAAGCGAATAACATAAACATCTATTGCGATACTGCACAATCTCACGGCGCTACAAACAATAGCGGTATAAAATCTGGAAATATAGCTAGAGCGAGTGCCTTCTCATTTTATCCCACTAAAAATTTAGGAGCTATAGGTGACGCCGGAGCAATAACTACAAATGATCTCGAGCTCGCCAATATGTGTCGTAAGATTGCTAATTACGGCCGTGATAGCCGATTTGTAAACGATGTCTTAGGAGTAAATTCAAGACTTGATCCATTACAAGCAGGTTTTTTAATAAATAGATTACCGTTTCTTGATAGCGACAATAATCGTAGAAATGAGATCGCAAAATATTATTACGACAGTTTAAAAAATGAAAAAGTCAGACTGCTCGATAATGATTTCTTATCAAATAATGCCATGCATGTTTTTCCAGTTTGTGTGCAAAACAGGCGTGTTTTTATAGATTATCTCGATCACATAGGAATAGGCACGAGCATACATTATGAAGTGCCGCCGCATCATCAAAAGGCTCTAGAACAATTTAATAAGTTGTCTTTTCCTATCACCGAAGAATTTCATCGTACAGAGGTAAGTTTACCATGTCATCCACTATTGACAGATGATCAACTAGAGCGTATTGTAAGTGCTGTAAATGCTTATTAAATGAAGAGACTACTTCATCAACTTAATAAAAACGTACTGCTCAAGTTAGCTGGTTTTAACTCCATTCACGTTTTTATAAAAATAGGTACTGGAGCAATCATGTCCTGGATACTAGCTAACTTTGTAGGTGCTGCTGGAATGGGAATTTTAGGAAACCTGCGCAACTTTATGCAAGGTTTGCTCAGTTTTTCAGTGTTAGGTCTTGAAAACGGACTGGTAAAAAACACTGCACAATTTCAAGAAGATTCTACTGCACTAAAAAGAACCTATAACACTAGCTGGGTTTTAAGTTTCAGTGCTAGTATAATTGCAGCTGTAGCAATTTTTATTTTTGCTCCTTGGCTTGATGAGCAACTGATTGCAACAGATGTTGATTTTTCACTAGCTTTTAAATTGATAGCTGTTTCTTTGCCGTTTTATGTGGTGTTTGTTTTTGTTACGAGCATGATGCAAGGACTGGAATGGTATAAAAAATTCATCACTCTTAATATCGTTGTCAGTCTTTTAGTTTTTTGCTTTTCGGCATATCTGGCATTTCAATACAATCTAGAAGGTGCGTTGTATGCTCTTGCTATTGTTCCTTTTTTGCAGTGTTTTGTGGCTGTTTTTTATTGGAGTCTACAAAAGAACGTTACGATTAGATTAAAAGAATTATTACAATTTAATTTTGATAAAAAAACAAGTAAGCAATTACTTAAATATAGTGTCATGGCGCTGGTGAGTGCACTGTTGATACCGTTAGTTAATATATTAGTTAGAGATCAAGTAAGGGTAGAAGTAAGTGATGAGGCTGCTGGATTGTGGGAAGCGGTTGTGCGTATTTCTGGACATTACATGCTTTTTGTAACCAGTTTAATTAGTCTTTATGTATTACCTAGTTTGAGTAAAGATGCTAGTACTAGTAATTACAAGAAAACTATAATGGCTTTTTATAAAAATATTTTACCGTTAGTTTTTTTAGGTCTTCTAGGTGTTTACTTATTTAGAGATTTTATTATTGCAGTTCTGTTTTCAGAAGAATTTGAACCAGCAAGCGCTCTATTTAAATGGCAGCTTTTAGGAGATTTTATCAAGGTGATTACCACCGTAATGGCATTTAGATTTATCGCTCTTAACGATTTAAAAAGATACCTAATCGCTGAGGTATTAAGTATTCTGTCCTTCTACTTACTCGCCCTAGTTTTCATTAAACAATATCAAGAAGAAGGTGTAGTTATTGCGTATTTGGGCAATTATATATTCTACTTCCTCCTTTTATTAATCATTTTAAGAAAGGAATTATTCAAAAGAGAAGTTGTAGATTAATTTTTTTTAGGAACACTGCGTCGCACTTGTTTTGTTACAGAGTCTGACTTTTTAAAGGATAGACTATTTTCCTTTTCGGTAACGATTGCCATGTAAGTATGGGTTGTGTCAGCATTCTTAAGAGGAATTAATTCTATGAGATCCACTTTAGTTTTTGCTGGAATCGTTTTGATCATAGGTCGGTCTGCGCGCCTTCTAAAACCTTCACTTTCTACTCTAAAAAACAGGTCCAGATCTTGATCTGTAATATTTTCTGCCACGTATACGATGCTTCGGCGTTCTTTGCGTATGCTTATCTCGATCCCTTTGTGAGAATTTTGAAAAGGTGCTGTAAAAAGAAACAAAAAGATGACAGTAATAAATTTCATGACTTGATTTTGTAAAAGAGTTCAAATTGTATGCCTTACTTAATTACGCAAACTTATATTTGTAAAAATAGTAATTTTCTATTTTGTGATGGTGGAGATTCCGCTTTCGCGAAAGCGAGAAACTTTAAATTCAAAACGATTATTCAATATGAAACTTCAACTTACTAGACCTATCTGTTTTTTTGATTTAGAGACAACAGGAACCAATATTTCGAAAGATAGAATTGTAGAAATATCCATCCACAAGGTCTTCCCTAATGGTGATGAAAAAACGTTTACATTTAAAGTTAATCCTACGGTTCCTATTCCTGCAGAAACAACAGCCGTTCATGGAATTACTGATGAAATGGTAAAAGATGCTCCTACGTTTAAGGAACGAGCTCATGAGGTTTTTAATATTATCAAAGATTCAGACCTTGCAGGGTTCAATTCTAATAGATTTGACATACCATTGCTAGCTGAGGAAATGTTGAGAGCTGATGTTGATTTTGACATGGGAAATAGAAATGCTATCGATGTTCAAAATATCTTTCATAAGATGGAGCAACGTACGCTAGTTGCTGCGTATAAATTTTACTGTGACAAAGATTTAACAGATGCTCACAGCGCTGAGGCAGATACAATTGCTACTTACGAGGTTTTAAAAGGTCAGTTAGACCGTTATCCAGAATTAGAAAATAACATGAAATCTCTAGCGGAATTTTCTACACGTAGAAAGCCCGTAGATTTTGCTGGAATGCTCGCATTTAATAGTAAAGGAGAAGAGTGTTTTAATTTTGGAAAACATAAAGGGAAACGTATTGTTGATGTGCTTGAGAGTGAGCCAGGTTACTACAGCTGGATTCAAAATGCCGATTTCCCACTTTATACAAAGAAAGTACTTACTGCAATTAAGCTAAGAGGTTTCAATAAGAGCTAGTGAAGCAGTAAAGTGTTTAGTTTATTGTGTTACACAATGTGCTGAAAACCAGAGTATAGAATCGTTTTTACTATGAATTTGTAATACAAATGATGTGTTGTATTTTTACCTATATTTGGGTAAAATGTAACTTTTGAAACATCTCATTCTTTTTTTAGTTGTTATTTGTGCTTACTTCACTAGTGGTCAGGAATTGCCTTCTCTTAATAATTACGAGCCATCTACCTATCAAGCAGGGAATCAAAACTGGATGATCAGTGAGTCAAATGATCATTTTATTTATGTAGCAAATAATAAAGGTCTTCTAGAATATAACGGCTCTCAATGGACATTATATAAAACTCCTAATGAGAGTATTATGCGATCGGTAAAAACCCAAGGTGATCGCATATATACTGGATGTTACATGGATTTTGGTTATTGGTTGCGCGATAGCACTGGCACTTTAAAATACACTTCAATAATTCAAGAGTCTAATTTTAAGCTACAAGAAGATGAACAGTTTTGGAACATTATTGTTAAGGAGGATTATGTGCTCTTTCAATCACTAAGCCATGTATATTCTTACAATAAAGAAAATGGTCAAGTAACACAAATCGCTGAACAAGTTGAAATCAACAAATTTTTTGAGGTAGGTGATTCTTACTATTACCATGTTTTGGGCGTTGGTTTATTTCAGGTAATCGATGGGAAATCTGAATTACAAGGAGCAGTTGATTTTTTTAAAAATGAAACAGTTGTTCTGGTGTATGAGTTCGATTCTAAAGTTTATATAGTTACTCAGTACGCAGATATTTACGAGTATCATGATGGCGTGGTAGAAAAAACCGCATCTTCTAAATTTGACGAACAAATAACAGTCTACAGTGCATCTTTACTAAGTGATAGTACCCTTATGTTAGGTACCATTTCTCATGGAATTATTTCTATGTCTTTAGATGGTAAAGTAAATTATGCCATGGATCAAAGCGATGGTTTGCTCAATAACACCTGCTTGTATGTCTTTGAGGATAGTGCCAAAAATGTTTGGCTTGCATTAGACAATGGTCTCAGCTCTATTAACATAGAATCTCCATACAGGATGTTTCACGATAAAGATGGTGAGTTGGGAACTATCTATGCATCGTTTCAAGATGATGATTATTTATACTTAGGAACTAATCAAGGTCTTTTTTACAAAGAAAAACTTTCTGATAATTTCGTTTTTATAGAAGGAACTCAAGGCCAAGTCTGGTCTATAGATAAAGTAGGGGATTCTGTATTATGCAGTCATCATTTAGGGGTTTTTGAAATTAAAAAATCTGAAGCAGATTATATTAAAGGCACTAATGGAGCATGGGAGGTTCTATCTATTCCAGATTACGATGATTTGATACTTGTAGGAACTTATAAAGGTCTTCAAGTATTGGAGTTTTCAGCCAATGAATGGACATTTAAAAATAACATTGAAGGCTTCAAGATAAGTTCAAAAGATGTCGTAGTACAAGATGATTACGTCTATGTAAATCACGAGTATAAAGGTGTTTTTCAATTAAAAATTGATGAAAACTATTCCAAGTTAGTAGAATCTCAAAAAATTAATGAATTAGGTAAAGGAATAGGTTCTGACATCACTGTTTATAATGATAGAATTTTCTTCTCAAAACGTGATGCTATTTATATTAAAGAAAAGTCTGATGAGAAATTCCTTAAAAATGAAGGGCTAAGCAAGCTCGTATCTAAAAACAAATATACTTCTGGTACATTTATAAAAAATGATGGCTACCTCTGGATTTTCAATAAAGAAGGTATTCAAAAAATTAATATTGAGGTTATCAATGGTAGTTATGACATAGAAAGTATTCCTTTGACGTTTGAATTAAGAAGAGAAAAAATCGGTTACGAAAATTTAACCAAAGTAGGTTCAAAACTATATTTAATTGGTACATCCTATGGTTATACGACAGTTGATGAAGGCTATAAGTATAGTAGAGATCATCAGGTTTATATAAATACAATTAAGAAGTATGATAAGAATAATGCAATCGCCTTAGACCTAAAGGAGCCTATTGAAATACCATATTCAAATAATGTTACTGAAATAGGATTCTCAACACCTTATTACAATACACTAAGTAATATTGAGTATAAATACAGATTAATCGGTCAGTATGATGAATGGAGCAACTGGACTAAATTGAATGATATTAGATTTAAAAATTTAAGCTACGGAGATTATATTTTTGAAGTGAAGTCAAGAGTTAATTCAGTTGTGAGTCAAAACACCGCTCAGCAAGAATTCTCAATCGCTCGACCTTACTATTTAACCACTGGTGCTATACTGCTGTACGTTGTTCTTCTCGCTCTCTTAATTATTGGTTTAAACCTTGCGTATATATGGTACTTTAAACGACAACGAGAGTATGCTCTTCAAAAACAACAAAAAGAGCTTGAACTTAATAACCTGACAATAGAAAAGAATTTAGTTGAATTAAGGAATGCTAAATTGAGAAGCGATATCGAACATAGAAATAGAGAGCTAGCTATTTCTACCATGGCGATGATAAAGAAAAATGAGACCTTAAATGAATTAAAATCAGAATTAGAGAACTTACCAAAGACCAAAGAATCAAAGTCTTTGAAAAAGATGCTTGATAAGAATTTGAATAGCAAACAAGATTGGCTCACATTTGAAGAAGCATTTAATAATGCCGATAAAGATTTTTTCAAAAAAATAAAGGAATTACATCCTTCATTAAGTTCTGGAGATCTTAGACTTTGTGTTTATCTACGACTCAATTTATCTTCTAAGGAAATAGCACCACTTCTTAATATTTCACCTCGTAGTGTTGAAATAAAACGATATCGTTTGCGTAAAAAATTGGCTTTAAGCCGAGAAGAGAGCTTAACTAGTTACATTGTTGAGATTTAATTCTTTCTTTTAAAAGGATGATCTAACTCATCATTACTACATCATTTGAATCAAATAGTTTTTCCTTCAGTATTCTTATTTATTTTAAAATATTGAAATTCAATGGTTTGGTCTTATTTCTTAAATAATTTATAATTTCTGAACAAAAATTTCTTTTTGTATATTTTTTGTTGTGGAGGCTATTTAGATTTTTTTTAACTGCTACGGTTATATTTAACTGTCAGAAAACGATCATTTTTTGATACCATAAAACCAATCTTTTTTTAAAACATTATTTATGAAGAATTTCTTTTTAACGATGACTTTGCTACTGTCTGTAGTATCTGTTTTTTCTCAGAGTCAGAGAGTATCTATTTTAGAAAGTGCGAATGGACAAACACTGTTAGTAGATGGAAAGCCATTTATCATAAATGGAATGAACTGGGATTACGTTCCTATCGGTACTAATTACTCTTATAATTTCTGGGCTCAACCAGATGATTTTATCGAAGCGGCTCTTGAAAGTGAGATGGGATTGTTAAAAAATATGGGAGTGAACACCATTCGTGTTTATACTGGTATTCAACCTAAATGGGTTGAGTATATTTATAAGAACTATGGTATTTATACAATGATCAATCATTCATTTGGTCGCTATGGGTTGACTTTAGATGGAGCATGGATGTCTAATACAGAATATGCCGATCCAAGGGCAAGAAAATTTCTAATTCAAGAAGCTATTAATATGACTAATGAGTTTAAAGATACTCCTGGTCTATTATTATTCATGTTGGGTAATGAGAATAATTATGGTCTTTCATGGGGTGGCGCCGCTACTGAGGATATTCCTGTTGAAACTGAGGGAACAGTAATTACTCGTGCAAGAGCTATGTACAAAGTTATGAATGAGGCTATAGTAGAGATGAAAAAAATAGATTCAAGTCATCCTATAGCTATATGTAATGGAGATTTACTATATATAGATTTAGTTGCTGAACATGTAACTGATCTCGATATATACGCTACCAACATGTATCGCGGCGAATCTTTTGGAGATGCGTTTGAAGTAGTAAAGCAAAAATTAAATAAACCAATGATGTTTGCTGAGTTTGGTTCTGATGCTTTTAACGCTATTTCAAATAAGGAAGATCAAAAGATGCAAGCTTACTACATGGTGGAAAACTGGAAGGAGATATATGCTAATGCATCCGGACTTGGAAAAGCTGGTAACTCTCTAGGAGGATTTACTTTCCAATGGGCAGATGGATGGTGGAAAGATGGACAAACTGAAGACTTAGATATTCATAATACGGAAGCCATTTGGACGAGTGCTGGTTATAATATAGATTCAAAGGATGGTTCAAAAAATATGAACGAAGAATGGTTTGGAGTCTGTGCAAAGGGTCGTCCAAACGAGAGCGGTTTATATGATCTATATCCACGTGCAGCTTACTATGCTTTGAAAGAAGTACACGAACTCGACCCTTATAAAGATGGATTGAGTGCGGCAAATTTGCAAAGTCATTTTGAAAATATAGAATTAATGGATGCGGTTTTACGCGCAAGAGGTGATAAAGCAGCATTAGGAGGTGGAGATTCTGAAAAATTGAGAATTAGTAGGTTAAGTGCTAGGTTCACCACGTTCAACACTGGAGGAAGTCTCATCACTACTCCTGACACACCGGATCCTGATTCGCAAGTCTTTCCAAATCAATTAGGTTTCGATCACATGCAATCCTATTTTGTCGGGATTGAAGGAAAACCAGCTTCTAATATGAGAGCTAATGTGAATTTTAATATAATAGGAAAGGTCGCTGAAAATCCAATTGATGAAATCTTTTATGAGAATAGGGCTCGACCAATTTTTTCTTTAGACTCCAATGGTCAACAAGTTATAGAAAACGACGTAAACCGCGTGAATGTATATGACGCAGAGTTTGAGTGGAACGCTAAAGATTTTGACCTCAGAGGTTTCTACCGTACCGGTCATTATCATTGGGGTTATGAAGGTGATTTCTTTGCTTTATATCCTGAAGCAAACTATGGGCCTAACCTTGATATTTACGGAGGTGAAATCTTAGGATTTGAAGTTGATGGTAAAGGAGTTGCTGAAGGAGTTAAAGCAGCCTTTGGGCCTCAGCTTTGGTGGGGCGCAAATCCTACTGCATTAATAAAGTATAGTAGAAAAGTGGGTCAATGGGGTGTAACTGGTATTTATCACAGAGATTTTGAAACAGATATTGAATTAGATGAAACTGGACGACGTGTTCTTGATCAAAATCAAGTAAGAAGTGGTATTATTCCAGCTTTTCCGACAGAAAGAGCTACGCTAGTTTTAGAACGAGAAATAGGTGCTTTCGGATTTACTTTAGGTGGTATCTGGGCTGGAAGTCCATTAAACGGAACAACATATCAAGATGTTACTGGTTCCTCAGGGAATTATACTGTCTTTGATGACATTGTATCATCCAAGGATAATTGGGGAGGAAAAGGAAAGATTACTTATCAAGGTGGAAAATTTAACGCTTATGTTCAAGGTGGTGTAATGGGACTTGTAGCAAATGGAGGAGCAGATCAAACGCAAACCTTTACTGGATGGAAGTTAAGAGATAATGGTAGTGGAAATCAGTCTAATTTCTTAGCTGGTATGACCTACACCTTAGGGAATTTTCAAATTGCACCTAACTTCCTATGGCAACAACCACTAGTAGATCCTATGCCTAACGATGTAGGAGCTCCAGGAAGGTTAAGAAATGTGATTGATGATCCGTTTGCTGTAAGAGGCAATAGAGAAACAACCGCTGGTGAAATCTTAATAACTTTTGACCCAACTCCCGGAACATGGATGTATGAGTGGAATAACGATAGGGCAGAAGATGCAAAATTTGCAATGAGCGCAGGTTTCGTATTTCGTCATTTACCTACCACTCAGGATGCTCACATTGGTTTTCAAGCAGATCGTACTTTCTTTGCATTTCCAAATTCTGCTCCTGCAGAAGATTTATGGGAAGCGCACACGCGTATGGTTTCTAAATTAAGTCCTAATTTAGGAATTATCGGAAATTTCTTTTACGGAAATGGCCAAGCAAATGGAGATAGTGAAAGATTAATTAAAAGATATGGTGGTGATGTCAGAATGATCTACAATAAAATGATGGTACAAACTCATTTTAAATTTAATGATTGGGGACCTTTCGATTACCATAGGGATTTTAACTTAACTTATCCTGTACAATTAATGCTAGATGTCTCAACATCACTAGGAAAACCTGATTGGTTTATATTACCAAGCACCGTAGTTGGTATTAGAGGAACATGGAGAACAATGAATGAATTTTCCCCAAGATATTCTCCTAATGTAGCCCCTCCATTTGGTGCACCACCCATTAGCCCAGTTGGATTTCCTGACGGTACAGAATGGGAAATTAGAACTTATATTCATATAAATATTGGAAATTAAAAACTATTGTAATGAAAAATAAAAAACTTATTTATTTTAAGTCTTTTGGGCTTCTCTTAATTTCATTCCTCTTTTTAGTTGGATGCGAAAGAGAATTATCTGATGATTCTGTTTTGGCAACGTTTCCTGCAACAGCCGAAATTTTTACGGATGCTCCAGTAGGACTTACTGACGAATTCTTTATTTCTTTTGATCCAGCTCAAGGAGCAAATACAGAGGGATTTGGAACAGATGACAACGTGGCTTTTGAAGGCACTAGCTCCATACGTATTGATGTTCCAGCACCTAACGATCCTAACGGTGGTTTTATAGGTGGAATATTTAAAGATCGTGGAGCAGGTAGAGACTTAACAGGTTTTGATGCGCTTACATTTTGGGTAAAAGGTTCAACTACTGCTACTGTGGGCCTATTCGGTTTTGGAACTGATTTTGAAGAAAATAAGCATGCTGTGAGTCTTGAAAATGTACAACTTTCTACAGATTGGAGAAAAGTTACTATACCTATACCTAACGCTTCTAGGCTTACTCAAGAAAAAGGTATGTTCATATTTTCTGCTGGTACACAAGGTTCTGGCGGCTTTGGTTTTACCTTTTGGATTGATGAGCTTAAATTTGAAAACTTAGGTACAATAGCCCAGCCTAGACCTAATATTTTAAATGGACAGAATCTTACACAACAATCGTTTACTGGCTCAACAGTCCCAATTTCAGGATTGACACAAACATTTAACCTTGAATCTGGTCAGAATGTGACGGTTTTGGCAGCGCCTTCTTATTTTGATTTTCAGTCGTCAAATCCTAGTGTTGCAACAGTTGATGAACTTGGAATAGTAACAGTGGTAGGTGCTGGAACCACTTTAATAACAGCTACTATTGATAACGTTTTAGCCGGTGGCTCATTAGAGATTTCATCAAATGGTGCCTTGCCTTCTGCAGATCCACCAACATTGCCTCAGTCTAATGTTAAATCTATTTTTAGTGATGCTTACATTTCTGAAACATCTATTAATTTTTCACCTGGTTTTGGAGGTTCAACAACGCAAACAACTTTAAGTAATAATAATGGAGACTTTATTTTAGCCTACACAAATAATAATTTCACAGGGATTATTTTTGATAGTACAGTAGACGCGTCTGCTTTAACTTTCATGCATGTTGATGTATTTGCACAAGAGGCAGGAGTGCAAGTAGAATTCCAAATCAGGGACATAGGACCTAATGGTGTCATTAATACTAATATTTTTACTGGTCAACCTGAAGTGGATGATGCAGATAAAAGATTTTTAGCTTCAGGTCTAACTGTTGGCAGCTGGAATTCAATCGATATACCATTAAATGGTGCATTAGCCACGCAAAAGAATAATCTCGGAGCAATTATTCTAGCCGGAGGTCCTAATTTTTTATTAGATAATATTTACTTCTACACTCCTTAGAACAATCGTTATCGATCTTATAAATAATACAGCAATGAAAAATATAAATAATAGAATGATTTTAAGAAACGCCATAAGAATTTGCTCAGTTGTATCATTATTAATAGTAGTGAGCTGTAATCCTGACGAGACTCAAGTAGTTGCCGAACTTAATAATTTAGTAATGCAAGACGAGTTTGATGTAGAAGGCGCTCCTAATAGTGCATTATGGACTTATGATATAGGTACTGGTGATAATGGTTGGGGAAATAACGAGCTACAATATTATACCGATAGAACAGAAAATGTAACAGTAGAAAATGGAATGCTTTTAATCACTGCAAATCGTGAGCAGTTTAATGGCTCTTCTTACACATCAGCAAGAATTAAAACAGAAGGTCTGTTTGAACAAGCTTATGGAAGATTTGAAGCTCGTATTCAACTTCCTTACGGTAAAGGCTACTGGCCAGCATTCTGGTTGTTAGGCAATGATTGTGATCAGAATCCATGGCCTCAATGTGGAGAAATTGATATCATGGAATACTTAGGCGATGCACCTACTTCTATCTTTGGCACGGTACACGGACCAGGATTCTCAGCGGGAGAGTCTATTTCAAAGGAATACGTTTTAGAAAATGACCGTTTTGATACAGGTTTTCACGTATTTGGTATAGAATGGGGTCCTGATTATATCAATTATTATGTAGATAATGTGCTTTATAATCAAATCACAAAAGCTGATGTTCTAGAAGAAACTGATGGACAAGGAGAATGGGTTTTTGACCATCCATTTTATATAATTCTTAATGTTGCGATAGGCGGAAACTTACCAGGATCTCCTGATGCCGAAACTGTATTCCCTCAAACCATGCTAGTTGATTATGTAAGAGTATATCAATAATGATAGCTATTATAAATGGCGTAAATATTTAAAATTTCTATTATCAATATAAAATAATGTTTTTTTGACAGTCAAAACTCTTATAAAATGAAAAATATATTTAAAACAATTACAACATTATTTCTTGTAGTTTTTGCTATGGGTTGTAGTGATGAAGATCCTCTTTTCTCACAGAGTTTCTCAGCTGGATTTACACAAACTATTAATCAGTCTACTGGAACTGTGCGATTCATTAATACATCCTTTGACGCAAATTCTTATGCTTGGGATTTTGGAGATGGAACAACTTCTACATTGATTAATCCTATCAAGGTTTACACTATGGGCGGCACTTACACAGTACGTTTGCAGGTAACCAATAACAAAGGTGCTACAGCTCAATTTGAAGATGTGATAGTAATTAATGAGCAGTTTAACGGAGGCTTATTAGTTAATGGAGATTTTGAAAATGGAAACACGGCTTGGATTCAAGGAGTAGACGATAATAATCCTGCGCCAATCGTGACCGTTGGAGCTAATACTTTTTATCAAACTAATGTGACTAACCCCAATCCATCACAGCCATTTTTAGTAAATGTGAGTCAAAAAGTAGAGATTACTCAAGGATCAACTTACATATTGACTTTTGACGCTTGGTCAGATGTTAATAGAGATATCATAGCTGGAATAGGACTAAGTGGTGGCAGTTTTGCAAATACTGTTCAAACAGTGAGTATCAATGACATTCAACAACAGTATCAACTCACTCTAATTGCAGCAGGTTTTGGCGCTTCAGATGCACGAGTATTATTTGATCTAAATGGGCAAGCAGGTTTAGTAAATATTGATAATGTATCACTAGTACTACAGTAAAAGTAAATTATTAATTTATCTAATTATTGAATTCAAATAGAGAATTACCTTTAAATAGAAATTCACACATAACAATTTAAATTGTTATTAATGTTAAGGAATTTTATTTAAAATAAGTTCATTTTTTTGATCATTAAAAAGCGCAAATGAATTTCAAAAAACATATTTTTTATCTGTCAATTTTGACATGTTTTATATTTTTAATGTTTACTTCAAGTTGTGAAAGAGATTTATCTGATGACGCAACATTGGCAACTTTCCCTAAGACTGGAGAAATCTATACAGATTCTTTTGTTAGTATGGGTAGCGATTTCTACTTGCCGTTTGCCGACTCAAAACCTGATGCCTTCTCCATCGATAATGAAGAAGGTTATCAAAGCAACTCTTCCATACGCATCGATGTCCCTAATGCCGTTGATCCTAATGGAAATTATGCAGGGGCGATTTTTAGAGTTGATGGTGCGCCTAGAGATTTGACAGGGTTCAATGCTCTTACTTTTTGGGTAAAAGCTTCAAGAGGCGTGAGTATAGATGCGATAGGTTTTGGTCAAGATTTTTTAGGTGATAAGTATCAAGTTACCGCAAACAATGTTAATGTAGATACTAACTGGTCTCAAGTAACTATACCTATTCCAGATGCCTCAAAATTAATTGAAGAACGTGGCGCCTTCTGGTATGCTATGGGAACTCAAGGGACAGGTGGTTCTGCCTATATAGTCTGGTTTGATGAGATTAAGTTTGTCAACTTAGCAACTGTAGCACAACCTAGACCAGCAATCTCAAACGGTAATGACATAGTTACTAACTCCTTTACCGGTGTAAATCTTTTAGTTAGTGGCTTGATAGAAACATTTAGTTTAGGATCAGGTGCAGATCAAGTGGTAACAGTTGCGCCTAACTATTATAATTTCACCTCTTCAGATGAGAGCGTAGCAACGGTAGACGATTTAGGAAATATTACCGTAAATGCTGCTGGAACAACAACAATTACAGCAACTTTAGGTAGTTTAAATGCCGCTGGATCTTTAACGATCAATTCACAAGGGGCTTTTCAATTGCCACCAGCACCTACTTTAGACGCTAGTAGGGTAATTTCTATTTTTAGCGATGTATATACTAATGTTCCTGTGGACTATTATAATGGGTTTTGGTTACCAGGATCTTCAACCGGTTCTGCAGATTTTTCTGTAAACGGAGACAATATCTTAAATTATACAGACTTCAATTATGTAGGTACTCAAACTGGAAACCCACTTACGGACGCTTCTAACATGACTATGATCCATTTTGATATGTATGTACCAGGAGTCATACCTCCTAATTTTGATTTTCTTATCTCTATCGAGGATTGGGGTGCAAATGGTATCGATAACGGTGGCGATGACACCAGACAGCAAATATTTGTGCGTCGCAATCAAGTAGTTGCTGATACTTGGATTTCTATCGACGCACCTTTAACTTTAGTAAATAAGAATAATATCGGTTTAATTATATATGAAAATATCAATGGTTCCTCATTGAGAAATTTTTATTTAGACAATGTCTATTATTATAATTAGTTGATCGAACCTAATATTGAAATAATAAATAAAATTAAAAAGAGTGATTGTTTTTATTCCGCTTTCGCGAAAGCGAGACAGAAACAAGCAATTCAATACTATTTTACAACAACAGATTTGAATCTGTTATGAAGATAATTTAATAACCCACATGACTGACAAAAATTTATATTTAGGAAATCAAAAAGCAACCTTTAAAAAACAAGAAGTTAAAGGAGAATTGGTAGAATTCCAAAATGAACAATATTATAAAATAAGTAACCACGATGCTATGCGTCCATTTTTTATGAGCATAGTGAGTGATTCAAATCACTGGATGTTTATTTCGAGTAATGGAGGTCTAACTGCTGGTCGTAAAAACAGTGATTCGGCATTATTTCCTTATTACACCGATGATAAAATAACAGAGTCTAGTGATATAACTGGAAGTAAAACGATTATTAAAGTATATAAAAATGATCGTGTTTTATTATGGGAACCGTTTTCTAAAAGGTATAATGGCATTTACAGTATTACTTGTAATTTGTACAAAAATGTCTATGGGAATAAGGTAGTTTTTGAAGAAATTAATCATGACCTAAAACTTACTTATCGCTATCACTGGAACTCAAGTGATGCCTACGGATTTATAAAAAAATCAGAGCTTATTAATAATGCTTCAGAACAAGTTAAGGCTACCGTTTTAGATGGTTTACAAAACATGTTACCAGCGACAGTAGGAGAGGATTTGCAAAAAGCCTCTAGTAACCTTGTTGATGCTTATAAAAGATCTGAACTTAAAAAAGAAACAGGCATCGGCATAATTGCTTTAAGTGCCGTTATCGTAGATAAAGCAGAACCTAGCGAGGCTCTTAAAGCAAATATTGCTTGGTCATTAGGTTTGAACAATCCTACTTATTTGATGTCTAGCCTGCAGTTAGAAAACTTCAGAAAAGGAGAAACTGTACGTCAGGAAGATGATATAAAAGCAGAAAAAGGAGCCTATTTTACTGTTTCAGAAATGACTATAGAAGCAGAAGCTACAAAGGAGTGGTTTTTTATTGCTGACGTGAATCAAACAATAGTTTCCATAACCGATATTTCTAATCAAATCAAAACGGATGCTCATCTGATAGAAAAAATAAACGATGATATTGCGTTAGGAAGCGAGAAGTTAGTGAAACTCATCGCGGCTTCTGATGGTTTACAGCTTACGGAAGACCCACTTACCAACAATCGTCATTTTGCAAATACCATGTTCAATATCATGCGTGGTGGGATATTTGACAATAATTATGTCATTGAAAAAGTAGACTTTATCAATTATATAAAGAAAGCAAATAGCGAAGTTTATGATGAAACTAAGGAGCTTTTAAATGAACTTTCAGAAACTTTTAATCAGCAAGTTCTTTTAGAGTTAACTAATACTAATGAAAATCCGCATTTTAAAAGATTAGTTATTGAATACCTACCATTGAAATTCAGTAGAAGACATGGTGACCCTAGCCGACCTTGGAATAAGTTTTCTATCAATACACGTAGTGAAGTAGACGGTTCTAAAATACTAGATTATGAAGGGAATTGGAGAGATATTTTTCAAAATTGGGAAGCACTAGCACATTCTTATCCAGAGTTCATTGAAGGCATGATTCATAAATTTTTGAATGCCACTACTTTCGATGGTTACAATCCATATCGTGTCACAAAAGGAGGCTTTGATTGGGAAGTTATTGAAGAGGACGATCCATGGTCTTATATAGGATACTGGGGTGATCATCAAATCATATACTTACTTAAATTTTTAGAATTTATAAGAGATCACTATCCTAGCAGGCTAGCCAGCTTCATTAATGAGGACGTATTTGTATATGCAAATGTTCCATATAAAATAAAGCCTTATAGCGATATTTTAAAGAACCCTAAAGACACTATCGACTTTGATTACAAACTTCAAGAAGTTATTGAAGAGCGTAGAGAAAAATTAGGTGCCGATGGCGCTCTTCTAAAAGACAATTCTAGCGCTATTTATCGAGTGAATTTAATTGAAAAATTACTTGCTACGGTATTAGCAAAAGTTTCTAATTTTATTCCAGAGGCTGGAATATGGTTAAATACACAACGTCCAGAGTGGAATGATGCAAATAACGCTCTAGTAGGAAATGGTGTCTCCATGGTAACTCTTTACTACCTAAGACGATTCTTAAATTATTTTGAGGAATTTATTACTGCTGCAAATTTTGACACGACTTCAGTTTCCGAAGAATTGGAATCGTTTTTTGATGCTGTAAATAAAACACTTGAGAAGCATCAAGAAGTATTAGATGGTAATGTTGATAACGGCCAGCGTAGAGCTATTTTAGACGGTCTTTCTCAGCCAGCGAGTGATTACCGTGAACAAGTTTATGACAATAATTTTTCTGGAAAAAAGGAAAATGTTTCTAAGCAAGAGTTGTTAGAATTTGTTAGAATGACTTTGAAATATTTAGATCATAGTATTGATGCAAATAAGCGATTTGATAATATGTATCATGCATATAACTTAATGACTATTGAAGATAATGGAGAGATAAGTGTTTCTTATTTATCAGAAATGTTAGAAGGTCAAGTGGCTGTTTTAAGTTCTGGATACCTGACATCATATCAAGCTCTAGAGGTGATGGACGGTTTAAAAGCAAGTGCTTTATTCAGACCAGATCAATACAGCTATATTTTGTATCCTAATAAGAATCTTGCAGGGTTTGAGGAGCGTAACATTATTCCTAGCAACTTAGTAGATCAATCAAAACTGTTGCAAAAACTTGTAGCAAATGATAATCATCAGATTATCGTCAAGGATTTAAATGGCACATACCATTTTAATGCTTCTTTCAATAATGTAAATAGTCTTAAAAAAGCTCTTAAGGATCTTGATATTGATACCTACTCTGATTTAATTGCTGATGAACAAAAGCAATTAGAAAAAACATTTGAAGCAGTTTTTAACCATAAAGCATTTACTGGTAGATCAGGAACCTTCTTCGGTTATGAAGGTTTAGGATCCATTTACTGGCACATGGTTTCTAAATTACTACTAGCTGTACAAGAGTGTAGTCTTAAAGCGGTGAATGAAGGAGCAAGTCCTGTTGTTATAGGTAAAATGCTGGATCATTATTATGAGATCCAGGCTGGAATAGGTGCTCATAAATCACCAAAATTATACGGTGCAGTTCCTACAGATCCCTATTCACATACTCCAGCTACTAAAGGTGCTCAACAACCAGGTATGACGGGACAAGTAAAAGAAGATATTTTGAGCCGTTTTGGAGAGTTGGGTCTTGTGGTGAGTGATGGAATATTACATTTTAAGCCCAGCTTATTGCGCGATCAAGAATTCCTCAAAGAAGCAAAATCATTCGATTACATCAATGTGAATCAGGAGAAAAAATCCCTTCAGGTAGCAGCTGGCTCGCTGGCATTTACCTATTGTCAGGTGCCTGTTGTATACACGCAAAATAATAAAGAAGCTGTCAAGGTGACTTTTGTTGATGGAAGTGAGACTTCATTTGGTAATTTACAATTGGATACTGAAATGAGTGAGCAATTGTTTAAGCGTACAAATAAAATAGAACTCATAGAAGTTCATCTTAAGAAATAATGAATGAAGATAGTTTGTGTTTTCGCTTTCGCGAAAGCGGAAATTCAAACCAATTAAAACATAAAACTAGTCATGAAGGCCATACTCACATCTTTAGTAATGATTTTAATCGTTTTTACAGCTTGTAAAGATGTTAACGAGCCTTATAAAACAATGTCAAAACCGACAATGAAAACAGCCAAAGAAATTTTATCAAATCCAGAATATCTAGCCATTTCTTATGGCGGTTATCGAGGTAAAACTAGAGATGAGCAACCTACTGTTGCACAACTTAAAGATGATATGAAAATATTGTCGGCAATGGGTATCAAGATTCTTCGCACTTACAACGTGCAGTTACCTCAAGCATCTAATATTGCAAAGGCAATTGATGAGCTCAAGAAAGAAGATCCTCAATTTGAGATGTACATCATGCTTGGAGCATGGATCGATTGTAAAAATGCATGGACGGGATTAGAACCAGATCATAATGTAGAAAGTGAAGCAAACGCTGGAGAAATAGAGCGAGCCGTAGCATTAGCAAATCAATATCCTGAAATCGTAAAAATAATTGCGGTCGGTAATGAGGCGATGGTAAAATGGGCAGCGAGTTATTACGTACAACCTGAAGTCATTCTCAAATGGGTGAATTATCTACAGAATTTAAAGAAAACGGGAAAGCTACCATCTGATTTGTGGATCACAAGTTCTGATAATTTTGCTTCTTGGGGTGGAGGCGATTATATCTATCACACGCCAGATTTGACAGAGCTTTTCAAAGCAGTAGATTATGTGTCTATTCATACCTATCCTATGCATGACACGCATTATAATCCTGTTTTTTGGGGAACTTTAAATTATGAAAAAAGTTTGACCGATCTTGAAAAGATAGATACTGCGATGCATAAATCCTTAGATTATGCAAAGTCTCAATACCGCAGTGTGGTAGATTATATGCATGTTATAGGAGTAAACAAACCTGTTCATATAGGTGAAACAGGATGGGCAACTGTTTCTAATGGGCATTATGGACCAGATGGCTCTAGAGCTACTGACGAGTATAAGTCTGCAAAATTCTATCATTTGATGAGAGACTGGACCACAAGTGAAGGGATTGCTTGTTTCTATTTTGAAGCCTTTGATGAACAATGGAAAGATGCTAGAAACCCTAAAGGATCTGAAAATCATTTTGGGTTATTTACAATAAAAGGAAAGGCAAAATATGCCTTATGGGATCTTGTAGATCAAGGCAAGTTTAAAGGCCTTTCTAGAGATGGAAAAAAGATCACAAAAACTTATGATGGAAACAAAAAGAAACTAATGAAGGACGTTCACTTACCTCCTTTAAAATAAATCAATCACGCTCTGAGGAAGATGAAGAAAGATAAAACAAAAGCTTATGAAACTAAAATCTTATGGAACAATTTGCATGCTAATTCTTCTTATGACAAGCTGTAAAAATCTCAATGAATCTCAGTCAATGGTTGACGATAATAAACTTGATGTAAAGGTGTATGAAACATCTGCAGCAGGTAATAACCTAACTGAGGTAACACCTTTTACCGTTGCTGACAGTGCAGCCATCATTACAATAAATGAAGATAAAAAGTTTCAAACTATTACGGGCTTTGGCGGCGCATTCACAGAATCTTCTGCCTATTTGCTCAATCGATTGAGCAAAAAAAACAGAGATACGATTATAAATGCATATTTCTCTAGAGCAGGAGCTAACTACTCTCTAACGCGCACGCACATGAACAGTTGTGATTTCTCATTATCACAGTATTCTTTTTCTCCCGTAGAAAATGATATGAATCTAGAGCACTTCACCATTGAGGAAGATCGTGATGATTTGATCCCTATGATTAAAGATGCTATGGCGGCTTCAGAAGATGGCTTTGATATTTTTGCTTCACCATGGACAGCAGCTCCTTGGATGAAGGACAACAACAAATGGGTAGGAGGCAAGCTGCTTCCTAAATATTATGACACCTGGGCACTTTTCTTTTCTAAATATATAGATGCTTACGAGGCAGAAGGTATTCCTATATGGGGTTTTACGGTAGAAAATGAACCTCACGGAAATGGGAATAACTGGGAAAGTATGCATTATACACCTAAAGAAATGACAGATTTTGTCGAGTTTCACTTAGGTCCTAAACTGGAAGCAGATGGTCATGGAGATAAAATTATATTAGGATACGATCAAAATAGAGCAGGACTTAGAGAATGGGTAGATGAGATGTACAGAGATGAAGCTTCCTCAAAATATTTTGACGGTACAGCAATTCACTGGTATGAAAGTACCTATGATTACTTTCCAGAAGAATTGCAATATGCTCATAACAAAGCACCAGATAAATATTTAATAGAGACAGAAGGATGCGTAGATTCTGAAGTGCCAGCTTGGAAAGATGATAACTGGTACTGGTCTAAAGAAGCAACCGATTGGGGTTGGGACTGGGCAAGTGAAGAAGATAAACATTTGCACCCTAAGTATGCCCCAGTAAATCGTTATGCACGTGATATTATAGGCTGTATGAATAACTGGGTAGACGGTTGGGTAGACTGGAATATGGTACTGGACAAACAAGGTGGTCCTAACTGGTTTGAAAACTGGTGTGCGGCTCCTGTGATTGTAGATCCAGAAAATGATGAGGTTTATTTCACGCCATTGTATTATACCATGGCACATTTCAGCAAGTTTATACGACCTGGTGCTGAGGTGATCGAAGCAAATAATACAGATAAAAACTTGATGGTTACCGCCGCAAAAAATCCTGATGGAACTATTGCTGTGGTAGTTTTTAATGAAGGCATGGAGGATAAAAGTTATTCGTTACGCTTTCGCGAAAGCGAGATCAACATCAAACTAGGTCCTCAAAGTCTACAGACCGTTTTAATACCAAACCAAAACTAAAATTATGTCGAACACTTCTAAAGTAGCTTTCGGTCAAAAAGTAGCCTTTGGGCTTGGAATGCTGGCAAATCAGATGTTTCCAGCTGCATTGGGTATTTTTATGGTCGTACTAGTTCAAAACCTTGGGTTTCCTACGTGGATGTGGGGAATATTGTTTTTTTTACCTAGAGTTTTTGATTCTATAACAGATCCGATTATGGGTTTCATTTCTGATAATACTAGATCTGTTTGGGGAAGGCGTAGACAATATGTGCTGATAGGAGCTGTTATGATGGGAATATCATTCAGTCTCATGTGGCAACTTTATGAAGTTGATAGCCTCTCGTATAACTTTACCTACTTTTTATTATGGTCTTTAGTTTTCTATTTAGGGTTAACGATATTTAGTGTTCCTTACGTTGCTATGGGTTATGAAATGAGTGATGATTTTCATGAGCGTACTAATATTATGGCCGTAGCGCAATGGATAGGTCAATGGGCTTGGGTTATAGCTCCTTGGTTTTGGGTCATTATGTACGATCCAGAATGGTTTGAAAATGGAGCCGTCGCAACCAGAACGATAGCTGTTTGGGTAGGAGTGATATGCGCTATTCTAGCAATGGTTCCAGCATTTTTTATAAATAGCAAGTCCACCTTAGATGATGAAAGTTTAACGCCTCTCACCATGAAAACCATAGGTGGAAGTTTAAAACAAATCATAGATAATTTCAAAGAAGCTTTTAAAATTGATGATTTCAAAAAACTATGTTTTTCTACGTTTTTAATTTTTAACGCTTTCAATACGGTTGCTGGTTTTTCATTCTTTATAGTAGTTTACTATTTGTTTAATGGAGACGCAGGCGCTGCAGGAATTTGGCCTACTTTGCTAGGTAGTATTGGTGCTTTGGTAACTACATTTTTAGTGATTCCTATTGTGGCAAAAATGTCTAAAACGCTAGGTAAGAAAAAGGCTTTCCTTTGGTCTCAGGGAATATCGATTATTGGATATGTAATGCTCTGGTTTTTGTTTATTCCTGGTAAACCATACATGTTTTTATTTGCCTTGCCGTTTTTCTCTTTTGGAATAGGTAGTTTATTTACTTTAATGATGTCTATGACTTCTGATGTTATCGACGTCGATGAATTAAATACTGGCAAAAGACGAGAAGGAGTATTTGGCGCAATTTACTGGTGGATGGTTAAATTTGGTTTTGCTATCGCAGGACTTCTAACTGGTGCAATCATGGCATTAGTTGGTTTTGTTCCTGACACAGTGAACTCAGAAGAATCTATAACAGGAATTAGGTTGTTTTATTCAGGTCTTCCTATTGTTGGAACTCTTGCTGCCATGTGGATCATGCGTAATTATACATTAACGGAAGAAAAAGCACTAAAAATAGGAGCTCAACTGGCAGACAGAAAAAAGGAAAAAATCATACCTACAAGCTCTTCTTATTATGCTTTAGATAAACTGGTGTCTTTAGGAGCTCTTGAAGAGACTAAGTTCTCCACAGATTTAGACCCTAATATAAGTTCTCTAGAGCTTAGTGCTCAATTCAAAATAGCTTTAAATTCTGATTTACACGGTATTTGCTTCAGTCCATACAAAGAACATCAAGACGTAAAAGACCAGCTTTCGGGCACTCAAATCGATCAAAGAATGGCGGTAGTAGCTCCTTATGTAAAGTGGATACGTTCTTTCTCTACCACTAAAGGAAATGAATTAACACCATTATCTGCTAGGTCAAAAGGACTTAAGACTATGGTAGGAGCATGGATAAGCGGCAACAAAGAAAAGAACGATCTTGAGATGGAAAACCTTATCGCTCAAGCTCAAAAAGGAATGGTAGATATTGCTGTTATAGGAAACGAAGTTTTATTAAGAAATGAATTGACACTGGAAGAGCTTATGGGCTACATCAAGCAATTTAAAGAAGCCATGCCTGATGTTCCCGTAGGTTATGTTGATGCTTACTATCAGTATGTTGAAAGAACAGAGTTAGTAGATATTTGCGATGTGATCTTAATTAATTGCTACCCTTTTTGGGAAGGCTGTGGAATTGATAACGCCACTGCTTACTTAAATGAGATGTACAACGTAGTAAAGAGTGTCTCAAAAGGTAAATCAGTAATAATTACAGAAACAGGCTGGCCTAACGAAGGTCAGAAAAATAAAAATGCAGACCCTTCTAACGAGAATGCTATAAGGTACTTTGTAAATGTAACTAATTGGGCAAAAGAGAAAGGTGTAGAAACCTTCTACTTCTCATCATTTGATGAGTCTTGGAAAGTACGTCAAGAAGGAGAGTTAGGAGCTCGTTGGGGACTTTGGAATAAAAACGAAAAACTAAAATACTAACATGTCATTTAGAAAAGAACAATTTTTACAATCAAATAGAGCGCAACATACGCAATCAGACGGTATTGTTTTAGATAGCTATAATGAAGAAGACTTAAAGCAACTCTGGCGTGATACATTAAAAAACGGTCAGCATGGAATATGTTTCAGTATGTATGAAGATGGTCAGGAACCTGGTGATCATATTACTGAAGAACAGGTGGAGCGTCGCATCAAAATTTTAAAGCCTTATACAAAATGGATCCGTTCTTTTTCTTGTATTGAAGGTAATGAGTTTGTTGCGCATACTGCTCACAAGCATGGTCTCAAAACATTAGTAGGAGCATGGCTTAGTGATGATCTTGAGAAAAACGAGTTAGAAATCGAGGCGCTGATTGATTTAGCTAAAAAAGGAGTGGTAGATATAGCAGCAGTAGGTAATGAGGTACTCTACCGCAATGACCTATCCGTTGAACAGCTTCTTGCATACATAAAAAGAGTAAAAGAAGCTATTCCAGATGTTCCAGTAGGTTATGTAGACGCCTATTATGAATTTGTAGTACATCCAGAACTTGTTGAGAATTCTGATGTGATCCTTACTAATTGCTACCCATATTGGGAAGGAACTGCCATCGATTATTCCTTAGGTCATATGAACGACATGTACCATCAAGTATTAAACGTTTGCAAAGGCAAAAGAGTAATTATAACCGAAACTGGATGGCCTAGTAAAGGAGAAAGTCTAGGAGCTGCTCATTCTACAGAAGTAAACGCAATGAAGTATTTCATTGACACACAAAAATGGTCTCAAAAAAACAAGATCGATGTTTTTTACTTTTCATCATTTGATGAATCATGGAAGAAAGGAGATGAAGGTGAGGTAGGAGCTTACTGGGGACTTTGGGATAAAAATGAAAAATTAAAATTTTAGAACTATACTTTTTAATATAAACTACAACTTGCTGAGGAGATGAAAATTCTACTTAGCAAGTTTTTAATTATAATCTTGATAGTAATTCCGCTTTCGCGAAAGCGGGATAACAACCATCTTTAGAAAACAAGCTAGACCACATGATAAATAAAGTATTTAAACCCATATTTAGTGCCACTTTTTCAATCAGTATGTTGACCATTTTTTTAATGAGTTGTACAGAAAATAAATCCATCGATTTAGAAAATAATGACTCAATAGTAATTGAAAATAGTCGTCTTGATGGTCAAGTAGATTCATTATTAAACTTAATGACTTTAGAAGAGAAGATAGGTCAAATGAATCAATACAATGGTTTCATGGACTTTACGGGACCAGTGCCTGATGAAGACGAGTCCGAAATGAAATATGAACACATAAAAATGGGATATGTTGGTTCTATGTTGAATGTGAGAGGTGTTGAAGAAGTAAGAGCAGTTCAAAGAATCGCAGTCGAAGAATCTCGATTAGGTATTCCATTAATTTTTGGATATGATGTCATACATGGTTATCGAACTATGAGTCCAATTCCTCTTGCTGAGGCAGCGAGTTGGGATTTAGAAGCTGTTGAAGAGTCTGCACGCCTGGCTGCAAAAGAAGCTAGTGCTGCAGGTATTAACTGGACATTTGCTCCTATGGTAGATATATCTAGAGACGCCCGATGGGGCAGAGTTATGGAAGGAGCAGGTGAAGACCCTTTCTTAGGTAGTGAAATAGCTAAAGCTAGAGTGCAAGGATTTCAAGGTGATGATCTTGCGCACAAAGAATCTATTGTCGCTTGCGCTAAGCATTTTGCCGCTTATGGATTTCCCGAGGCAGGAAGAGAATATAATAATGCAGATTTAGGAACTTCAACTTTGTATAATAGCGTATTGCCACCTTTCAAAGCTGCAAACGACGCTGGTGTCCGAACGTTTATGAATAGTTTTAATCAACTTAATGGTATTCCTGCAACTGCAAACGATTTCTTACTCAGAGATATTTTAAAAGAGAAATGGCAGTTTGAAGGGTTTGTAGTTTCTGATTGGGGCTCAATAGCAGAATTAGTACCACATGGATTTGCGCCAGATGGAACAGCTGCCGCCAGATTAGCTGCAAATGCTGGTACTGATATGGATATGGAGTCCAACCTTTATGTAAATGAACTAGCTGGTTTAGTAAAAAGTGGTAAGGTCGACATCAAAACAATTGACGATGCTGTCAAACGTATTTTGAAGGTGAAATTTGAATTGGGACTCTTTGATGATCCCTACAGGTACTGTAATCTTGAATCAGAAAAGAATGTCATAGGTAGTAAAGAAATTCAAGAAGGAGCATTGGATATGGCTTTAAAATCTATAGTTCTCCTCAAAAATGAGAATCAACTTTTACCACTTAACAAGGCCAATAAAAAAGTTGTTTTAATAGGTGCACTAGCTAGTGATAAAAATAGTCCTTTAGGAAATTGGAGAGCAACTGCTGTTGATGATTCGGCGATAAGTGTTCTAGAGGGAATGCAAGAGTACAACGAGAACATCATTTATTCAAGAGGTCCGGAACTAGTAGTTGGTAAAACTGCATTCTCAAAAGAGGTAAAGATCAACGATAGCGATGTTTCAGGTTTTCAAGAAGCAATACAAACTGCAAAAAATGCAGATGTAGTAGTGTTAGTCTTAGGAGAGCACGGTTTGCAAAGTGGTGAAGGTAGAAGCAGGTCAGAGCTAGGACTGCCTGGCTTGCAGCAAAAATTGTTAGAGGATGTGTATCAAGTGAATAAAAATATCGTTTTGGTACTCAATAATGGAAGACCTCTGGCTATACCATGGGCCAAGGAAAATATTCCTGCAATAGTTGAAGTATGGCAACTAGGTTCCCAAAGCGGTAACGCGATAGCAAAAGTGTTATATGGTGACTACAATCCATCTGGTAAATTACCAATGACTTTTCCTAGAAGTGTAGGTCAGGTGCCTATCTATTACAATGGTAAAAGTACTGGAAGGCCAAATTTACCTTCACCAGATTTTGTTTTTTGGTCTCATTATCAGGATGTACCGAATGATCCATTATGGGTTTTTGGTCACGGACTTAGTTATACAGATTTTGAGTATTCAAATCTTCAGATAGTTGACAATTTTTCAAAAGATAAATCAATCAAAATAACTGTTGATTTGAAAAATGCAGGACCAGTAAAAGGAAAAGAGGTGGTGCAGTTGTATATAAGAGACAGTTATTCTAAAGTTGTCAGACCATTGAAAGAATTAAAGGGTTTTCAACTAATTGACTTAGAAGTTATGGAATCAAGAGAAGTAGTTTTTAACCTAACAGAAAATGATTTGGGATATTTTGATAATGAAGGCAACTGGTTTTGTGACCCTGGTACTTTTGATGTTTTTTTAGGTGGAAGTTCAAACACTGAAATCAATTCTAGTTTTGAATTGACATTTTAAATAATAGGTCGTTTTAAGATGTAGTTTTAGCTATTTCGTCTTTTGAGGGATTTAAGTTTTTTTTAAGTATTTTTTCAATCGTTAGAGTAAGGTTATAGAATCACTTTATTACCACAACATTACTACATCATTTATGAATATTTAAACAATTATTTAAATATCAAGTCTCTACAGAGAATGTTTCAAGTATTTAATAATCAGTGATTTATTGTTTTTTTTCACTTTGCATTGTAAAATTACGATCTGTATGTTTTTTGTAAAGGTCTTATTTTGATGTTGTAAGTATCTATTCATTAAATTCATAACGTTAATTAAAATTATTCTTTTAAATCTTGTACTATGAAAAAAATTACTTTTCTTTTAATTCTATTTATTACTAATTTGGGTTTTGCCCAACCGAGCACATCACCAGCGGCTCCGACAAATAACGCAGTCGATGTGATTTCTATTTTTGGAGATACATACACTAATATTGCTACTAATTACGACCCAAACTGGGGCCAGTCTGGACACACTCAGGTAAATCCAGCTTTTGATCCAGGTAACGGTGAACTCCTTCTAGCTTATCCTAACTTTAACTATCAAGGGACAGAGTTGACATCAACTAATGCTTCAACTATGGAATTCTTGCATGTGGATATATGGACATCAGCATCTCCTGGTGCAACCGATATCCAAGTAAGTCCAATCAATAGTGGATCAGGAGCAGGAGAAACATTAGTTTCTATCGCTTATACTTCTGGTACATGGACGTCAGTTGATATACCTAAATCTTCTTTTACAGGTATGACTTGGGATAATGTTTTTCAAATGAAATTCGCTGCTAATGGTCCTGGAAGTACAGTGCCAGTAGATATTTATTTAGATAACGTTTATTTCTGGAAGAATCCAACGGTAGCTGGTGCTGATGCGACTTTAAGCACTGTTGAGATTGATAATGCACCACTAGCTAATTTTTCTGCTGGAGTTTTCTCCTATAATGTAGACCTTCCTGCTGGAACTACAACGGTTCCACAAGTGACACTAGCTACTGCTACTGATGCAGGCGCAACTGTAGTTATAAATCAAGCGACTGCTCTTCCTGGTGATGCGACGATAGGGGTAACCTCTGCAAACGGAATGAGTAATGAAACTTATACTATCTCTTTTGCTGCCGTAGGTCCTTCAATGGGTACAGCAACACCTCCTAATAGACCTGCTGCTGATGTGATTTCAATTTTTAGTGACGCCTATACTGATATTGCTGTTGATACATTTGATACTTCATGGTGTCCTGGTGGCACTTCTGATGTGGTAGTTGCAGGAGAGGCGATGAAAAGAATCGATGGACTTGGATGTGAAGGAATAGACTGGCAAGGTGCAAGAACTATTGATGCTACAGGATTTACTCACTTTCATATGGATGTATTTATTGATGAGCCTAACTTGATAGGTAAAGAAATTAACATGAAGTTCTCTCAATGGGGTGGAACAGGTGGTGAAGTTTCTGCTTTCAACATTAATGTAGGTGATGGTGCAGCAGCTGCACAAACTCTGGTAAATGGTTGGAATATCATTGATGTAACTATCGATACTGCGTTCACAGGTGATACTACAAGAAATGACATTGTTCAATTTGTGATTACTTCAAACGTACCTACCATATGGTACGATAATTTATATTTACATAAAAACACTACAGCTAGTGTAAATGATTTTAGTATAGCGCCATTTAAGGTATATCCAAACCCTTCTTCAAGCGAATGGACTATCTCTTCTACAGATACTATTTTACAATCGGTTCAAGTTTATGATCTTTCAGGTAAACTAGTGATTAGTCAAGAAGTGAATAATGATTCTGTTTTGATCGATGCGAATAGCTTAACAAGTGGTGTATACATTGCTAAAGTGACTTCTGCTGAAGGTACTCAGAACTTAAAGCTAGTTAAAAATTAGGAAAGTTAATTTTGTTTAGAATAAAAGGGTTGTCTAATGGCAACCCTTTTTTATTATACCTTTTTAAATGATTCGTAAATCAAAGAAATAAATACATGCAGTAGGAGCACTAAAACTTCAATAACTTCAAAGAAAAAAGGTCTCCCTAATCTATATTATTATAAGCTACATTTTATGTGAATTATCAGTAAATGCCTACTTTGCATTTAATCATAAATCTAAAGAGCGAATTTTTAACATATATTCTCTACGATTATATTTATTTTTAAAAATGGGGAAAAAGGAATTTTCATCGAAAACTTTTAATAAAAGCCTAATTGTCTTTATAGCAATCTTGTTTGTTGTAAATGTGATAACTGTGTTTTTCTTCGACTTGATGATTTCAAAAATATTTCGTTTGGCGAGCTCTATATCAATCGTACTATTTTTATTATACCATAAGTTCAATCACCGATTAGTTTATATCGTATTAGCTATAATAGTTGTGTCAGATATTGCAATAGTAGGTTACGAACATACCTGGGGAGTTTTACTTTACGGAATATCTACAACAGTAGCATACTCTCTTCTTGGATTAAACGTACTCAGATTTGTTCAATGGAGACAAGTGAATTGGTACGAATATCTTATATATATGTTTATACTAGTTTTCAATGTTTACGTATTTAATTTTTTAGTGAATAATATAAGTGTTGATTTTGAATCAGACATAGCTTTTTATTCCATTAAGATTTGTGGGATAGTAGGCATTGCAATGTGTTTATTCTCGGGCTTGTATAATTCTACTAGATTGAGTTTTAAAACTGCATATTATATGTATGCTACTTTTGGGTTAGTGTTTTCAGATTTTGCTGCTTTATTAGCCTACTATTATAAGATGGAGCCTTTTCTTTTCTACTTCTTAGACAGGACACTCTACCTATTTGCATTTTACTGTCTTGTGAAATACGTCTTTTTTTATACGGAAGAGCAAAGCAACCTAGATAATAGTATCAAAGGATCTTTCGAGGATTCAAAAGTCCTTTAGGATCCATAGTTGTTTTTAATAAACGCATTAAATTAATTTCTTCTTCATTTCTACATAAATGTAGATAATCTTTCTTGTGAAGTCCTATGCCATGCTCTGCACTGACCGAGCCACCTATTTTTTGTAGTCCATCATAAATACAATGATCTATCCTTTTCTTTAATTCAGTACTTAAATTTGATTTTCCCACCATAAAGTGAATATTCCCATCTGCTACATGTCCGAAAGCATAAACTTGATTTACTCCTTTTATTTTTCTAAGGGAATTATACCTTTCTTCAATATAGCTACCTATATAAGGAATCGGTAAACTGATGTCAAAATGCTGATCATGTTCCATAAAATCGACTAGATTATTAACATCTTCTCGTATTCTAAAAAACCACTCGACATCACTTTGAGAATTTGCCATCACAGCATCCAGTATCAACTCTTCCTCTAGTGCTTGCTCTAGTAAATTTTGAAATTCATTCTGATCATTGAATTGATTGCCGCCTAGAGATTCTATTAAAACATAATAGTTGTAATCGTAAGGTAATGGAGGTCTCACGCTTTCATTCACACTAGTCATTTGAACATAACTATTTTTCCAAATCAATTCAAATCCACTTAGTTTTCCAGCTAGCTTACTATCGCAATATTTAAGAAACGTTACTACTGCATCATAATTATCAAACCCTATGAAAGCGGCATTACGACTTTTAGGAAGCTCTTCAAGTTTTAAAATGACTTTTGTTATAATTCCTAAAGTGCCTTCACTTCCTATAAATAGTTGTTTGAGATCGTAGGCACTATTATCCTTAATTATTTTCTTCATAGACGATATGACCGTTCCTTCTACTGTTACAGCTTCAAGCCCCAATACCAGCTGTCTGGTCATTCCGTATTTAAGAACTCTTAGTCCGCCAGCATTAGTTGAAACGATACCACCTATTTGGGCACTTCCTCTCGCACCAAAATTTAAGGGGAATAACAAACCTTCTTCTTCCGTCGCGTTATGAATATTTTCTAAAATAACCCCAGATTGAACAGTGATTGTTCTACTAGCTTTATCAATTTCTTCAATACGATTTAATCGCTCTGTAGAAATAACTACTTCGTTTCCTATTGTTTCAGTACTTCCTACGAGATTAGTTAAGCCACCGTGAGTAACTACTGGTAGATCATTTTGATAACATACTTTCATGATCTTACTTACTTGTTCAGTGTTCTTTGGTAATAGTACACATAAAGCTTTTAATGGCTCATCCATGTGCCATATATGATGATATCTTTGCTCTAGAGCTTTATCCGTTAAAATTTGACCTTCCTCTAGAAATGAGTTGAATAGTTGAGATGGATTCATTAAAATTGAAAATATTTTTTAAAAGTAAAGCATATTGGTATTATGGAATAGATATGGCTGGTAAACTCAACATCAATGACATTTATAAAGACAGTGTAAAGTAATTGTATTTTGTAGTTCACCGATTGAAAATTATTCTATATATGCGTTTAAACCTTTTTAATTGTATTTAGTCTATAGTATAAGCATTCTGTGATCTGTTCAATATCTTTTATTTTACTTAGACTACTTTCATTTTTATATGACGAAAAGTTACTTACATATTTCTAAAAAATGGTATTTATTGATGGCCATATTTTTTCTGATCATCAATTATCTTATAATATACACAGATAATCTTGAGGTGGTGAAATGGAGTAGAGTTGGCAATTCTATCTTAATGTTTACTTATCTGATGATTTGGCACCGATTATATACTAATAAGCGATATTTAATAGGTGTTATATTTTCAATACTTTCAGATCTTTGTTTGGTTTATTTTGAAAACCATTATTTGCCTTACCTGTTATTTTTTGTTTTTACAGCAATAGGTTATGCGGTTTTCTTATTCGACATATTTAAATTCATTAGTTGGAAACAAATAACTATAGGTAATTCATTGATAATATTAACTTTACTGTTGTTTGAAAGTTACCTTATTCATTTTATAATAACATTAATAAGTCCGGGATTAGAATCATGGTTGGTAATTTTGTTTTATATCTATGGGTTTACTTCCTTGACTTATTGTATCATAGCGACAATTGGATATTTGCAAATGGATACGTACAAAAATGAACATTATTTGATCATTCCATATGCATACTTAATTTCTAGTGCGTTTTTTGCTATAGCATTGTATTCATCAAATTATGTCAGTTATTATTATTCAAGGTTCTTCTATCTAATGACTATATTCACTCTAGCTCACTTAATCGCCTTTAAACTTCATGAGAGACAGAGTATAAAAGTAGAAATAGAAGAATCCACCTCAGGTAGTTAAACTAGAAGTTTAGGACCATTTGTCATTCTACCCATAACTGACCACGATGAGGTTTTAAAGCATTTCTTACAGGAGGCATGTGAATTTCTTCAAGCGCTAGAAAAGCAATATGATGCCTATCGTTTACTTTTTCAACTCCTGTTGCTATAGCTTCAACTTTTTCATTTTTCACATATTCATCTAGATGGATCAAATGGTGTGCAGCAGTTTTTTCTGCATTGGGTCCTTTAAAATCCCATATCAATTTTAATTTTCTCATCACTTGTTGGTTATAAAATCGTCTTGATGTTCTGCAAAGGTCTTAAAATCTTGCATATGTTGTAATGTTTGTCCTTTAAATAATTGTGGTTGTGCTTTGCCTATAAGGCGCATAAATCCAGTAAATTTAAATGTGCTAGTGGCATCCCATAAGGTAGTTTTTATCAATTTACCATTAATTTTTGTCTCGCTTTCGCGAAAGCGGTTACTCTGCTTATTCAAAACACCTTTTGTACGATACGTTGCCTCCCATAAGTGTGGAAGGTCTACGGTAGTGATTTCTTCCTTCATTTTGATAAGTGCTCCGGCAACTTTGATACTCATTTCTCTAGTGCTGTTTACAGCTCCAGGTGCGCCAGAAATTGCTTTAGAATCAACGAGTCCTTTTTGCCAAAACTTAAAGTAATCTTGATTTTTAAATAATTCCATTACCTCATTTATGGGCAATAAAACTTCAATGGAATGCTTACTTTTTATCATATTTTTAGAGTCGATAGATGTTGCTAAAACTTAACACTAATTCATCAAAATATTTAGGAAATTTAATCGTTTTGAAAGGCAATCTTAAATAACTATTTTTGCACCTCTTGAATAGAAAAAAAATATGAAGTATTTCAGTACATTTTTTTTGATAACGTCACTGTTATTAAGCTCCGGAATAAAAGCTCAGGATTTAAATGATCAAACAATTCTAAGCATAGATGGTAAAGATTATGATGCAGGAACTTTTATGAAGTTCTATTTTAAAAATATTGATATCGTTCAGGATGAAGATCAAAAAGACGTTGATAACTACTTACAGCTTTATATAGACTATAGATTAAAGCTTCAACAGGCTTATGATTTAGGTCTAGACCAAAAAGAAAACCACCTTAAGGATATTAAGAACACAAGAGCTAGCCTTGCACAACCTTACTTGACAGACAATAAAGTAACAGAAAGTCTAATTAGAGAAGGATACGAGCGCGGTAGAGAAGAAGTAAATGCAAGTCATATCTTAATTAAATTGAATCGTGGTGCTGCTCCTGCTGACACGCTTAAAGCCTGGAATCGAATTCAAGAAATTTATAAAGAATTAGAAAACGGTGCAGATTTTGGTGAATTAGCACGCAAAAAGAGTGAAGGACCTAGTGCTGGTAATGAAGGAAATCTAGGATGGTTTGGATCTTTTAGAATGGCATATGAATTTGAAACTGCTGCTTATGAAACTCCAGTAAAGACTTATTCAAAACCTACTCGCACAGATTTTGGTTATCATATTGTTTATGTGAATGATAGAAGACCTAATCCAGGAGAAGTTACTGTGGCTCATATCATGACATTTGATAAAAAAGATGCCGATGAGAAAACTGCAAAGTCTCGTATCGATGAAATTTACAAACAACTAGAAGAAGGTAAGCGATTTGAAGAGCTTGCAAGAGAGTTTTCTGACGATGCAAACACGGCTCCTAGAGGTGGAAAACTAAATAAATTTGGAACTGGCGGAATAGATCAAACTTTTGCTGAAGCTGCCTTCAAATTAAATGAGCTCAATGAATACAGTAAGCCTATTGAAACTCAATACGGCTGGCACATCATTAAATTGCTTGAAAAGCATCCATTAAAAGAGTTTGATGAAGTTAAAAAGGAGTTAGAAAGTAAAATTCAAAAATCACCTAGGTCTAGGATCATTACACAAGCATTTACCGATAAACTGAAGACCCAGTATAATATTTCTAAAAAACTACGCTTACCTCAAGAAGTATATCAAATGGTAAATGATAGCTTGATCATGACATCAAGCTACGTTTTTGATAAAAACGGCGCTGCAAACGAGACTAAGTTGTTCAGTATTCAAGAGGTAAACTTTAAAATAAAAGACTTTTTATCTTACCTAGAATTAAAGCAAACTAAAGACTATACCAGTTACTCTTCTAAGAATGAAAAACTAGACGCATTTTATCAATCCTTTATTACAGATAAAATCATTGAGTATTATGATGAAAATCTAGAAAGAGATAATGAAGACTTTAGATTTTTATACAATGAGTTCAAAGAAGGTTTTTTAGTTTTTGACCTGATAGAAACTCAAATATGGAATAAAGCAGATAATGATTCTATCGGGCAGCAGCGTTATTACGACGCTCATAAAGAAGATTATGTATGGAAACGTAGAATTGATATTGTCTTGACGCAAAGCACTTCTGATGATGTGGCTCAGGAAGTACAAAAAATGTTGCGTCAAGGCGTTGCGACTGACACGATCAAAGCTCGTATAAATATTGATAATAAAACCAGAGTGATTATTTCTTCAGGGACTGTAGAAGATGATTACAACAGGTTACCTGACGATTTTGAAGTTGAAGTAGGTGTTTCAGAAGTATATCATGATCAAGGTGATAGTTTTCATAAAGTAATAGAAGTAAAAGAAATCATAGAACCATCGCTTAAAACTTTGGAAGAAGCTCGTGGTCGTGTTATTAATGACTATAAGCAAGAGCTTGAAAAACAGTGGATCGATGGACTGAGAGATGGACATAAGATCAAGATTCATAAAAAGATTCTTAAAAAAGTAAAATCCCAAATAGAAAAAGAGCTTGGTTAAAAACGGTCTGTACATACTGTTGTTGCTATCTCTGGTATCCTGTGAGTATTTTAAAAAAGATTCCGTACCGGATGCTGTTGTTGTGCTAGGTAAAAGCTATTTAGATAAAGACGATATCGAGCGACTCTTACCTGCAAATTATACCACACAGGACAGTACGCGTATTGTCACCGCTTTTGTTAATCAATGGGCGACGGATCAGCTGCTATTAAAAAATGCCATCGATAATATCGATCAAAGCAGGCAGGATGAGCTGGATAGGCTTATTAATAATTACAAGGTGGAGCTTTATGCCCAAGAATATCTAGGAGAATTAACTAAGCAAAATCTTGATACTTTAATAAAAGATAGAGATATAGAGGCCTATTATGAAGATCGTAAGGAGGACTTTAAACTCAATGAAGATTTAGTGCAGTTTAGGTACGTTCAAATGGATCCTCTTAACACTGATTTGCAAAAAATAACAAAACTCTTCAATAAAGGAGACGTAACTTCGTTGTCTCAATTAGACAGCCTTAAACTCTCTTATCGCAATTACTTTCTCAATGACAGCATTTGGGTTAAAAAAAGCAATCTTTTTGACGCAATGAATGTGATCAACCCTTCAAATGAAAAGTATTACATAAAAGAAAATAAAACGTGGAAGCTAGAAGATAGTCTTGGTGTATATTTGGTGCGGTTCAATAAAGTCCTTAAACGCGGCGATCGCGCGCCTCTATCCTATGTAAAGCCTACGATTAAACAGGTTTTACTCAACAAGAGTAAACTGGCTTATATTAAAAAAATAGAAAAAGA
Organism: Nonlabens dokdonensis DSW-6; assembly: GCF_000332115.1. Classification (NCBI taxonomy): domain Bacteria; kingdom Pseudomonadati; phylum Bacteroidota; class Flavobacteriia; order Flavobacteriales; family Flavobacteriaceae; genus Nonlabens; species Nonlabens dokdonensis. Next base: position 2,598,569 of record NC_020156.1, read on the forward strand.
TTTATTAAATGACGCTATTAACAGTGATAAACTTAAAATCAATAACTAAATACATCAGTGTTTTTATTGTTCTCGCTTTCGCGAAAGCGGTAACAGCACAAACCACTTCAAATGAAGAAATTACTGCGGCAGATAAAAAGAATGTTCAAGAAACTCTTGCGGCATTAGACAGCGTAAGACCTACAACTAAAAAGAGATTTCTAATAGAAGGTGTTGCAGGTGTTATAGGAGACTATGTAATTTTAGGATCTGATATCGCCTCTGCAAAGGCACAAGCTAAAAGGCAAGCTGGTATTTCTGATATTTCCAGCTGTGAACTTATGGAGAGTTTACTTTCTGAAAAAATGTACGCACACCACGCTATTCAAGATAGTATCACAATAAGTGATAGAGAAATAGAAGGTAGAACTGAGCAACAAATACAATATTTCAAAAATGCCCTGCAGACTGAAGATGATAAGGAAATAGCAAAGTTCTATAAGAAAGACAATATTACTCAGGTACGAGAAGCTCTTAATCGTGTAAATCGCGACGGACTTCTTGCACAGAGAATGCAAGAACGTATTACAGAGCAAGTAGAAATTACACCAGAAGAGGTACGTGACTTTTTTAAATCTATTCCAGAAGAAGATCGACCACTTTTTGGATCTGAAGTAGAAATGGCACAAATTGTAGTCATTCCAGAGCCAGATGAAGATGAGATTAAATTAGTCATCGATAAGTTAAAAGGCTATAGAGCTGATGTTCTTGATAATGGAGCCGACTTTGCCGCAAAAGCAACCCTTTATTCTGATGATACTGGTACAGAGCGTCAAGGAGGTGTTTTGTCTTTAAAACGCAGTGATCCATTTGTTAAAGAATTTAAAGATCAAGCCTTTTCATTACAAGAAGGTGAGATAAGCGAGCCTTTTGAAACTATTTTTGGATGGCATATTCTATACGTAGAAAAGATCCGTGGGCAGATTAGAGATGTGCGTCATATCTTGTTAACTCCTTATATTTCTGTAGCTCAAGTCGAGAAAGCACGTAAGAAGCTTAATGACATGAGGGATCGTATTATTCTGAATGAAATAAGCTTTGGAGATGCGGCAAGAGAAATAAGCGATGAAGAAAAAACTGCCGAAAATGGTGGTAGAATCATTAATCCTAATACCGGAACTGGTAGAGTAGAGGTGATAAGGTTAGAATCTGATATGGCTTCCACCGTTCAATTTCTAGAAAAGGGCGATGTAAGTGGTATTATAGAAGAGACTGATCCTCGTATGAGAAACAAAACCTTCAAAATAGTTAAGATTATTGATAAGATTACCGACCACAAAGCAAATTATGCTCAGGACTTTTTAAAAATAAAAGATTTAGCTTTAAAGGATAAGCAAGTAAGAGCAATCAACAAATGGCGCAATGAAAAGCTAGCTGATACTTATATTAAAATAGGACCAGAATATATTGATTGCGATATTCTTAATAGTTGGAAGTAATACCATAAACCACCACTTACATGTCAGACGTAGCCGCTATAGATAATCTGGTTAAAAAACACCAGCAGCTTAAAAAAGAAATTGCCAAAGTCATAATAGGACAAGAAAAAGTCATCGATGAAATATTGATTTCTGTTTTCTCTGGTGGTCATGCGCTGCTTGTAGGAGTTCCAGGACTTGCAAAAACATTGATGGTAAATACCATCTCGCAGGCTCTAGGTTTGAACTTTAAAAGAATACAGTTTACACCAGACTTGATGCCTAGTGATATTTTAGGTAGTGAAATACTAGATGAGAATAGAACTTTTAAGTTTTTAAAAGGACCAGTTTTTTCAAATATTATTCTAGCAGACGAGATCAATCGTACACCTCCTAAAACTCAAGCAGCACTTCTTGAGGCGATGCAAGAAAAATCGGTAACCGTAGCTGGTCATAATTACCAGTTAGATAAACCTTATTTTGTTCTTGCAACTCAAAATCCTATCGAGCAAGAAGGAACCTATCCTTTGCCAGAAGCGCAACTGGATAGATTTATGTTTTCTATCTTGTTGCAATATCCTTCTTTTCAAGAAGAAATAGATGTGGTGAAGTCTACAACTAGTGATCATAAACCTGTTGTGAACGCTCTTTTTACAGCTCAGGAAATTGTAGATTTCCAGCAACTAGTAAGACGTATTCCTGTTGCAGATAATGTGATTGAGTACGCTGTCTCTTTGGTAGGTAAAACTAGACCTAAGGGTGATACTGCTCCAGATATCATAAAGGAATATATTGATTGGGGCGCTGGTCCTAGAGCATCCCAAAACTTAATATTGGCAGCAAAAACTCACGCAGCTGTAAATGGAAAATACAGTCCAGACATTGAAGATGTAAAAGCTGTAGCTACTGGAATTCTAAGACATAGAATCATCAAAAATTACAAAGCCGAAGCAGAAGGTTATACCGAGGAAAGCATCATAGATAAGATCTTATAATTGCATTAAATTAAAAAGGCACTATTTTGTTTTCAAAATAGTGCCTTTTAGCAATAGCTAATTCAATTCTACTACGGGCAATTTTCAACCGAAATACTTATTTCAATGACGTTAGTAGCGCCATTCACTCCATAAGTGATACCTACATAAAAGTCTTGCATTAAACTAGTGTTGTTGTAAATAACAGAAGAATCAATGGCGTTGCTTGAAGTAAGCGCATCATTTTCATTTTCATAATATGCGATGGTATCAAGTGACTCATCTAATCGCATGATCTCAAATATACAAGCTGTATAGTCATCTAAAATTATATCTGCTATTCCAGGAGTTAAATCATTTTCACAGGCTATAAAATCAAGATTAAAACAATCATTAGTGTCATCAGGAGAGCAGTAACGGTTTATTATAAGCTCATCTCCATTATCTGTAGTTAAGGTCATGGTTTCTGGTGACCAAGATTCAACACGCCAATTTTTATTGAAACGCTGACCGTATATCGATGTATCATCTAATAAGTTGATATTGATGAATAATTGGTCTTCTATAAATAATGAGTTCCAAGATCCTTCATCACTATCATCACCATATTCAAAATAAGTAATGCCATCTCCATCAAATTCGGCACCTAAGAAGTCATTTGTATCATTGAAAGAATAACCTACTTTCCATATACAGTCTTGGCCGCCGTTTAATAATCCGTCACATTCTCTAATGATCTCTTCTTGTCGTTCAATACAGGATTCTATACTGTCCAGTAATTCGTCGTTATTAGTCACAGAAACTATAGTGCCATCAGATAGTGTGGTTTCTATAGGGTAACTTATAGAGATGTTATCAGTTGGGTTTAAATTGTTTAAAAAATCAAAAAATGCCTGATTACCAACAATCACATCTAGACTTATGACCACATCATTTTCATCTACAGTATATAGACCTATAGGGTAGACAAATTTAATACAGGTCACATCATCTTGATCAGCGCCATCTTGTGCCATGGACTCAACATAATCGTATAATGTAGTGTCTTGCTCTATAACTTCTTGGCGTTTTTCTAGATCATCTATGTCTTCATAGTAGCAAGATGTAATCGCCAGCATACTTAGTATAAAAAGTGACTTTAAAATGTTTTTCATTTGAATTTGTTTAATGGATTCATTCATTAGTATTGAAATTTTCAAATGGTTGCGTGACAATAGCTTTTTTTGATGTAATATTTTATAAAATTTACCGCTTTCGCGAAAGCGGAATTACTATTATTCAAGTCTTTGTACATAAAAATTATAATTTATAATGAGTATTTGTATGATTTGAATAATAAAGTAGTATTATCGTGGCTTTTTTTTAACTTTTATTTATTAAACATGATTCGCAAATTAATTTTCACATTCTTTTTATTCTTTTCTATCAATGCATTTTCTCAAGGTATGTCTTACGGTGTAAGCTACGGGCAAGGATTAGGTGATAACTTGAATTATTCTATTTCTATAGAGTATAATTATTATTTTATTGAGTTAGGCGATAATTTGGAGCTAGGACTAGCAACATCAGGTACTTATAGAGATATCGATTTTGAACCTACAGAATTTAATCCAGATGGGTATTCTGAGGCTGTTTTTCAAGGTGGTGTAGGTGTTGCGACAAGGTATTATTTGAGTGATTTATTTAAAGTAAATCTTGACGCTGGCTATGAGTTTAGTTCGTCGTCTGATCAAATAGCTAGTCTTACTTTTATTAAACCCTACTTAGAATTAGATTTAGATTCCTTTTCCATTATTTCTGGACCTTCATTTGCTTTTAATAGCGATTATACCTTTACTTCTTTCAATCTTGGTTTCAGATTTAAAAATTTATATTAAACCTCTATTCACATGGATCAATATATTTATTGTATAAATTAATAATTTCCACAATGCCTTTTTCAAAAATTGTATACCTCTTTTTATTTCTATCCATTACTTTCAATTTAAACGCACAAACAAATGATATTGTAGAATACAGTGGCGTTGTTAGAACAAAGAAAACCGATAACTCTGGTTTTGCATTGAAAAAGCCTGATGGAGGAACCTACGTTTTAGTTTACAATTATAAACGTGAGATTCAGTACATCAATGAATTCAAAAGTGATATGAAGTTGCTGAAGTCCACAAAGATTAGAGCAACAGACGATAGAATAGTATCTGCCGCATTGATTGATGGAAAAATTAGGGTTTTTGCCGTGGAGATAGGTAGAGGTCGTGGTAAAGTTTTAGAAGTAGATTTTGACAAGAAAAAGTTTGTTGAAGTAGATGACGCTGCTTATGATCTAGATTTAAAGAAAAAGTCTATGAGGAAAAACTATGCAAAAATTGATGATAATCTTAATGCCGTGAATGAGCAAATAGGAATTGAGGATATCGACTCATCTTTATTTACTTTTAAAAGTGATAACAATAACTTTACTATTATCTCAACTGTAAATAATTTTACTAAACCTGGCATGACTACATTTAGTAAATCAAAACCTAGACTTAATTCAACTCATACATTAATCAAACTAGATGAAAAATTAAAGGTAGTTTCTAATCAAGAAATCACTTTAAACTCTAAAGGTTTTAGAGATTTTAATGTTTATAATATTGATTACTTTGAAGAAAATGACACCTACATCTTTTATGGTAAAGGAGAAAAAGAAAAAGATAAAAAGCGTAGTAAGGAGGAAAGAAAATTAGACGGTTCTAGGTTTGAAACAGTTTTTATTGTTAAAGGAAATGAGAAGCCTGTGATGTTACAACTTCAAGATTATAATGATCTTCTGGCAACATCTAAAGCAAAAATTATAGGCGATACCGTTACATTCGCTAGTATTAGTTTTACTCGTGCATATGAAGATGGAGAAGATATTGATATGGGAATGGTTATCAACAATTACAGTCTATCAAGTTTAGAGAAAATAGGAGAGACGATCACCACTAAAATAACAAATAGCAATTTGAGACCTTATGTTGCAGGAGACGCAAGTGATGAAGATATAAACGCATTTGATTTTAGAACCATGGAAAAATCAAACGGTAATTGGATACTTGCATATCATTGGTATGATGTAGCTAGAGAATCTATGAAAATGGTTGTAGGACGAGATCGCAATGAGGTGGTTTCTTCTATGAGGCATAGAGGTGATTTAGAAATTCTAGTTATTGATTCGGCAAACGGTAATTTACTCAATGAGTACAAAATTGAAAGAGAAATAACTGCAAATAAAAGAGATCGTATTTATAATGAAGGTGATTACGGCAACAGAGAGAGATTTCAATATACTAAAAGTGGTCGCTATGAATACTGGAACCACGGTATATTTTCACAATACAAAAATGAAAAATTTAGTTTTATGGTTAATGCGAGTACTATTAAAACAGATGTAAAAAATGGTACTCTTACTTATGTAAATGCTAACACAAAATCTGATAAAGAACTACTTAAGTCTATACCTTATTTACTGACGCTTGATCTTGAAAATGGATTTGAATACCAGCCATTGCTTAAAAGCGGTACCTCTCTCAATGGTTTAATGGTAGATAAAATGGTTCAAATTTCTGAGAGCGAGTTTATAACAAATACACCTAAGACCAAAGAAAAACGTTACGTAAAAATAACATTAGATTAAAGACCTTTTACCTTATTTCAAAAGCACCATTCTATGTAAATGGTGCTTTTGTTTTTATTATCTATTAGTAGAGAAAATCTTAGAATTGCTAAATTGTTGGTCATCGAGAAGGAAACTTATATACCACTATAGAATTATATGATCACGCTTTCGCGAAAGCGGAATTACCATAAACTACACCCTTAATTGCGAAACTCTCAATTTATCGCTCCTATAATTATCATTTTCATAAATTACATGGTGTCAAACTATCGCTATTTTGATAATATCTAAACTGCTGTACTAGTGGGATAGCGCTTTCATTTCACGTCTCATTTTTGTAACTTCGCAAACCTTAAAAAATTAAATAAAAACTAGATATATGGCTTTTGATATTGATATGATTAAAAAGGTGTATGCTGAGATGCCAGCTCGTGTAGATAAAGCACGTGAGATTACTGGTAAGCCACTTACACTTGCTGAGAAGATTTTATATTCTCACTTATGGGATGGAACTCCAGGTAAACCTTTTACTAGAGGGAAAGACTATGTAGATTTTGCCCCAGATCGTATCGCATGTCAAGATGCTACGGCTCAAATGGCATTATTGCAATTTATGCAAGCTGGTAAAGATAAAGTTGCCGTTCCTACTACAGTGCATTGTGATCACTTGATCCAAGCAAAAAACGGAGCGAGCATGGACCTTCAAAGCGCTATGAATACTTCTAATGAGGTTTTTAACTTTTTAGAGTCAGTATCCGATAAATATGGGATCGGTTTCTGGAAACCAGGAGCTGGTATTATTCACCAAGTAGTTCTTGAAAACTATGCATTCCCTGGCGGAATGATGATCGGGACAGATTCTCACACGGTAAACGCTGGTGGACTAGGAATGGTTGCTATAGGTGTAGGTGGAGCAGATGCTGTAGACGTAATGGCAGGAATGGCTTGGGAATTGAAATTTCCTAAATTAATCGGTGTTAAACTTACTGGTAAATTATCAGGATGGACAGCACCTAAAGATGTTATTCTTAAAGTTGCTGAAATCCTTACCGTAAAAGGTGGAACAGGAGCAATTGTAGAATACTTCGGTGATGGAGCGTTAAACCTTTCTTGTACTGGAAAAGGAACGATTTGTAACATGGGTGCTGAGATAGGAGCAACGACTTCTACCTTTGGATACGACGATTCTATGGAGCGTTACCTGCGTGCTACAGAAAGAGCTGATATTGCAGATGCTGCAAACGAAGTAAGAGAATATCTTACTGGTGATGATGAGGTGTACGCAAATCCAGAGCAGTATTTTGATCAAGTAATCGAGATCGATTTAGACACATTGATGCCACACATTAATGGACCATTTACGCCAGATCTTGCTACCGAAGTAGGTTCTATGAATGAAAAGGCAACTAAAAACGACTGGCCACTTAAAGTAGAATGGGGATTGATAGGTTCTTGTACTAACTCTTCTTATGAAGACCTTTCACGTGCTAGTTCTATTGCCCAACAAGCTATTGATAAAAAATTAAAAACTAAAGCAGAGTTTGGTATCAATCCAGGTTCTGAAAAAGTACGTTATACGACAGAGCGTGACGGTATTTTAGGGATATTTGAAAATGTAGATGCTACTATATTTACAAATGCTTGTGGACCATGTATCGGCCAGTGGGCGCGTTATAGCGATCCTAAAAACGCTCCTAAAAACTCAATCATCCACTCATTTAATAGAAACTTTGCAAAACGTGCAGATGGTAACCCTAATACGCATGCCTTCGTAGCTTCACCAGAAATGGTTGCTGCAATTGCAATTGCAGGTAGACTAGACTTTAACCCAATTACAGATAAACTGATCAATGAAGACGGTGATGAGGTAATGCTAGACGAGCCTACAGGATGGGAATTACCTCCTAAAGGTTTTGAAGTAAAAGACGATGGTTACCTAGCTCCACAAGAAGATGGAAGCAGTGTTGTTGTAGATGTTGCTGATGATTCAGAACGTTTACAATTGCTGGAGCCGTTTACTCCTATAGGAACAGATGTTAACAATGCAAAATTGTTGATCAAAGCGTTCGGTAAATGTACTACAGACCATATCTCTATGGCGGGACCATGGTTACGTTTTAGAGGTCACTTAGATAACATTGCAAATAATACACTTATAGGTGCGGTTAACGCTTTTAATAAGAAGACTAACTTTGTTAAGAATCAATTAGATGGCGAGTATGGAGCTGTTCCTGATACGGCAAGAGCATACCAAGATGCTGGTATCCCTTCTGTAGTAGTTGGAGATCACAATTATGGTGAAGGTTCTTCTCGTGAGCACGCAGCAATGCAGCCACGTCACTTAGGAGTGGTAGCTGTGATTGTAAAATCTTTTGCTCGTATTCATGAAACGAACTTGAAGAAGCAAGGAATGTTAGGCCTTACATTTGCAAATGAGGCAGATTATGACCTGATCCAAGAAGATGATACTTTCAACTTTGTAGATCTAGCTAACTTCACTCCAGATGTTCCATTAACTATTGAGATCACTCATAAAGATGGTTCTAAGGACACGATCAAAGCAAATCATACTTATAATGCTGCTCAAATTGAGTGGTACCGCAAAGGAAGTGCTTTGAACAAAATCAAAGAAGACAACGCAGCTTAAGAAACTGTTTTTCTAAATATAATTAAAATGCCTCTTGATTTTAAAGAGGCATTTTTTGTTTGTTGGGGTTTTCGCTTTTTTTGCAGAAGTAAGATTTACTAAGGTTTTAATATTTAAATGAATATTTACGTAGTTGAAACAGAACCATTCATTATGGTTATATTTGTAATTATAAATAGTAATCTCATGGAAACCATAGAATTAAGAAATCTTATCGCTCAATATACAAACCATGCAGACGAAAAATTATTAAAAATTATCAAGTCTGTTTATGAGGCATATCAAAAAAATGAAGAGGATTTCTATGATGAATTGCCTACTGAAGTTCAAGATTTGTTACAATTGAGTCATAAACAAATAAAAAGTGGCGACCTTACTTCACATAAAGAAGTAATGAACAAGCATAGAACTAACTATAGTGCATGATTTGTTGAAATACATTGTTGAGTGGACTTTACTGGCTGATGCGTCTTTTGAAGATGAATTAGATTTTATCCTACTTAAATGGAACAATCAAGAGGTTTTGAAATTTATAGATTTGGTAGACCAAACGATAACTACCTTAGCGACAGGTACTATTCAAGGAAAAGTCTCTAAGAAGTCAAAAATACGCTCATTTTTAATTTCAAAACAAACTACACTTTTCTTCTCTGTAGATGAGCAGAATAAACAAATTTATATTTTGTTATTCTGGAATAATAAATCTAATCCTAAAACCTTGAAAAGGCTTTTAGAGCGTTTTGAATAAAAATTTTGTACCCATCAAAATCCTGTCAAAGCTCGTTTCGGCATAGATCCAATAGATTACAAATACAACAGCGCATGAAATTATGGAAATGACGATCATACGATTATGGAAATAGATTTGAATTAAGTAAGTCACTAGCGAGACGCTCTCGACAGTTGACAATTACCTCTTAGACGTTTTCCTTATGTTATTACATATTAATATACTCGTCGTGAAATATGCGTTTACTCTATATTTATTACGCATCAAGATCCAAGTAAAAATATAGATATAATTTAAAAAACTTTAAATTATATCAAATGCCTCTTGATTTTTCAAGAGGCATTTTTTGTTTGTTAAAGTTTCGCTTTCGCGAAAGCGGAATTAGTAGCAACTACTTTTTAATAACTACCTTCTTAGTAATGATTTGATTATTAGAATAAAACTTAGCTAAAATCACATTTTGTTTTCTATTTAAATGTTCTAGGCTCAAATTGTAATCTAAAGGAAACTGAGTAGATAATAATCTACCTAAAGTATCATAAAGTTCTACCTTATCAATAGGTAAGGTAGTTTGAAAATTAAGAATACCGCTGGCTGGATTAGGGAATACTTTAAAATCTATAGTATTAACATCTTCGTTACTCAAAGCTGCATCTGGAATTAATATTTTCATAACAACAGCATCAAACCATGTAGGTGCAAAATTATTACCAAATCCTAAAGTAAAAAGCGTACCATCATCCATAAGCTCCATATCATAAAACTCTGAAATGGTGGTGCTGGCATTAAGACTAAAGTTATTATTAGAATGACCTAAACTACTAGGTGCAAAGCTGGTATCAACTGTTCCATCTGTATTCAATCTAGTTAACAAACTGTTATAACCAGCACCAGATGGTGTAGATCGATACATCATCAATAGCTTACCATCTGGTTGAAAAAGTATATCATTTGCTCTATTATTTTGACTAGGTATAATTTGATAGGTGTTGATTCCTGTTGGAGAAAAAGTAGTATCAAAACTACCATCAGCATTTAAAACACTTACATTAAGAACATCATCAGTTCCAGAAAAAAATGTACTGTATGTTCCGAGTAGTCCTATTTTACCGTTTTCCAAAAAAATCCATAGAGCTACTGAGTACAGCATCTGGGAAAATAACACTACCGTTATTTCCAAAAGAAGTTATCAAATTACCGCTAAAATCATACTTCTGTACATAAGCAGAAGTTTGCGGAATGCTAACATTAGATAATTCTAATCCTATAATAAATGAATTATTATCATACTGCTTAATTGTTCTAGATCGAATGTATTCTGAATTTAAATTAAAGTTAAATTCTAAAATTCCGTTATTCCCAAAATTAGGATCTAGCAATCCATTATCATCCATTTTATAAATAATATGGTCAGAGGAAGGTCCAAATGTACTGTAACTTGCTGATAGTAAGAATCCATTATTGTTTTCTAGTGGTAGTATTGTAAATACACCACCTCCTAAAGCATTTGATGGTAATAGATAGGTCATTATACCATTCGTTCCAAAAGTAGTGTCTAAGGAACCATCAGCATTTAATCTCATAATATTACGATCGCTAAATCTACTTACAAAACACAAAATTTTATCATTGTCTTGAATTGCAAATGCCCAAATTGTTGTCACCGTTCCAAAGGGATTCACACCACTATCAATCGTTCCGTTCGTACCAAAATTAGAACATCTGGTACCATTGCTATTCAAACAAATAATTTCAAAATCTTGCAAAAAACTATTTGCGCCAGAACCGTAAGTAATACCTAATAATAGACTACCGTCTGACCTTTTCATTATTGTTTGCCCTTTCTCGTATCGATTTGACGTATCAAACACTTGCCTTCCACTAGGTGAATTGAAATTTTGGGTGTCAAAAGATTGTGCATTTCCTATAGTCAATAGAAAAAGGAAAACAGGAGTAATAAGATATTTCATAATCTGAAGTTAGATAGTTTGTTGCAAGTAAAGCAGTGGTTTGAAGCAGTCTATTGATCATATATAGAACCTATAAAAACTACTCTATACTTTAACTACAAATGTAGCTGTTTTCTTTATAACTGTTTGTTTATTAATGTGTCAACTTAAAAAAGTCTTCCAAGCTCGCGCTCTCAGATATTGAAACAACGTCGCGCGCATTTGCAACGCGTTCGTTCTTAGTCAAGCATTTGCAATGCGGTTTATAAATAATATTCATGTTCTCATGCCATTTTGTAATTTGAACATGTTAGGTAGTCAATCTCTCTTCATTTAAAAACGCTCTTCAAAAACAATTCTGGTGTCATAACGGCTAGTTGACTGTGTTTATAGTCTTTGATATTTCTGGTAATAATCGTGTCTATTTTTCCAGATGCTTCAGCGCTATAGTTCTGTAACGCATCTTCAAAGTCATTGAAGTTGGAGTCCAGGGCTTGTAGGATTTGAGGTTTGCCTATTTGTAAAACGTCGATAGTGTTTAAAAGATTTTTAATAATTGATCTACATAAGGAATCAGAGAGACGTTTATGCATTAAGTAATACACATTTGCCAAAATTACAGGTGTGGTATGACCGTAAATCTCATTTAACTCACACATTTCAATAATTTTTTTAGAATCATTTACAAATGGTTCTCGGTAAGCTAAAACATCTAAAATAATATCAGAATCTATGAGGATACTTTTCATTTTTTCAAATACTTCTTTTCTCGGCGTTCTTGTAACTCTTTTTCAGGATCAAAATCTTTAGGTAATTTCATGACTCCTAGCAAACTTGTAGTGTACGGAGTAGGATCTTCAGCAACTTCCTTTATTTTCTCTTCGGTTCTAGAAGTACTAGAAATCATTTTAAAATAATTTTCTACGAGATCAGATAAACTACGACCTTCTTCCTTTGCGTATTTTTTTGCCATTTCTATAACGGCTTTGTCCATGGTAAGCGTTAACTTAGTATTCATTATTGACACGTGTAAAGTTTATTAAAAAAGACACGTGTAAAGATAATAATTTTTATTAAAACGCTTTAAATCAAAGGATCACATTGTCCCAACAAATTACAACTCTTACTTTTTTTAATTATCCAAACCTAAAACAAAAGCTATGGGCGTTTGGAATGATGCAATTTGCACATCGCCCTATGAAAAAGGTAAAAGGATTACAGTTTTATAAATTATTAGGTTCTGGAAAAGAGAATTTTGATCCTAAACCAGACTGGAGCGTCTATGGATTGTTACAAGTTTGGGATAATGAAGAGGTAGCAAGAGAGTTTCTTACCAACTCAAAACTTTATAAACGCTACCAAAACCATAGCGAGCAACAACTTACTTTTTATATGAAAAGCATAAAAGCTCATGGACAATGGTCAAAGCAAAATCCGTTTGAGGCTAGTGACTCGCTTGATGAAAACAATTCGTACATATCGGTTATAACAAGAGCTACGATTAAGATAAGCATGTTGAAGAAGTTTTGGGATTATGTTCCTACTTCGCAATTGGATTTAGTCGATAATCCTAATTTATTGTTTACTGCTGGAGTAGGAGAGCGACCAGTCACACAAATGGCTACTTTCAGTTTATGGAATGATGCAAGAGCTTTAAAGAAATTTGCCTACCGCAGTCAGAATCATAGACATGCCGTGCAACAAACGCAGGCGCTACAATGGTACAAAGAAGAAATGTTTACCAGATTCCAGCCTTATCAAATAACAGGTAATTGGTCTAACTTTGAAATCCCTACTGATCTAAAAGCCTAAGAGCTTCAAAAAGTATCCATTGAAAGAGAAGGAGAAAAAATATAATGATTTTGGACTTGGTGAGAAGCCAGAAACTGATGGTTATCGTGCTGTCAATAAAGATGGTTCCTTCAATATTGTAAAAACCAATATTCCTTTTTTTGAAAAACTCAATTTCTTCCACAACCTAGTCACCATGTCTTGGTCACATTTCTTTCTGTATATACTGATAGGCTATTTTGTGATCAATATTTTATTTGCTTCTATTTATGTGGCAATAGGAGTGGAAAACCTTACCGGTACTTCAGGAAATACGCTTTTGCAAGAATTTACAGAAGCTTTTTTCTTTAGTGCCCAAACTATAACCACCTTGGGTTACGGTCGTGTTGCTCCTATAGGAATTCCTGCAAATATTGTAGCAGCGATTGAGTCCATGTTAGGATTGCTCACCTTTGCACTTGCAACAGGATTATTATACGGTAGATTTTCAAAATCGCGAACTAAAATAAAATACAGCGATATAGGAGTCATTGCGCCTTATCTAGATATTAATGGTTTCATGATACGAGTGGTGAATCCGCAGAAGAATGAATTACTGGAAGTAAATGCTGATTTGAGCGTCTCTTTTTGTAAGAAAGACTCTCAACTAAGAGAATTTCATAACCTAGAATTAGAAAGAGATATGGTCTTTTTCTTTCCTTCTGTATGGACTATTGTTCATCCTATTGATGAATCTAGTCCATTATATCAAATGACTCAAAAGGAATTTCAAGAAAGAGATGTTGAATTTATAGTCATGCTTAAAGCCTTTGATGAATCTTCTTCCCAGACATTATATTCGAGATCTTCTTATAAGGCAAATGAAATTGTTTGGGGAGCAAAATTCACTTATTTGGGCGAACACGATGACGGTAAATTAAATATAGATGTAAGCGGTTTAAACAAGTATGAAAAATATAAACTTCAATAGATCACTTAGAATAACTTTCTGAAAAAAGCGCTTAAAAAGGGTTTTGAAGTCATGGGTAACATAATACCGAGTTCTTCTCCAAAACTAGTTTCTTCATCCAGAAAACGGAAAATAGTATTTATGTTGTTCTTTTTATAAAGCGTATGAAATACTTGAGCGCCGCGTTCATTATCGCCATGCAAAACATCTAGCATGATCTCATCATAAAATCTAAATTTCTTAGAAATCATTCTATAGTTGAGGTCGCGATTTGCAATTATATTATCTACCAGTTGATAAGCTTTTTTCTCACTCATTTTAAAACTGTATCCAGTAGAAGGTTTTACCCAGCCGCCAGCAGTTCCTATTTTAAAAAGGTTTTTTTCATGATGCCTTTCAAACTTATAGGTAGTCATAGGTATGATGCCTTGTTCTGTTTTTTGAATGGTGAAAGCATCGATTTTTAAAAAATCACTGATATATTCTTTGAGATATTTGTCATAAGTCTCATCAGAAACGACATCTTTAGAGAAATAAGTAAACTCTACTAAAGCTTCGGTGGCAGAATGTGGTAAGACGTATGTAAAGCTCGTTGTACCTTTATCCCTAAGCCGGTAATCCATCATAACAAATTGATGTGGATCAAATACTGGATCTTCTGTTTTAATCACCCAACCTTTGAAATGCTGTTTTAATGTAGTTGCATTTGTGTCTTTAAAAAATGCTGGGTCTATACGGCTGTCTAATATGAGATTTGCTGTTATTTCTACCGTATCGCAATAAATCGTTCTTAATTCCTTACCAGATACTCGTTGTACTTTTTCTTCTATTAAAGTGAAATTGGAGGCTTTTTGTAGTTCCGCTTTCGCGAAAGCGATAAAATCACGACTTTCTATAGATTTATATACATAATCGTTAAGACCAAAATCTATTCTATTCTCTGGTACGATGAAGCTCCCGTTTTTCCAACTATGAGAGATCAAATGATCCCATTTACCTTTTCCCACCTCCCAAAAAGACCATGTTTTATCTAACGAATCTGATTTAAAATCGTCTATAACGACTATTTTAAGGTCTGTTTTACGACGCAACAATTCCTGCACCACGTGACTTCCTGCGCAGCCCATACCTATAATCGCTATATCGTAATGATGATCCATAATCCTAGTGCAAAAATAAGTTGAACTCCGTAGAGGTGATATGAGATAAGCGCATTTCCTTTGAGCTTAAATTTAAATGAAATAGCATGTAAAACAGCAGCAATTATGAACCAGCATACGTAATTGAACCATCCTGCGCCATTTTCAAAATGCCAAAAGCCAGAGAAATCGCAAATTTGTTCTAAGAAGAAGTCTAAGCCTACCATAAGTGCAGCGCCAGCCGTAATCACAGCAATAGCCGATTTGAAAAATTGCCTTGCGATTACATGTGTAATAAAGGTAAGAATAGCCCAATTTACTCCGATAAGAAGTGGGATGCCGTCTATTTTTGGACCAAAGTTTTTACCGTAATAATAGTCTCCAAATAAGCTGCCTGTATGAACTCCTATCCATTCAACGCCTATTCCTACAACCATGAAAACTCCGAAAAGAATCAATTTGATGCGAGAATCTATTTTAAATAAAAACACCATCAAAAAGAATAAATAAACTAATGTGAATGGAGATTTAGGTAAAAAGAAATCTTCATATCCTAGCGCTATTCCTATAAGCGCAGCCGCATGGATAATCCATAGAAATATAATTGCGGCTAACTTCATTGTTCCTTTTGGATTAAATCTGCCGTTATTTGTGCGCTCAACAAACATAATGGAATACCGCCACCAGGATGAACCGAACCACCAACGTGATATAAGTTTTTGATCTTTCCATTAAAATTAGGATGTCTTAAAAACGCAGCAAATTTATTGTTGCTAGCCGCTCCGTAAAGAGCTCCACGATAAGAACTCGTATTTTTCTCAATTCCTTGAGGAGTAAGAATATATTCTGTTGTAATGTGTTTTGAAATATCTACATGAAGACATTTCTTAATTTTTGCAATGATTTGCTTTTTTGATTCTTCCACGAGTTGTTCCCAGTCTTGACCATAATCTCCAGGAGCGTTGATCATAACAAACCAATTCTCGTGACCTGCCGGCGCGTCATTACTAGATTCTTTACTGGTTATATTAATGTAAACGGTAGGATCTTGGGCTAATGTCTTATGTTCAAAAATATGTTCAAATTCTGTTTTGTAATCCTCACTGAAAAGAATATTGTGAAGATCCAATTCTGGAAATTCTCGATCAATTCCCCAATAGAAAATGAGTGCGCTGCTGGATCGTTCTTGGCTCAACGTTTTTTCTGGAGCAGGCACATCCTTCATAAGATTCCTATACGTAGGCACAATGTCCATGTTAGAAACAACCAGATCTGACAAGTAAGAACCGTTTTTAGTTTCTACTCCAGTAACTTTATTTTTTGAGGTGGTGATATTAGTTACGCTTTCGCGAAAGCGGAATTTTACACCTACTTTTTGTGCTAATTCAAATAATGATTGAGAAATACGGTGCATACCGCCATCAGGATAATAGGTTCCTAAGCCTAGTTCCAAATGTGGAATCATGGTCATAATTCCAGGAGTTTGATACGGAGAGGAACCGTTATAAGTTGCATACCTATTGAAGAGCTGCGTTAGTTTTGGGTTTTTAAACTTGCTGTTTTCATCATTCAAGGTATTATTTAAACCTAAAAATGGTGCGTGTACGATAGCTTTTACAGTATCAAGTGAAAAATAGGTAGTTGCTTTATGTAAAGATTTTTCTAGAAAAAGGCTTTTAGTAAGCTCGTATTTTGATTTGCTTTTTGCGAGATACTTTTTTATTGTTGACTTCTCTTCTTTAAATACCTTTGATGCATCTTCAATGAATTGTGACGAGTCTGTACTTGCTTTAAATAGAGTACCGTCATCCCAAAAATAATGGAATGAAATCGCTTTACTTTTATAGCCAAAATCAATTATTTCTTCTGGAAAAAGCGCAAACAAATTTTCTACGAGATGCGGTAAAGTGAAAAGAGATGGTCCTAAATCAAAACGATAACCATCCTTTTCTATGGCATGAAGTTTTCCACCAGCATAATCATTTTTTTCAAATATCGTAACGGAATATCCTTGATGTCTTAGTCGTAATGCTGCAGCAAGACCACCGATTCCAGCGCCTATGACAATGGCATTTTTCATATGTTATTTGAAATACTTGAGCGGGACGATGAGCATACCGAAGTTTTCTCCATCTTCCTTACCTATATGTTTATGGTGCATTTTGTGAGCTCTACGAACTCCTTTGGCATACTTATTATTTGCCTTGCGCAACCATTTAAATCTTTGATGTATAAAGATATCATGAACAACAAAATAAGCAATCCCATAAGCGAGAATTCCAGCACTGAGAGGTAGGCACCACCATAAGTCTAATTCACTATGTGCAACTTTAAGTCCTATACTGATGACTGCATAAAAGACAAAAAAGAAGTCGTTTTTCTCAAACCAGCTGTTGTGCTTTTTGTGGTGATGATCTTCATGTAAATTCCATAAAAATCCATGCATTACGTATTTATGCATCCACCAAGCATTGAACTCCATAATGAAAAAGGTTGCCAGAAAAATGACGATCCACAATGCTATTTCCATATCTTAAATGAGATTGAGACGGTAAGTTACATAACCTTTTGAAAGAAGAAAAATCTTTTCATAATTAGGTACTCTTATTCTCTTATTTCTTATTTCCTTAGAAGGTGTACGCTCCAGTCTAGTCAGTAACCTTCTGTAGTAAGTGTAAGCAGTGTAAACACCTAATTTAGCCTCAATCGGCAATCTTTTTATACCTCTAAGTCCTGCATCAAAGTCGTCTTTTATTTCTTCAATAAGTCTTGCCTTATCTTCTTCACTTAAATCATGAAGATCTGTATTAGGGAAGTAGCTTCTTTCTAAAGTCTCTAAATCTGCCTTTAGATCTCTTAGGAAATTTACTTTTTGAAAAGCACTTCCTAATCTCATCGCATCATCTTTGAGATCGTTATATTTATCCATATCTCCTTTTACAAAAACTTTTAAGGACATAAGGCCTACAACGTCTGCACTTCCATAAATGTAGTTTCTGTATTCTTCGTCAGTTAGATAAATAGATTTATCGAGATCCAGTCTCATGCTATGGATAAAAGCGCCATACATGTCTGGAGTAATATTATATTTATTTACTGTTTCTTGAAACGAATTTAATATAGGATTTAAACTAATCTTATCTTCGATCGCATGAGCTAAGTCTTGCTCAAAACGATCCAATAAGGTACGTTTATCATAATCGTGAAAAGTATCTACGATTTCATCAGCAAATCTGACAAATCCATAGATATTGTGAATGTCTTGCCTAATTGAAGGGCCTAACATTTTACTTGCTAGAGAAAATGAGGTACTATAATTGTGAGTAACTGTTTTACTACACTCTCGGGAGACTTTGTCAAATAAGCTTTTCATTATTGATCGTATTTTTTAATCAGTTCAGCTGCTAGTTTACCAGAAATAAGGGATGGCGGAACTCCTGGGCCAGGAACCGTGAGCTGTCCTGTAAAGTAAAGGTTTTTAACTTTGCGACTTCTTAAATTTGGCCTAAGAAATGCGGTTTGTAATAAAGTATTGGCCATACCATAGGCATTTCCTTTATAACTGTTATATTCTGAGATGAAATCGTTGACGCAAAAAGATTCTTTAAATAGTATGTGAGACTTCACTTCTTGATTAGTTCTTTTCTCAAATCTTGTAATTATTTTATCAAAATACTCTTCTCTCAATTCTGGAGTGTCTTCAAGATCTGGAGCTAAAGGAATCAGGAAAAAACCATTTTCACAACCTTCAGGTGCAGTTGAAGGATCTGTCAGTGAAGTGAAATTTGCGTAAAATAGTGGTTCTTCTGGCCATTTAGGGTCTTCGTAAATTTCATTTGCGTGTTTAGTAAAATCTGTGTCAAAAAATAGATTGTGATGATCTATGTTTTTGAGCTTTTTATCAAAACCAACATAGAAAATCAATGAACTAGGAGCAAAGGTTTTCTTTTCCCAATAGCTTTCTGAATACTGTCTGTGTTTTTTTTCTAAAAGAGTTTCTGAATGATGGTAATCAGCTCCAGATAACACGATAGGATAAAGATGCTTTTGACCATTAGTTGTTAATCCTTCAGTTCTTCCTGCATCATCTACAAGTATGTTGTCTACTGGACTGTTAGTTTTGATAACTACTCCGAGTTCTTCCGCAAGTTTTTTCATCGCCAGAATTACTTCATACATTCCGCCTTTAGGATGCCATGTTCCTAGACCAAAATCGGCATAGTTCATGAAATTGTAAAAACTTGGAGTGTTTTGTGGAGTTGCCCCAAGAAATAACACTGGAAATTCAAGGATACTAACTAATTTAGGGTTAGTAAACTTCTTTCTCACGTCTTTAGAAACGTTACCTATAAAAGCTCCTACTTTTTGGGCAGTTTGCGGCGTAATCAGTTCTAGAGGAGATTCACCAGGTCTGTATACTAAATTCTTTATCGCTATCTCGTAATTCTCTTCTGCCTTAGACATGAATTGCTGCAACGGCTTAGAGCTCCCTTTTTCTATAGATTCAAAAGTTTTTTTGATATCATCAAGATTATCTGCGATATCAATTTTCTCATCTTCAAACACTACAGAGTACGCAGGATTTAATTTATCCAACTGATAGTAATCTGAAGGTTTCTTATTAAAATCTGCAAAAAATCTTTCAAAAATATCTGGCATCCAATACCAGGAAGGCCCTATATCAAATATAAAACCATCTTTAATCAGTCTTCTAGCTCTACCGCCTACGGTATCATTTTTTTCATAGATAGTAACTTCATAACCAGCTTGTGCTAGATAACAAGATGCTGATAATGAAGAAAATCCAGAACCAATTATTGCTACTTTATTCATGACTCTATTAATTCCGGGATTCTATCAATTACTTCAGATATTCCTTTAAAAACGGTTTGATTTGATTGGATATCTTTAGCCTTAATTTTTTGTGCTAGATGGCCTAATACCCATAGCTCTACATCATCTTTCTTAGCTACTTTTCTATTGAATTTTTTTAAGAATGATGGCAATTCCTTTTCTGTTGGTTGAACAGTTATATAGGTAATGTAAGTAGGGTTCGTTCCTTTATCCTTAAAGTAAGGAAGTGCGTCTAAAACCATACTTGCTCCTAAATAAATAGTTTTACAACCCTTTTTTAGTAGTTCATAATTTAGGAATAAAAGACCTAGGTCATGCATTTCATTTTCAGGTAGAAATAATACATAAACTTTATCATCATTTTTTGCACTTTGATATTGTACACTTTCTAAATTGATAAGTACTTTTTGTTTAATCAGATGACTTATAAAATGCTCATGTGCAATATTGATAGTTTTAGATTGCCATAAATATCCCAATTCTTCTAAGAAAGGAATGAAAAGATCATAAAAAACACCTGAGAAACCAACCTCTTTCAAAACGGAATCATAGACTCTTTGAAACATAAATTGGTCAAAATTTACCATGGCCAATTTCAACTCTTGAACTGCATGGTCATTTTTGTTATTTCTTTCAGCAAGATTTCTAACTTGATTCTCAATTTCTGAAGTGGTTAAATTTGCTATCGTAGATATTTTTATACCTGCATTTTTGAGATAACTTACGTTGAGAATTTTTCTTAAAGCATCAAGATCATATGTTCGGATATTGGTATCAGTTCTATCCGGCTCTAGCAGATTGTATCTCTTTTCCCAGATTCTTATAGTGTGAGATTTGATACCGCTTAGGTTCTCAAGATCTTTAATACTAAACTTACTTTTTATCAAAACAGATTTGTTTACTTATTTAACGGTAAAGTTAAACAAATAATCTACATCCTATTCATTTTGATATTTAATTAACGAATAGATTTGAAAAGAAGGGAGAGACTACAAAAACACTTAGGTAATAAACGGATCAGGTATATAATCTGATTCAAATAAAGTACCTGAGATGGGACTTGAACCCACACGTACAAAGTACACACGGCCCTCAACCGTGCCTGTCTACCAATTCCAGCACTCAGGTAAATAAAAAAGTCCTTAAAAATAAGGACTTTTTGTTAGATAATGTGATCTGGCTGGGGCTCGAACCCAGGACCCTCTCCTTAAAAGGGAGATGCTCTGCCAACTGAGCTACCAGATCGTTTTGCGTTAGCGGCTGCAAATATATAGCTTATTAATTATTCCAACCTAATTTTTTTAGATTAATTTCCCGAAATATTATTTTCATCAAAATTTCAAAGTACAATGTCATTAAAAATTGTTTTGCTAGGTTACATGGGATCAGGTAAATCCACCGTCGGAGAGCTGCTTTCAAGTCAAATTTCTTTTTCGTTTTTTGATTTAGATCATGAAATAGAACAGCTAGAAAAAAAGAGCGTAACCAAAATATTTGATGAGAATGGAGTAATTTATTTTAGGAAAATAGAGAATAAAGTTCTAGATAAAATTATAAACTCTGAAAATGATCTCGTGTTATCTTTAGGAGGAGGAACACCTTGTTATTATGATACAATGAATTATCTAAATTCAAAAGAAAATATTAAGACTATTTACTTGGATGTGCCAATTCCTGTTTTAGTTCAAAGATTATTTGCAGAAAGGTCTACACGACCTTTAATAGAAAAGATCGATACTCAAGAAGAACTCACCGAATTTATTGGTAAACATCTCTTCGAGAGAAGAGAATTCTACAGGCAAGCAAAAATGATTATATCAGTTGCTGATCAATCTCCAACTGAAATCGCGGCAAGAATTGAAACCTTATTATTTCAATAAAACACTAAATGGTTTTTTATCTAATTGTACCTCAATGTGTTCTTCCAAAGTCGTAGATAGAGAAATGCCTTTAAAATCTGCTTTAACTGGGTACTTTTTATGATTTCTATTAACTAAAACCGCTGTTTTTAACCGGGCCAAAGGTACATTTAGAAAGTGTCTTACCGCATAAATTAGGGTCGTACCGCTATTTAAAACATCATCGCATATTATGACTCCGCAATCTTGATATTCGCTTTCTTTTAAACTTGTTTTTACTTGATTTAATGGGTTTTGTTTATCAATCTGTATTTTGCATAATACAATATTGATGGGAATAATTTTGGAGAGTGTTTTTTTTATTTCTTTTGCTAATGTATAGCCGCCAGAATCAATACCAGCAAGAATAACTTTATCGTAATTAAGATAAACTTCAGCGATTTGATATGCAATTCTCCTAATTTTATGTTCTACTTGGCTGTGATTCAATATCTCATTTTCCATTTTTCTTAATTTTAATTACTAGTTCCTTGTTTTTTCTAGAAGATTCAGAAAATAGACACCTTTCTAATTTTAGAATATCAAATTTTTCTTGAAATAAATCTATGTACTCATCTAAACTTCCTGAAAAAGGAGGTGTCTCTCGATTATCTTTAAAATCAAATAATACACCTTCAAGACAACCATAGTCATTCAATAATTCATTAGCTTTTACGACGTACTTTTCGCGTAAGCTAGGGTCCAATGCACAAAAGAAAGTTTGTTCTAGAATTAAATCATAAAACCCTTCATGATTAAAAAAATCTTCATTTACGATTTTGACACTGCTGTCATTGCTTATTCTATGTGCTAGCTCGTCAAGTGGTTCTCTCGCTATATCTAGCACCGTAATATCTGTAAATCCTTTTTCAATTAAGTATTGAGCCTCGTGAGCGTTTCCAGCCCCAGGAATTAAAATCGAAAGCTCTTTGTTTTCTATAGAATCGATAATCCTTTTCATAGGACTCGAAACATGACCTAAATCCCAGCCTGTAGAATCATTAACATATCGATCTTGCCAATACTTTTTATCTAAAATCATTCTTCCTCATCTTGATTTAATAGATCAGATAGGTCTCGACGGTCCTTTTTAGTAGGTCTACCTTCTCCTTTTCTTCGGTAATAATCTTGATTGAGAGCTATTAATTTTTTTGCTTCAAAATTCTCCTTTGGGGTGATGTCTGTCCGGTATAAGCCTACAATTTTGTTCCCAACTCGGCTATCTGGCAGATCAATCACTTCAACCTTATATTCAATTTGATCTTTTCTTAAATCTATAACATCACCAGCATATACATCTCTAGCTGGTTTCACTACAGCTCCATTTACTCGTATTCTACCTTTTTTTGCGGCGTCAGTAGCTTTACTTCTAGTCTTATAGTAACGAACACTCCATAAATATTTATCTACTCGCATAAATGCTTTGTTATTAAACGTTATCACAGCAGTACAAAAATAACGGAAAATACTATCTTTGACCGCTATAAAAAATGATGATGAAAAAAATAAAATATATAATACCTTTTCTAACGCTAGGTTTACTATTTACTTCATGTGGTGATGATGACGATGGGAATGGGGTAGCAGTAAGAGATAGGACTGAAGTATTTGCTGAAGACTTAATAGAGTTACAAGATTATTTGAATACTCATTTTTATAATTATGAGGAATTTTCTTCAACTCCAGCAGGACAAGATTTTAAAATAGAATTTGATACCATTGCTGGTACAAACTCTAATAAAATTCCACTTGCAAATCAGGTTTCTTCTAAAGTCTTAAACCGAGATGGAATAGACTATACTTATTATACGCTCAATGTACGTCAAGGTGGTGGTACTTTAAGGCCTACTTTTGCAGATAGTACTTTGGTAACCTATGAAGGAAGACTTTTAAACAATAGCATTTTTGACAGCTCAGTGAACTCTATATGGTTTGATTTGCCTTCTGTTGTAGATGGTTTCACCGCTGGAGTGACTGAACTCAATGGAGCCTCTTCAATAACACCAAATAACGATGGGACTTTCAGTTATCAAGATTCTGGTGTAGGGGCTGTATTTATGCCTTCAGGTATAGGTTATTTTAATTCAACTTTGACAGGAATTCCAGCATATTCACCTTTAATTTTTACGTATCAGTTGAGAAGCGTCAAAATTACAGATCATGATAATGATGGCATACTATCCTTTTACGAAGATCTTGACGAAGATGGTGATCTAACTTCACCTAACCCTATAGATAATACAGATAACGATCGAGGTTCAACTGGAAGAATATTACACAATTATATAGATATAGATGATGACGGTGATGGTGTAGCAACAATATTTGAAAATGCAGACCCTAATGGTGATGGTAACCCAGACGATGCCGAAGATTTAGATGGAGATGGAATTCCAGGTTATCTAGATGCTGACGAAGTAAATATCGACTTAGACGGCGATGGGATTCAAAACAGATTTGAAAATCCAGACCCTAATGGAAATGGTAACCCTGGTGACGCTAGAGATACCGACGGAGACGGAATTCCAGATTATTTAGACGCAGACGATGATGGCGATGGGATTCCTACTGCGCAAGAAAATGCAGATCCAAATGGAAATGGAAACCCTATAGATGCTATAGATACGGACGGCGATGGAATTCCTGATTACCTTGATGCAGACTCATAGAGAAGTATTAAGATCGTACAAATTAATAAAGCGAGTTTTGAAATTTTCAAAACTCGCTTTTGTTTAAATAACTTTTCTAAAGAATACATAATTTTTCAATGGCGATAGTTCGATTCCGCTTTCGCGAAAGCGGAATTTCACCTACTTAAATAAAATAATTAATTAACTATCAGCTTTTTTAAGAGCCTTCAATCTTTTCTTTTCTGCCTTTTTCTTTCTTCTTTGTTCTCTTCTACTTTCTCTAGTTTCTTGAGAGTATCTAGATTGAAGAATAGGTATTTTCAAGCCGGCATATACATCGGCAGCTCTTGAGTCGTCAGTTATAAGATTACTAATTATAGAACCGCTACCTACAGTTAAAAGACCAAATCTAAAACCAGCACCCCAAATAAAATCAGAGTATTCCATAACACTTAAGTTGGTGTACAAAGTGAACAGTCTAGATTCATATCTTGGCACAATGCTGGTGTAGTTTAATCTTCTACTAGATAATGGAGAAGTGTCGTCATTTAATGATAAAACGCCAGATAACCCTAAATAAAGATTTCTATTGACCCTATAATCTGCCATGTACCTTAACGTAGTAGGCAATTGAATATCTACATCTTGAACTGTACTTGTTTGAGCATAGTTGTCTTCTAGCCCTTGTTGAAAATCTTCCTCAAAATCTGCGGCACTTACGGTACCAGAAATCACATATTCTTCTACATTAACGCTTTCGTATGACAGTTGTCCCATATCTTGAAGGGATAGACCTACTTTAAATCTATACTGATTATGTCCTTTAAGCGAGGTAGTGTCCATTTTAGTATCTCCTAAATCTGGACGGTATTCATATATCAAACCAAAATCTGCCGAGAAACCTGACGATCCACTGCCGAATTCAAATTCATCATCGTCACTATTGGTATCATCTAAAGTCTGACCGTAAGTAAGGTCTCCAGAAGCGGTAATAGAATCTCCTGCAGAATCATAACTTCCATCTATACGATCAGAATTAAAAAATACCGCGCCCGCTCCTTGAAGATACTTAAGAGTAATACCACCTTTTAAAAAGTGATTTTTTCCATTAACTAAAACCACTCCATAAGTGAGCCCAGCTTCTGTCCAGGCGTGGATTGTCCCATTAAGGTTTTCCATATCAATATTGATATCTTTATCAAAGGCATCATCATCAGCAATAGTTTCATATAAAGAACCATTGATCCTATTAATATTCATAAACGCTCTTACTCTAGTGGTTATTCCTATCGCATGTCTAGGAGCTAGGTTAAACATGAATGACGGTCCTAACGCATCTACATTTAAATATAAGTTGTTAGCCTGGCTAGGAAATGTCACACTGTCGTCATCAAAATCAAAGCCGTCAGGATTGTCAATGAGGTTAGATAAATTGATGCCGAAATAGTCGGTGGTTACCGTACTGCCTAAAGTCAGGATATTAATATCTGCCTTAAAACGGCTGTCTACAACATTTGCTGGGTTGTAAGTAAGACTGTTGATTCCTGAAAAATTATCTAATTCTAAACCAGAAAAAGACTGTCCAGAGATATTTTGAATGGTAATGCAGCAAATAAATAAGTACACATAAGTTTTCATAAAATTTAGTAGTTGATTGATTATCAAATTTATAAAATTTAATATAATGTTAAAATACCCCTTATTGGGTATTTAAAACAATACAGACAAGTAAATAATTTTCATCATTAAAAACGTACTTTTGCACGCTTTAAAATCAAGCACTATGAGTAAGCTATTTAACAATTTTGTGGGTAATCTAAAGAACGATCTTTTATCTGGTCTCACTGTTGCGTTAGCATTAGTTCCAGAAGCAGTGGCTTTTGCATTTGTCGCAGGTATTGACCCTATGGTTGGTCTTTACGGTGCCTTCATGATGGGGCTTATTACATCATTATTCGGCGGTAGACCTGGAATGATATCTGGTGCTACTGGAGCAATGGCTGTAGTAATGGTTCATATGATTGCGGTAGGAAACGAAGTAGGAAATGAGCTTGCCCAGCCTATCGAAAATCTAGGGCTACAATGGCTATTCATAACGCTTTTAATCGTAGGAGCCATACAGATCTCGGCAGGATTATTCAAGTTAGGTAAGTTTGTAAGGTTGATTCCTCATCCAGTAATGATGGGGTTTGTAAATGGTCTTGCGATCGTTATATTTTTAGCTCAATTAGGATTATTTCCACAAATTAGTGAGATGGGAATGTTTGAACAAAACACCACCTTTTGGGATGATTTGTTTGCAAATACTGCTTTTTGGACGATGTCAGCATTTGTGTTACTTACCATGGCGATTATGTTTTTCTTACCTAAGTTGACTAAGGCTATCCCATCAGCTCTTGTAGCTATTGTTGTAGTTGCTGCTATAACTATTTCTTTGGGAATCGATGTGGATACGGTAGGGAGTTTTCTTAAGTCTAAAGGAGGCGCAGATGCAACTTTAGAAGGAAGTTTACCGACGTTTCAATATCAAATCTTTAGTCTGATAGAGACTATTAAAGGAAACTGGATGCTCATATTAGGAAGTGCAGTAACACTCGCAGCTGTAGGCTTGATCGAGTCTTTGATGACCTTAAATCTTGTTGATGATCTTACTGAAACTCGTGGAAGTGGTAATCGTGAATGTGTTGCTCAAGGAGCCGGGAATATGATCAATGGCCTCTTTGGAGGAATGGGTGGATGTGCCATGATCGGTCAGTCTATAATTAATGTAAATTCTGGTGGTCGTGGTCGACTTTCTGGAGTTGTCGCGTCTGTTGCATTGTTGCTATTCATACTTTTTGGAGCTCCTGTAATTGAGCAAATACCTATTGCGGCTCTCGTAGGAGTAATGTTCATGGTAGTTATTGGAACATTTGCTTGGAGCAGTTTTAGAATTATCAATAAAGTACCTGTTTCTGATATCATCGTTTTAATAAGTGTGAGTGCCATAACAGTGATTGCAGATCTTGCTATAGCCGTTGTTACCGGTGTTATAATGAGCGCACTAATCTTTGCGTGGAACAGTGCAAAACGCATTAGAGCTCGCAAAAGCTTTAAAGAAGATGGTACTAAAGTTTATGAAATTTGGGGACCGTTATTTTTTGGTTCGGTAACAGACTTTAATAATAAATTTGATCCTAAAAGTGATCCCGATATGATAGAAATAGATTTTATTGAGTCGAGAGTACAAGATCATTCTGGGATTGAAGCATTGAGAGGCGTCGCAAATAAATATTTGGATTTAGGAAAAAAGATTAAGCTTACTCATTTAAGTCCAGAATGTAAAGAATTATTGATGCGCAATAATCCAGAATTTGATACCATTATAGAGAGTAGTATAGAAGATCCACGTTATCATATTGCTACAGATTTAATGGATGCAGAGGTATAGTTTTAACACCATTCACTTTCAATTCTAAAAGGACTTTTTTGTTTCCGCTTTCGCGAAAGCGGAACAATTCACATTTCTCTAACATCAAAAATCCCTATTTTTGAGCAAACAACTCAATCGATGGATTTAGACTTCAATAAAAACGAAGATCACAATAAAATGCTGCTTTCTGACCTTAAAAGAAAGCTGGCCAAAGTTTCTTTAGGCGGTGGTAAAAAACGTATAGAAAAGCATCATGCAAAAGGTAAGTTAACCGCTCGAGAGCGTATTGATTATTTACTAGATAATGCTGAAGATGCCATAGAGATAGGCGCATTTGCTGGTGAAGGAATGTATGAAGAACATGGCGGCTGTCCTAGCGGTGGTGTAGTTGTTAAAATAGGATACGTTCAAGGAAGACAGGTGATAGTAGTGGCAAATGATGCCACTGTAAAAGCTGGAGCATGGTTTCCTATCACGGGAAAGAAAAATTTGCGTGCACAAGAAATCTCTATAGAGAATAGATTGCCTATTATTTACCTTGTAGATAGTGCAGGAGTTTACCTTCCTATGCAAGACGAGATTTTCCCAGACAAAGAACATTTCGGTCGCATATTTAGAAATAACGCAGTAATGAGCAGTATGGGAATTACTCAAATTGCAGCTGTAATGGGAAGTTGTGTTGCTGGAGGTGCTTATTTACCTATTATGAGCGATGAAGCTCTTATAGTGGATAAAACAGGAAGTATTTTTCTTGCTGGTTCTTACTTAGTAAAAGCAGCAATAGGAGAAAGTATAGATAATGAGACTTTAGGTGGCGCTACAACACATTGCGAGATAAGCGGTGTGACAGATTATAAAGCCAAAGATGATAAAGATGCTCTTGATAAAATCAAAAAAATATTTGATAAAATAGGAGATAGCGATAAAGCAGGTTTTAATAGAGTAGAGGCAAAAAAGCCAGCACTTGATCCTGATGAACTTTTTGGAGCGCTTCCTAGAGAGCGCAATGCACAATATGATATGATGGAATTGATCAATCGTATGGTGGACGAAGATACCTTTGAAGCATATAAAGATGGTTATGGTCAGACGATAATCACTGGATATGCACGCATGGACGGTTGGGCTGTCGGTATTGTAGCAAATCAACGTAAGATCGTGAAGACTAAAAAAGGTGAAATGCAATTTGGCGGAGTGATTTATAGCGATAGTGCCGATAAAGCAACTCGATTTATAGCCAACTGTAACCAGAAGAAGATTCCGCTGGTATTTTTACAAGATGTAACTGGTTTTATGGTAGGATCTAAGTCAGAACATGGAGGTATTATTAAGGATGGAGCAAAAATGGTAAACGCGGTTTCTAACTCTGTGGTTCCTAAATTTACAGTGGTCATAGGAAATAGCTATGGCGCAGGAAATTATGCGATGTGCGGTAAAGCTTATGATCCACGATTAATTTTTGCTTGGCCTAGTGCAGAGCTTGCTGTAATGAGTGGGAATAGTGCTGCAAAAGTATTAATGCAAATAGAAAAAGCGAGTCTGGAAAAGTCTGGAAAGAAACTGACTGAAGAAGAAGAAAAAGAATTGTTTGCCAAAACGAAAGATCGTTATGATGAACAAGTTTCTCCTTACTACGCAGCATCAAGAATCTGGACTGATGCCATTATTGATCCACGAGATACCAGAAAATGGATTTCTATGGGAATAGAAGCTGCAAATCATGCTCCTATTACAAAAGATTTTAACCTAGGTGTGATACAGACTTAAAAAAATAAAAACAAAACTAAAGTTAAAATCAAGTTTTGAACTCGAACTTGAAATATGAAATTTTGAATCCCTGACCGCTAGCGATTAGGGATTTTGTTTTAATGTGTCATGCCGCTGCATAGCGGCACCGGCTTGAATTAAAGTGAATGATTTTAATGATCATACATCACCATATTTTGATACAACAAAAACCTCTTAATTTCATTACAGAAAAAAGAGGCTTCTTCATTAAATAAAAGAAAGTCTAATTTTTAATCACTTTTCTAGTAAGCACATCTCCATCTATGGAAGTCAGCTTGATGAGGTAGATTCCTTGGCTAAATCTTTCTAAGTTGATTTTATCTACATGATATTTTGAACTAAACAACCTTTTTCCTGATAGGTCAAAAAATTCCATGCTTTGCAATTCTTCTTGGGACTCAATAAATAGATTAGAATGTGTTGGATTAGGATATAATTTGATGTTTTCAAATAACAAACTACTATTGGACAATATGGATGTAATATCATAATTTTCGACAAAAGGGTTTCTAAATTCACGACCAATACTAATATTTCTTCCATTTGATGAAATATCGATTCCACTTCCAAAAAACAAATTGGATTGAATTATGCTTGGGTCCATTTTTACCAATTCCGTCCATGAGTTATTTTGGAATTGAAAAATCTTTACATAGCCTACCTGAGTAAAACCATTTGTGTCAGCAACGTCAGCTGAAACTACTACAATTTGCCCATCTCCAGATATCGCTACTTGCTGTCCAAATCGATCACCATCGTTGTCTCCTTCGATAGTTTGACCTTTTTGGATATATTGTTGGTTAGTGGCAGCCCATTGGTAAACCTTTGCATGTCCATGTTTTAGGTTTGTAACACTGTGATTAGCCGACCTTGCAGCTATTATTATTGTACTACCATCACTTGAAAGATCTAAGTCGTCACCAAAATAGTATATGAAACTTTCTCCAACTAAATCATTTCCTCTTTGATCCCATGTATTTGCCAAGTTATTCCATGAAAATATTTTCACACTACCAACATTTGATTGATCAAGATAAGCACCGATGGCAATCGTGTTACCATCATCTGAGAATGACATGGCATCTCCAAAACGATCACCAGATTGGTTTCCTTGTAATAATTGACCTACTTGATTCCAGTCGTTCATAACATTATCCCATTCAAATATTCTTACTGATCCCGTACTTACTGGAAAATTATTAGATGCTGCAACCGCTATCCTATTTCCATCTCCAGAGATAGCAGTATCGGCTAGATTATTGGCATTATTTCCTATAAATGAAGAACCTTTTTGCGTCCAGTTATTCATTACTGCATCCCATTCAAAAACCTCTGTTCTTCCAGAGTTTTCCGATCCTATTATTATAACCATTCCATCACCAGAAAACCCAATACTACTGCCAAATGCACCACCATTTACTTGGCCCAAGATATCGTTACCCCTTTTGATCCAAGATGATGATGTCTGGTCAAAATCATAAATGCGCACCAAGCCAGTAAAATTATTTATTCCTGGTCCTGAAATTGCAACAGAAAGACCATCATCACTTAACTCTATTTGCCTTCCAAATTGATTTACAGAATTTTCCATACTTGAAATAGTATTACCTAGTTGTACTTGTGCTTGCAAAACAATTACGTTAAACAAGAGTATAGCAGCGCTAGTCCATGTGAGAATAGTTGTTTTCATGATAGTTGAGATTTGAGTTACAAATTAATATTGAAAAGTATGGGAATGTTATCGGCGAAAACATACCCTTTAATGTGGATGTTTTGAAACAGACTATTTACCAGATTTAGAATCGCTTTGAGAAGCATTTCCTGTGAACGCAATATTCAAACCTATTCCTACCCAAGGCTTTCTGTCATAAATCCACTTTGCTTTATTATCAGCCGTTGATATATGATCCCAACCTACATAAGTTCCTAGATTTACATTTTTTGCTATTCCCACTAAAATTCCAATAGTAGGTGTAATTGCGGCTGGTGACAATGCTTCAACAGTTTCGAAATCACCTATTGATCCTAAATTACTATTTTCGGGATTAAGATTAACTTTTGTTATACTTATTCCTCCTGAAATATCAATGTAACTGTATTGGTTATATCTGCTTAAACTAAATCTAGCAACTAGACTGGCTCCTAGGGATAAATTTGAGTCAAACTCAAATACTCCATCAGAATTTCTTAATCTTATAGGTACAGAATATGTTCCAAATTTAAAACCTCTAAACTTATTATAATAGGTGGATGTCAGATTTTTGAAACGTTCATTTTTTATTTTAAATATCCTAGTGTTACCGCTCGAATCTTCATTATAGGTAGCATGCATATCTGAGGTAGCTGTATAATTCCAATATGAGAAATAAGTATAATCTTCATCTTTATGTAAGACAGTTATTCTTGATTTTTTGATTATTTCAAAATTAGATGGCATAGTTCCATTAAGGATTTTAACTTTTTTAGGTATTAATTGTTTATCCAAGTTTCTTGTGAAATAGAAATTGTTACCTGCTTTAATTTCTTGTGCACTTATTAGCAATCCATTAAATAATAAAAGAAATAGAATAATTTTAGTTTTCATAGCAATAAGTTTTAAACAATTGAACACCACAAACTTAAAACCACATCACGAACCTATTTCAAGGACTTATCCTAAAACAAAAAAGGAAAACCCTATCAAAAAATAGGAAAAACCCTAAAGGATTGTAAATAAGATGTTTTAGTTTTAGGGTCTAACTTTAAAACTTTTTTGAAATGCCACATGTTTATCATACTGAACCTGTTGTATTGGATGGTATCACAGTCAATTCTGTCGAGGTAACTTCTGATACTGGCAGTGAATCTTTGAAAACAGATATAGGACACCTATCGGATCAACAACAAATTCAATTTTTAAATGAATGTAATTTGCACAATATGCATTTGCGAAATACTCGTAAAGGTCACTCCCTTATTACACATGAACATAATTATTATGAAGTTGAAACAGTTTTGAAAGAAATATCTATCTCTGAGTTGGTAGATTCACGTCCTTTTTCTTACGGTACTTGGGTGAAATTTGATTTTAATGGCAATACAATTAAATTCGATCCAGTGGAGTTCACTGGTAAAGAAAAATTTAATGTTCACGAACTTCTAGATGACAATATCTGCTATTATTCCATTCCATTTTTGTTCGCCATTAAAAATTATTTTGGATCACAGTGTAGTTTAGAGTTTAAAGTGTTGCCTAATCATTCACTTTCATTTAAGGTTATTAATACCGAAAAGCAAGATGAGAGGTTAGGATTGATTTATAATTTCTCGTATGATCCGCCTAATGGAAACTTATTGCTTATAGGTAATGGTAATACTGTAGTGCAATAATGATTCAGAAAATCACCTTTACAACAATCCTTGTAGTAGCCACATTTATAGTGGCTACTATCTTTTTGCGTAGGGGCAAGCTATATTTATACTTATATGGGATTATAGCATTAAATTTTTTATCTGAAATATTAGCTTTTATAGCTACCGTTACTCAGAAATTTTCATTCGTTTCTGTTTATAATTTGAATTTTATCTTTCAGCCTTTACTGTGGTTATTATTATTGGGGTATATTCTGAAGAGCCGCAAGAAAGCAAAGATTCTTGCTATTTCATTTTTAACTTTTGGCTTACTTAATATTTCATTTTATGAACAAATGGATTTAAATGAAAACACTCTTTTATTAGGTTCATTCTTGTATTTAGGTTTTTTTATATGGGGACATTTTAAATTAATTAAAGATGAAGTTCTCAATTATTTTAACTCAAATCGATTTATATTAGTATCAGCTCCGATAATATTATTCTTTGGTATAAGTATATTATTTGCTTTTGGAGATAGTGGTCTTAGGTCAACACCTATGTTGGGAAAATCACTTTACTATTATATTCAGTTCATATCAAACTTCATTTTTTATTCCCTTCTCATCCTCTACATCATAAAATCCAGAAACGAAGAAAAATAACAACTAACCCATGACTAACATAGCCATAGGAATTATCATCACTTTCCTCTTCGTCTGTATGGCGATACTTTTTTGTGCGATCCTTATAAAAGTTTATGTTGCCAAAATCAAAAAGTACAACCAGCTCCTTTTTGAAAAACAACTCGAGCAACAAAAAGCGGTAAGTCGCGCGGTACTAGAAACTCAGGAAGAAACATTAAATAACATAGCACTAGACCTTCATGACGACGCTGGACAACGACTTACGTACTTGAATTTACAATTAGAGCAATTAAAACTGAAGCAACCAGAAATGAATTCAACTATTGCGCCTATATCTAAAACAGTTAATGATCTTGCTATTAATTTAAGAGATTTGAGCCATTCCGTGACGTCTAACTCTTTGGTGAATTCCAGTCTATTCAGCGTTTTTGAAAAAGAATTGCTTAGAATTAATAAACTAGGAGTAGTAACTTGTCATCTAGAAATCATAGAAAAGAAAGCTTTTTCTTTTACTCTGGAAGAAAAAATCATTCATTATCGTATTTTTCAAGAAGTAATCAATAATATGCTCAAACACTCTAGAGCAACTACTTTTACTATCAATGTGATCCAGCCTGATCGACCTATTTTCAAATACTTAGATAATGGCCAAGGTTTTAATAGCTCTCAAGAAATGAATTCTAATGGATTACACAATCTTCAATTACGTTG
Source organism: Nonlabens dokdonensis DSW-6 (assembly GCF_000332115.1). Lineage (NCBI taxonomy): Bacteria > Pseudomonadati > Bacteroidota > Flavobacteriia > Flavobacteriales > Flavobacteriaceae > Nonlabens > Nonlabens dokdonensis. The sequence continues at coordinate 2,633,118 of NC_020156.1, forward strand.
TGAATTGATTGATTATAATTGTGATATTTCGTCGGTCATTAATGAAGGATCGACTATCCAAATTTCTAAGAAATAAAAGGTAAATTTCACTCATGGGAAAGAAGATCAGTTTAGGAATTATTGATGACCATGATATTGTACGCAAAGGAATCAAAGAATTGTTGCATAATATGGGTGATTTTGAAGTAATAGAAGAACATGCAAATGGAGTTGCTTTTTTAAATAATATGCCAGAAAAATCTAAACTTCCTGATCTATATCTATTGGATTATTCTATGCCCATGATGAATGGTATTGAAGTATTAAAAGAAGTGAAAAAAATAGCGCCAGATGCTAAATTTTTATTACTCACTCAGCACCTTGATGATCCTTTAAAAGTTAATGCTTATGATAACGGTGCAAGAGGTTTTTTAAATAAAACTTGTACCGCTCAACAATTGGATTCTTCCATAAAAAATGTAGTACGTACCGGTTATGATAATTTTGATGAGATTTTAAAACTGTTACGCAACAAAAATTCTCTCAAAGAATTAAATGATAAACAACAATACGATCTTACAGATCGCGAGTTGCAGTTATTAGAACTCGTTTGTCATGAAAATGAATACACGTATCAACAAATTGCAGATCAGATGAACCTTTCTATAAAATCGGTAGACGCTTGTAGAGCACAACTATTTCAAAAAATAGGAGTGAAGTCTAAAGTGGGATTGGTACTTTATTCTTTTCATCATAAACTTACCCAACCTTTTAATTAAAATATGCTCCTCAAAAAACTCCTCAAAACCATACTTATAATCGCAATCGGAGGTTACCTGGTAATTTGCGGCTTGCTGTATTTTTATCAGGAAAGTTTATTATTCTTTCCAGAAAAGTTAGAAAAAGACTTTCAATTTGAGTTCAAACATAAATTTGTAGAAAGAGATATTGTAACTAGTACTGGTCACTCCATTAATACATTATTGTTTCCACAGGAGAATGCGAAAGGCGTTATTCTTTATCTTCATGGTAACGGCGGTAGTTTAAAATCTGTGGGAAATGTGTCCGAGCATTTTTTACCTTTAGGCTATGATGTATTTATGGTCGATTATGCAGGTTATGGTAAAAGTAGTGATGAAATAACCCAACAAGAAGAATGGTTTGAAGACATGCAATTCATTTATGATGATTTAAAAAACAGCTATTCTGAAGATGAAATTGTCATAATAGGCTATTCCATAGGAACCGGAGTTGCTTCTTATCTAGCTTCTCAAAATAATCCGGCGCAGCTCATTCTACATGCACCATACTACAGCATGACAGACATGATGCAACGCAATTACCCTATCATACCTACGTTTATCTTAAGATATGAGCTTGCAACAAATGAATATTTGAAAAAAGTCAATGCTCCTGTTTATTTATTTCATGGTGATAAGGATAAAGTGATTCCAGTAGAATCATCGGTAATGTTAAGTGAGGAATTTAATTTACCGTTTACTAAATTAGAGAACCAAGGACACGGAAATATGGCTGCAAATAGGACAGCTTTAGCACAATTAAATGCGATTTTAAATGATTAGAAAAAAGTACCTCTATTTTGCTTTATTGATTGTGATGGTTGTATTGATTTATAAAGTCATTGCCTTTTTCACTCTTCAAGAAGATAGAATTAATGCCACATATTTAATTCCCCAAGATGCGGTCTTTTTTATTGAGATGGACGATCCTTTGCGCAATATGAATACGCTGGCCGAAAGCGAAATATGGGATCATCTACAAACTAATGAGACCATCCATAAAATGAGTGCAAACTCAATGCGCTAGACACCATTTTTCAGTCCAAAACAGATCTTTTTGAAATCATCGGTAATAGAGATGTCTTTATGAGCGCTCATATGATTAAAAGAGATGACTACGCTTTTTTGTATGTCGTAGACATGGAAAAACTCTCTAGATTTGAATTTATTAAAAGCAATATCAACCAACTGGTAAACAAGAATTTTGATGTTACTAAACGCATTTACAATGAGGTAGAGATAACGGAGATTACAGATAAAAGCACCTACGAAATTCTATCTCTTGCTTTTATAGAAAACCAAATGGTTGCCAGCTACACGCATACTCTGGTTGAAAAAAGCATTGATGAATTTCTGTCTCCAGTAATAGGCCGTGATTTACAGTTCTTGGAAATCCAGCGAGAGGTAAAACAGCAAGATCTATTTAGGTTTTATCTCAATCACAAATACCTAACTGATTATTATAAAGCATTTTCTAATGAAAATAGCGCTATCGTTGAGCTGTTTGAGGAGCATTTTAACTTCTCTGGTTTTCATATAGATGTAGATTCTGACCGATTGTTAAATGCAAATGGTTATTCTAATGGTGATCAAACGGCCCAAAGTTTAATCACTGCTCTTAATGATTCAGGAACCAGTAAGGTAACGGTTAGTGAGATTTTGCCGCAGGAAACAGTTTTGTTTTTAAGTTTTGGATTTGATGAGTTTTCAGAACTGCATGGTAATTTTTATGACTTACTAGAAAGTCAAAATCCTAGTTTATTTAATGAATACAAACAAGGGAGAAAAAAAATAGAAGATCTGGTTGAAATCGATCTAGAGCGTGACTTTTATTCTTGGATGGATGATGAACTCGCTTTCGCGAAAGCGGACTCAAAAAACATATCTGAAAAAGAAGGAATTGCCGTAATCTTAAAAGCCAAAAATGCAGACGATGCCATCGAGCGGCTAAAGTTTGTCGAGCAACAAATTGCTGAGAACACGCCAGTAAAATTTAAAGAAGTAGACTACAGAGGTTACAAAATCAATTACTTAGATTTAAAAGGCTTTTTTAAATTGATCGCCGGCTCTTTGTTTGACGCTATAGAAAAACCTTACTATACGGTCATCGATGATTTTGTAGTATTTAGTAATTCGCCTAAGACGTTAAAGTTATTTATAGACGCTCAAGAAACCGAAAAAACCCTTGTTGAGGATGAATATTACAACTATTTCAAAGATGAATTTAGCTCAGAAAGCAATGTGTTTTTATACGTAGACACTAATAAATTGATAGACGCATCTGCAAAATATTTGACTTCATCTTCCAGGGAAGAGTTAGAGTTAAATAAAACCTTTTTCTCACAATTTACCCAAATTGGATTGGAATTAACAGCACAAGAATCTGTTTTTGAATCTAAGGCAATGATTCACTATGATAAAGATTACGATCATGAAGCCTTGCAGCAAGAGGAACGAACAAAAGACCTACCACTTGATTTTGTAACTATAAGAAAAGAAGAAATAAGTAAGGAAACTGTTTTTGATATACCGCCTATTTTCCCAGATGATTTTACAGCCAATTTTTATGAGCAAAAGTATACTAATGGAAAGATCAAAATGAAGGTGTATTTAAAAGATGGCATTCCAGATGGTCGTTATAAGGAATATTATTTTGATGGCCAGCTTAAGATCTCAGGTCGCTTTGATGAAGGAGAAAAAGATGGTAAGTGGAAAGCCTACTTAAGAAACGGTAAACTGTATCACAAAGAGCGATTTTGATCTAAAATCCCAGAAATTTTCTTGAGAAATTATTAGGGATCTCTTAGAACCTTTTCTCATTCCAAAATATTTGGAAAGATATTTTTAATAAATATGGAAGAGCTAATTACATCCTTATCACTATTAAAATGAAAACTAACGAAGTGAGTTTCTAAGGTTTTCCCCTTGGGGAAATGTAAGACCAGTACTTAGCTTGCCGAAGTGGAGTTATTTAGGTTTTCCCCTTTGGGGAAATGTAAGACCTGTACTGAGCTCGAAGTGAGTTTCTAAGGTTTTCCCCTTTGGGGAAATGTCCGGCAGGACAATGGGGCTTGCACAAGAGTAAAACTCACAAACTCACAAACTCAAATACTACTTCCTTTCCTCACGTTTTTCCTGAATGCGCTGTTTAAAATTACGTCTTTTACGATCTTTAATACTTCCTTGTTTACTTCTATTCCAAAACAGAAATACGACAAATGCGAGCAATACGCCGCCTATATAAATCCAGTCTTTGTAGTCACTTAAGGTTTCCATGGTCTATTTCTTGTGTCTGTTTCAATTATTCCATCACGCAATCTTATCACGCGATGCGCATGTTCTGCTATTTCTTCTTCGTGAGTTACTAATATGACTGTATTACCGTCGGCATGGATTTTATCAAAAAGTGCCATGATTTCTACTCCAGTTTTAGAGTCTAAATTTCCCGTAGGTTCATCGGCAAGTATGATGGATGGATTGTTGACTAATGCTCTTCCTACGGCAACACGCTGTCGTTGTCCACCAGAAAGTTGGTTGGGCTGGTGATCCATTCTATCAGCAAGTCCTACGCTTGTTAAGACTTCTTCAGCACGAGCCTTGCGATCTTTCTTTGATTTACCTGCATAAATCATAGGTAATGCCACATTATCTAGCGCTGTAGTTCTCGGTAAAAGATTGAATGTCTGGAAAACAAAACCTATCTCTGTGTTTCTAATTTCGGCGAGTTGATCATCACTCAAGCTAGAAACATCAGTTCCATTGAGTTTATAACTTCCTGCAGTAGGCGTGTCCAGACATCCTAAAAGATTCATCAAAGTAGATTTTCCAGAACCAGAAGGTCCCATAAAAGCAATATAATCACCTTTTTTTATGTCCAGGTCTATTCCTTTCAAAACATGAACGGTTTCAGAACCTAGTTTAAAATCACGTATAATATTGCGTACTTCGATGACATTTTCACTCATGGAACTAAATTAAGAATTTTAGATTTACGAGTATGACGCCTCAAAGCTTTTTTAGTTACAGATTTTGGATAAAAGTAAAAGTAAAAATAAAATCAAAATAACTTCAATTTCAATGTCGCTTTCAAATTCAACAAGAAAACCTATCGTTTTAAGTTTGGGAAAAGATTTTGTAATCTAAACTTAAACTTAAACTTAAACTTAAACTTAAACTTAAATTTAAAACAACTTCAACTTCAATTTCGAGTTCGAGTTCTTACAGCTTTACGTAAAAACGTTCTTGAGATTGCTCTTTTCTGAAAAAAACCAGTCCAAAATCAAAACAATCTACACTAGCCGTGACTTTAGAATGTTTACAAATCTCATTCCACACACGTGTCATATCTGTAGACCAGTAGATGTCGTCAAAAACCACCACAGAGTCATTGTGCACGTGAGCTAGAATACTTTCAAAATAAGTAATAGTCGCATCTCCATCATGGTGACCATCTATATAAATAAGATCATAATCTTTTTCTTCTTTATGCTGAGATAGAAAATCTTTAAAAGTGGAACAAATGAGTGCTACATTTTGAATGCTATTCTCTTGTAGTTGTCGCCTAGCAAACTCATAAACTTCAGGACTTCCTTCCACACTAGTGATTTGAGCTTGTGGTCGTGAAACAGCCATCGCATGTGTAGCAACGCCTAGCGATGTTCCTAATTCTAGCACATGATTTACCTCAAAATAGGCGCACAATCTGTACAATAGACGCGTGTCCTTTTCGGTACTGCAATTGTGTCTTAGGATTTCGTTAACCTTTCGCTCATTAGTTTTAAAAACTTTGCTGCCAGCACCATGGTCTTCAATTTTAAGAATGACGTTTGATGCGGCTACGCTTTCGCGAAAGCGAGATAACAACTCATAACTTTCCTTTACAGAGTCATCTCGTAAACATTTCTTCTCCAGCTGAAAAATAAATGGTGAATGAATCCCATGCAAGTGAAAAGACTTGATGAGGTGCGAGAAATAGGCAAATACTAGATGAAACAAAGCTCAAATTTAATAACTACAAAGATGCTGTTTAATTTATGAATCGGCTTTAATTTGTTCCATAAGTTGCTCGATAATTGCCGTAGATTCACCTTCTTGAGAAGCTAGTTTTTTAGCTTTTTTGGCAGTTTTTAATGCTTGCTTTAAATCACCTAATTTATGTAGCAAATGTGCTTTAGTTTCTAGATTAGACACATAAGTTTCTAATTCTATCGACCTATTAATGAGAACAAGAGCACATTTGAGGTCCGTTTGATCTTCAAGGTTTTGGTAAATTTTCCAAGCTAGCTCATTCAATTGATGACTGCCATACCACAAAGTTTCTAAATTCTTTTTTGTGAGTTTTTCATGAGCACCTTCTGCTATTTCATATTTAGAAGGTTTGCCTTTGTAAGCGAGTAGATCACCAGATACGGTCATTTTATCGTGACGCTCTATAAGTTTTACCATTTCGGCACGGCGCATGGTGCTACCGCTTTGTCCTAGTTTGCGACCATTTTTAATGAAAAAGTAAGTAGGTATAGAGTTGACTTGTAAAATATCATCACTCAAATTATCATCAGTATTCATTTTATAGATAGTGACGTCTAGAGTTTCATCATTTGCAATGGACTCGATAGTAGGAGCCATGGCACGACATGGTCCACACCATGGAGCTGTGAAGTAAAGTACTTTAATCTGGTCATCTTGAACCATTACGGTTTCTTCCATCGTGGCATCGGTCACATATTCTTGAGCCGTAATAGTGCTAGAAAGTAAAAGTGAAAAAGTAATTATAAATAGAATGCGCATATAGAGATTTTTGTTCTTGAACTAACTAATTTTATGCCAGTATTATTGTTTTGGTGTTCTGCTTTCTATTTATATTCTAAAATAGAAGTTTATCTTGAGGAAGCTCAAGGCGAAAGCGAGATCATAAATAGCAACACGAATATAAAACTCAAAAATCACAAAACAATTCTGGATGAATACAGTTTATTTATTGTCAGCTAGTTTTTACCAGAATGTTATTGATAAAAAGGAAGTTACATTGGTTTAAGTGGCCTAAGAAAATAACACGTGAAAAATGAAGGGAAGCGTAGGGTTAAGCAAAAATCTTACTATCTAAGAATGTATAATTTGTAGGATATTGATAACAATCAAATCATTTTTTAATGTTGATAAACCTTCTTTTTGCGCCGTAGCGAGCAAAATTTTTAGTGTTAGGTTCTTAAGCCTTGATTTTTTTGTTTCGTTTTTTGATCAAGCAAAAAATGAAAGAGTAATTAGAATTAATTTAATGCCTGTTTTTATGAATAGCTAGTTTAATAACTGTTAATAATTTTAATAATCATTATCTAAATTCAAAGAAAAACGAATAAATGAACAACAGAAAAGAACAGCTTGCCGCAATAGATCGATTATTAACCATTATGGATGAATTGCGAGAGCAATGCCCGTGGGACCGCAAGCAAACGCTGGAATCTTTGCGTCATCTCACTATAGAAGAAACCTACGAATTAGGCGATGCAATTCTAGACAAGGACATGGAAGAAATTCCTAAGGAACTGGGCGATTTATTGTTGCATATTGTTTTCTATGCAAAAATAGGATCTGAGACTGGTGATTTTGATATTGCAAGTGTTGCCAATGGTATTTGTGATAAATTGATCTCGCGTCATCCCCATATTTATGGTGACGTAAAAGTAAAAGATGAAGAAGAGGTAAAAGCTAACTGGGAGGCGCTGAAACTTAAAGAAGGGAAAAAAAGCGTGCTAGAAGGAGTTCCTAAATCCTTACCAGCGCTGGTGAAAAGTTCGCGAATTCAAGATAAAGTGGCAGGCGTAGGTTTTGACTGGGAAAAGCCAGAGCAAGTAAAAGAAAAGCTAGAAGAAGAGCTGGCAGAATTGCAAGTAGAAGTGGACTCTGGAGACAAGGACAAGATCGAGGCCGAATTTGGTGATGTACTTTTCTCTCTTGTCAATTACGGCAAGCATCTAGGCGTGAATCCAGAAGATGCACTGGAAAGAACAAATAAAAAATTTATCAAGCGTTTTCAATATCTGGAATCTAAAGCTAAAGAAATAGGGAAGGAGCTGCGCGATATGACACTGTCAGAAATGGATGTGTTTTGGGAAGAGGCAAAGAAGGTGTAGTATGAGTAAGGTTAATGATAAATCTTTAAAACAAAAGATTCTTTCTTTTCTTGAGATCAAGGAAGGTTTGATAAAGAGTATTTCAGGAAGGAGTTATTTGGATTATGCAGTAAATGTTTTTTATGTTTTAGCCTTGATAATACCAGCATTTATTTACGGTTTTGAGATAGTTGAAAGTCATTATGTAGAGTTAGGCTTTGGAATTTATTTCAGTTCGATAATTTTATGGATTCTTTTCAGAAAATATATTTTGTTTGATGATGAAATTGAAATGGATTCTATTGAAAGCGGTACCTATGAAGATCTATCGTTTACTGAGGAAAAGTTGCCTTACATTAGGATTTTATCTTTTATAGGAGCCTTTATAATTATAGGTCTAGCCGTTTTTATTATATCGCATGAAAGTTATGAATTTGAAACGCTACATATATTCTTTTACTTAATTGCTGCAAAATGGTGCCTTTACCTATTTATAAATGCTTATTATAAAGTAACTACAGATACCAAAATATTTAAAATTGAATCAGACAGGTTGAGAATTTCTTATGATAAAGCAGAAAAATATGTTCTATTGAAAGAACTCAAACAAATAAAAATTGCTGGAACTCATCTTTCGTTTTTCCCGATGGAAGGAAAGATAGAAATGCTCAACGATTTTGAACTAGACGAGAAAGAACAATTACAGATAAAAGGATTTTTAAATGAACACATGCCTGAAATTTCAGTGTCTATCTATGAAACTAGGCTAGAAATTTTCAAGGATAATAAGCAAGAAAACTAATGTGGAATTCTAATCAATTTTTGAAGTCTGATTATAAGAGCATTAAACTAATGCTATTCACTATAACTTTGGTCATCTTATACATCGTGGTGCGCAATCTAGATTTTTTTAAAGAACACAAAGAGGTGTGCTTTTCAATAGTGATTATTGCTTATTTTATATATCACATTTTTATCAAATGGAATAACACTGAGAGCATAAATATAGATTTGCCTGGAAATAAAAAACAGTTCAATATTTTTAATTACTTTATTGTTATTGTAGGTATTTACAGCATTTTTAATGATGATTTGAATAATTCCATTCCTTCTTGGAGTTTCAAGAATTTTTTAGTCTATTTAATTATTGCGCTTTTAATATCAATATTCTTGTATTTATATGTAGATGATTCCTTTGAAAAAAGAGTTGTAATCATAAAGAATGATCGACTTTATTTTCAAGAATCCACGGCTACTTATGCAGCTCCTATAAAAGAATTTCAAAAGATAAAAATCAGCTATAATAAGATTTCTGCAATAGCAAAAGATGGTCGTAGAGACCGTTTGGGTGGATACAAAATGACTGATGGAGATATACTGAATCTTATTGCTTTTTTACGTGAACATACGCCTGATATTGAGCTGGATGTACGTTATGAGAAGATCGATTGATCTTGCTATAGCTTTAAAAGCATTTAAATTTTCTTACGGCAAACGTAAATCTGTTTTTCAGATTCATTGTTAAAATTACTTTCTTTGAAGTCACCAAACTTTTGGTCTATTGCAAAACCGTTTTGTTCTAAATAATAATCTAGCTCCTGAGGAAAATACATTCTCATGTCTAGATTCTGAATAGAATCAAATTGTCCATCGATAAAATAATGCCACTGGATACGATTAATTTGAGAAGCGCTTTCATAATTCATGTTCTGTTCAATGCGTATGGTCCTGCCGTCATCAGTCTGATATTGCGTCAGTACTGATTGATCTTTTTGAGCCTCAACGATGTAGTTTAAATTTGGATTGTAACAATCTAGTAAAAACAAGCCTCCTTTTTTGAGATGTTTCTGTACTACTTGAAAAGTTGATATCAAATCTTCATTTTTATACAAATGATGAATAGAATTGAAAGGAATAAATATAAGATCAAATTTTTCTTGTAGACTCAATGAGCGTACATCTGCATTTATAAATTTGATTTTTAAATCTTTTTGTTTTGCCTTATTAGAACCTTCGGCGAGCATAGTAGAAGTAAAATCTACGCCGGTTATATGATAACCATCTTCTGCCAGTGGAATGGTGAGCCTGCCTGTACCACAGCACAACTCTAAAATATGAGAGTTCTCTTTTTTTGGCATCCACTTCCTATAAAATTCTAAATCATCAAGACTTGAATTCATAGCATCATAGATACTTGCGTCGTAGATAAGATCTCCTACTTCGTATCCAGCCGATTTACCTTTTACCATAAAAATATAGTTTGATTACCTTAAAATTTATGGAAAGATAATCAAACTTAAAATTCAGCCTATTGTTTCTAATAAATTATGTAGAATGATTAAATAGTTGGAAGACAATTTTATAAAATTCCGTTTTTCTGAGAAGTGATATAAAAAGCATGTATTATTCCTGGAATAAATAACATCATAGTAAATAATATATTTATTGCAAGGTCATTATCAAATCCTCTTTTACGGAAAACACTTATAGGCGGCGCGAGAATATTCAAAAATATGGTTAACTTTTTCATTGCTTTTTCCTACAAACATATACTTTGTTCACCTTTATTAATATTAAATCTATCTTAAAGCAAACATATATCGACGTATGACATAGTTTCATCTATTAAAAAGCGCATTAAGCGTTAAATATATGTACTTTTATTTGACACAGTCTTGATAAATTTATTTTCAGAAAGTGTTTTAACCATTAAATTATTAAGGTATTTTCCTAAATCAAAATCGTCAATCTTTTTTCTTAACTTTTCTAACAATTAATTAGACTCTATATTTACTCTACTCTAAAATACTCTGATGATGAAACGAATTTTACTTATTTTCTTGATTGTTTCTGCCATGTATACTCAAGCGCAAATTGTTATAACTCCTAATCCGGTAGATATCAATTCGGGCTTAGTGACTATAACCTACGGCTCTAATAATGATTACACCATTTTTGACCCTATGAGTAACCCTAATCTGCTGCTTTATACTGGTTTTGATACTGATGCAGACCCAACCACATGGGACTATCATGATGATTTTAATGATACCAGTACTTTTATACCTTTTAATTTTGACGCAACGGCAAACGCTTATGTCGCTCAGATTGATGTAGCTGGTAGAATGTATCAAGAAGAACCTAATCTCAATATGGTAAATTTACCACAAGGAATTACCGTAAATGACTGGTACTTTATAATCATTACAACAGATTTAAGTAGACAAAGTGCCGATTTGAAAGGCTCTGATTATGGATGGCAACCTGCAACTCTTAGTAATAATACTTTTGAAAAAGAAGAGTTTAAGGTAACAGCGGTAAGCGATAAACTTTTCTTTAATACTGCAGATTACTACTCGGTAAAAACCTATAACCTACAAGGGCAATTAGTTCAAGATATTAATAGAAGATACGTGGAAAATCAAATAGACATGAGTTTACTTCCAGAAAACCAATTGTATATTTCTAAAATAACTTCAGCTTTAGGAACGTTAACTATCAAACACATACATTAATTTCAAGTATGAACACATAAAAAAGACCGATGAAGAAATTCATCGGTCTTACTTTTTCAAAGCTATTTAATTGACATTTTTAGTCAGAATAAATCACTCGCGCTTCTTTTACTGTAGCGCTTAGGTCATTCATGCTGGCTACGTACTTATTATTGTTGTTAAAAACTCTGTCAGGACGTTCTCCCACAACAATATATTCTACATCTAATGCAGGAGCATTAATATCGATTTGGTCTTGTTTACGGATGGTTTTCCCGTCTAGATCAGTATCTTCTTTCTCCAAAGTTGCAATAACATATAATTTATTTTTTGTTGCTCGCACCTCTTGAATTTCTAAATCGGCGTCTGTTCCGCTGATCTCAGTTTCTACCATTAAAGTTCTTTCAGACTTCTCTCCTGGCATATCGATGTCAAGAACTGGTACTTCTACCTCTTCTTCTTCCATGACTACCACTAATTTTGGAACCTCTACCATTCTGGTCGTAGTCTTTACGTCTACATCCATCCAGTCTACATCATATTCTGGTAATTCACCAGCTTCAGTAGTTACATCTACATCCACTTCTGGCATTTCTCCTTTTTCTGTTTTTTTAATATCACAACTTGCTAATAAAGCTACAAGTGCTACTATTGATAATAATCTCATCTTCATAATTCAGTCTTTTTAGTGTTAATTTAATTTATTGGTTTTTACTTTGCCGTCACATAAAATGCGTGGATCACTCCTGGGATAAAAAAGATCAATGTCAAAATCAAATTGATCACAAAATCTTTACCTATACCTTTTGCAAGAGCCACACCTAATGGCGGAATAAAAATGTTTAGTATAATCGTTAAAATGCTCATATCTGTTAATTTTATAACCACAAATTTAAAAGCTTTTAGGAGTAGCTTACTTAATATTTAATCAATTGATGTATAATTAGCACTTACTACTGTTATTTAACAAAAATTATCTAAAATAAAACGCCTTTTTACTAAAAAAGTTAAATTTATTATTTTAAAAAGAAACTGTTTTATTGTTCCGCTTTCGCGAAAGCGAGAACTAAAAAAGCTCCTAATTACTATAATTAAGAGCTTGTTCTAAATTAAATAAGGATCAGTGGCTTAAATCCCTGTAAACGTGCTAGGTGTAATAACTCGCATTTCTTTCTTGATATCTTCGCTCACATCTAGTGTTTCAATGAAGGTTGCGATGCTCTCGCCAGTTATCTTTTCATTAGTACGAGTGAGTTCTTTTAAGGCTTCGTATGGATTTGGGTAGGCTTCACGACGCAAGATGGTTTGAATTGCTTCTGCAACTACGGCCCAATTATTCTCTAGGTCTTGTGCTATTTTAGACTTATTCAGTAATAATTTACCTAAGCCTTTTAACGTTGCTTTAAAAGCAATAACTGTATGAGCCAGAGGAACACCTACATTTCTTAAAACTGTGGAGTCGGTAAGATCTCGTTGAAGTCTTGAAATAGGGAGCTTTGCAGCCAGATGCTCAAACAACGCATTTGCGATTCCTAAATTTCCTTCAGAATTTTCAAAATCAATAGGATTTACTTTATGCGGCATTGCACTAGAACCTATCTCGCCTGCCTTTATTTTTTGCTTGAAATAGTCCATTGAAATATAGGTCCATATATCTCTGTCTAAATCGACTAGTATGGTATTGATTCTTTTTAAATTATCAAAAAGAGAAGCCATGTGATCATAATGCTCAATTTGAGTAGTTGGAAAACTATGCTTTAATCCTAAACGATTTTCTACAAAGTCTTCACCAAATTTCTGCCAGTTGACCTCTGGAAATGCCACGTGATGTGCATTGTAATTTCCTGTGGCACCACCAAATTTTGCTGCGTGCTGCACTTGTTCGAGCATATTCATTTGCTCTTCTATACGAACAACAAAAACATAAAACTCTTTTCCTAAACGAGTAGGAGAAGCCGGCTGACCGTGCGTACGAGCTAGAAGAGGTATGTCTTTCCATTCTTTAGAAAGTCTGTGCAATTCATCTCGTACAGCTTCTAATTCTGGCAGGTACACATTTTCTATCGCATCTTTTATAGAAAGTGGAATAGCTGTATTGTTGATGTCTTGGGAAGTCAGTCCAAAATGTATAAACTCTTTATGAGCCGCTAATCCTAACTTATCAAATTGTTCTTTTAGGAAATATTCTACCGCTTTTACATCGTGATTAGTAACTTTTTCTATGTCCTTAATCGCTTGCGCATCTTTATCAGTAAACTTGCGGTACAAATCTTTTAATTGTTCCTGAGTTTCTTCAGTTAAAGGTTGTAGTTGCTTGATTCCGCTTTCGCTTAAAGCGATAAAATATTCCACTTCTACAAGAACGCGATAACGTATCAACGCAGACTCAGAAAAATAATTAGCAAGGGATTCGACTTTAGAACGATAACGTCCGTCGATGGGAGAAATAGCTTGTAAAGCAGTAGGCATAAGTTCTAACTTTAAAGCGTGTAAAAATACGGTTTTAAAAGTTCAAATCCTTTTAATTAGGATTCTAATTTTGCTAAGATCTTCCGTGCACTAGATTTAAATCCGTTGCCATAATCTTCTTGAAGTTTTTGTTGCAAAATGGGAATTAATTCAGGGTAGATCCAGTCAAATTCTTTACCAAATTCAAACAAACTGTAAACTGAAAAAGCCATGTTTGCCGTTTTATTAGTAGCAATCAACTCTTGAAAACAGCCTTCTACCATTTTTTCTCGCATCGAGAAAGATAGAATTTCTTGAATAGGATGCGGTTTTTTACTGTAGAAATTTTTAGAACAAATACTACTAATTTTTCCTAAGGAGCGCATGCCAGAGGAATTTAAAGGCTGTACATATAATTCACAAATAGCATCCATATGAGGATAACAATACTCTTCATGAAGTAAAAAAGACTGTTCTAGACACCAGCAAGCTTGATGAGAAACTGCACTCTCGGGATGACAGAGGTCAATTAGCTCAGACAGTAAATTCTCGTGAACCGCTACTTTACCTAGTCGTACACGGTCTTTTTTATAGGCTTTGAGCTGTAGGAGTTCTTCTTTTAAATCTTGCGGTGTCATGTGCCAGCTATTTCTAAGGCTATAATTTTGTCTAGTTGCTTGTTGTACTAGCTCTCACACAGCCATCGATTTTGTCACCATTATCAGCACAAATCCATGTGCCGTCAACAAGCTCTCCTTTAAATTCAGAGCCACAATTAATGCAGGTAACAGTTTCTTTAGGCAGTTGAAAGCCATCTTTGAAGGAAGAGATGACTTTACCAGAAAAGGCATTTGAATTAGAAGTAGATGCTACAAGAATCAAATAATCTTCGTTAGAAGAATTGTCTCGTATGGTTTCAATTTTAAGCTCTTTTATTTCTTGCTCATAGGAAGCATCTTTGGTGCTTGCTCTAGTGATAGTTTCGTTCCAGTCTTTTTTTAATTCTTCCATCGTAATTTCATTCCCTTCATGATTGTAGAAAGAAATCGATTCTAGGTCTGAATAATCTTTAGTGTGCGTATCGCATCCTGTAAATAAAACACATAAAAAACTAAAAATGGTTACTGCTAAATATTTCATAATCAATATGTATCGTTGAATTTAAGGAATTTTGTTTAGTTATCAAAGATAAGCCTTTGAACTTCTTTTTCCATACCCATCATATAATCACCACCTGTAATTATATGATATACTTTATTATTTTTCAATACCAGAACAGAAGGAGACTTCCATTCTACGCTTAAGTGCCATTGCATAGGATACTGCTGTTTTAATCCATACAATTTGTTGAAGCTTTGACTCGCTATAGAATCGTTTTTGAAAATATATTCATGAATTCTACCTCTATACTTGGTATCACTATTTTTAGGATAATCGCTTTTAAGAAAAACGGAATTTTGTTTGATTATTTTTGAATCTACTGATTTGAGACGTATTAGTATGCTATCGGAAATTGTGGTACTTGTTGATCTATCGTAAATCATTCCGTTTACTTTGTTTTTATACCAATAACTAGAATCTATGGATGTTATAAATGCATATTTAGAGCCTAACAGTTGCACTGAATAAGTAGGTAAGTTCGATTTAGTATAATCAATTATTTTAGTTTTTTCCTTCTCAATGGCTTGGTTCAAACTCTTTTCTTTTTGTTCTTGACTAATCGTATTTTGTGGATATTCAAGGTTTTTAGAGCCATTTTTACAGCTAAGTAAAAATAAGCTGAACAAGAATAGGGTTGTGAATTTCATATTCAAAAACTTAATAAATCAGCTACCATTTGAACTCCTTTACCGGCTTTCTCTTTTATAACATTCAATCTCCCAGCAGATTCTAAACTAGGTGCTGGATCAACAAAATAAATAGGAGCGTGACTAGGTGCAAAATCTTTTAATCCTGCTGCTGGATAGACTTGCATCGAGGTTCCTACTATCAGCAACACATCGGCTTTTGATACTATTTCAATAGCTTGCTCCATAGCGGGAACCTCTTCACCGAACCATACTATATGCGGGCGTAATTGCGATCCATCCTTACTCAAATCTCCTAAATTGATATCATCTTCCCATTCCAGAATTTCGTTGCTGTTTTTAGAACTTCTAGCTTTTTTGAGCTCTCCATGTAGGTGAATTACATTTGAAGAACCTGCACGCTCATGTAGGTCGTCTACATTTTGTGTAATCACGTCCACATGGAAATTACGTTCTAATCCAGCTATACAAAAATGCGCTTCATTAGGATCAACGTCCTTAAGTTGCGCACGCCTTTTATTATAAAAATCAAGGACAAGAGCTGGATTTGCGGCATAACCTTCTGGAGAAGCAACTTCCATTATATCATGTCCTTCCCAAAGCCCGCCTGCATCTCTAAAGGTTGCGATACCACTTTCGGCACTGACACCAGCACCTGTCAATACAACTAGATTTTTCATTTCTATATTTTACGTTTAAAAGTAGTAGATTTTAAATAAACTGAGAAAGTTTTTAGCCGATTCCGCTCTGCAGCGGAACGACAGGGCGGAATGTGTTCTAAGATTTACTGTAAACTTAAATTGAGGTTTGTGGTGGTTCCGCTTTCGCGAAAGCGTGCATATAACTATCTTTACCGTCCTCAAAAAAGCAGGGTTTTTATGAAAGTTTCTTATAACTGGATCAAGCAATTTATAAATATTTCAGGTGAGTTAGATGAGCATACCGCTCTATTGACATCTTTAGGTCTTGAAGTGGAAGGCGTTGAAAAATTTGAAAGTGTCAAAGGTGGATTAGATGGTATTGTAGTAGGATATGTAGAGTCCTGTGAGCAGCATTCTAATGCTGATAAATTAAAACTAACTAAGGTAAACATAGGAACAGAAACAGTTCAAATAGTTTGTGGTGCGCCTAACGTTGCTGCTGGTCAAAAGGTGCCTGTTGCCACTATAGGAACTACGTTATATGACGATAAAGGAGAAGCCTGGAAGATTAAAAAAGGAAAAATACGTGGTGAAGAAAGTCACGGAATGATCTGTGCCGAAGACGAGTTAGGTCTAGGAACTTCTCATGATGGAATCATGGTGCTGGACTCTAACTTAGAAATAGGAATACCGCTTAAAGATGTAGTTGAGATCGAGGAAGATCATGTTATCGAGATAGGACTAACACCTAATCGAGCTGACGCGATGTCTCACATGGGTGTTGCCAGAGATTTACGTGCTGGTCTTGCCGTAAATGAAGATCCTGTAGAATTTATTACACCATCGGTAAGTAGTTTTCATGTAGAAAGCCGTTCTGCTCGTGTGGATATTGAGGTGGAGAAACCTGAACTTGCACCTCGTTATTGTGGTGTATCGCTTACTGGAATTAAAGTGGCAGAATCACCAGAATGGATTAAAAACAGATTAAAAGCTATAGGGCTTGCACCTAAGAATAATGTGGTAGATGTTACAAATTACGTCATGCACGAATTAGGACAACCTTTGCACGCTTTTGATTTGGCTAAAGTTTCTGGAAATAAAATCATTGTAAAAACCTTAGAAAAAGATACTCCATTTACCACTTTAGATGGTGAGCAACATAAATTGCATGAAGATGATTTAATGATTTGTGATGCAGAAAAACCATTGTGTATTGCTGGTGTATACGGTGGAGAGAATAGTGGTGTGACTGATGGAACGACGTCTATTTTTCTTGAAAGCGCCTATTTTAACCCAGTAAGTGTGCGTAAAACGGCAAAGCGTCACGGATTTAATACTGATGCTTCTTTTAGATTTGAGCGTGGCATCGATCCTAATATTACTGAGTATGCTTTAAAACGTGCAGCGTTACTTATTCAAGAAACGGCTGGCGGTGATATTTCTAGTGATATTACAGATGTATATTCTCAAAAAATTGAAGATCAACAAGTATTTCTTCCTTTTGCTAAAGTAAATTCATTAATAGGGCAGGAGATACCTAAAGAAGAGATCAAGAGCATATTAAGAAGTTTAGATATTAACGTCAATAATGTTACAGAATCAGGCTTGGGACTTACGATTCCGGCATATAGGAATGACGTAACAAGACCAGCTGATGTTATTGAAGAAATTCTGAGAGTATATGGTTATGATCGTATAGAAAGCTCTTCTAAATTAAATGCAACCATAGCTAAGTCTTCAAAATTAGAGAACAATAGATTACAGAATATTGTGGCGCAACAGCTGGTAGGTCAGGGATTTGTTGAGATGATGGCAAACAGCCTGACATCTGAAAAAAATCACACGCTTACGGATCATATTTCTCCAAAAAACGAAGTGCGCATGCTCAATCCTTTAAGCAGTGATCTTGCGGTAATGCGACAGAGTTTGATTTATGGAGGTCTAGAAGCTATTGCTCATAATTTAAACAGGAAGCAAGAAAATTTGCGATTGTTTGAATTTGGTAATACTTATCATCAATACCAAGAAAGACAGTTTACAGAAAATAAACACTTAAGTGTATTAACTGCTGGTAACACAAGTGAACCTAGCTGGAATAGTACTTCTCATCCAGCTGATTTCTTCTATTTAAAAGGAGCAGTTATTGCTGTTTTAAAACGATTAGGAATCCATAAAATAAACGAAAAGCCTACAAAACTTGATTTCCTAAGTGAAGGAATTGCATTAAACAGTGGTGCAAAAATTGCTGATATCGGAGTAGTAAAAAAGAAAGTTGCTAAGCATTTTGGTGTAGAGGTAACTGTACATTTTGCTAACATTTACTGGGATGAGATATTAAAAATGGTTTCTAAAGAGCATGTTCCTGTTACAGAAATTCCAAAATTCCCAGAGGTAAGTAGGGATTTTGCACTATTAGTGGATCAATCTGTTAGTTTTAAAGAATTGAGAGAAATTGCCTTAAATTCTGAAAAGAAGATTTTAAAATCGGTACAATTATTTGATGTTTATGAAGGTAGTAAGTTGCCTAAAGGTAAAAAATCCTATGCGTTGAACTTTACGTTACAAGACTCAAATAAAACGCTAACTGATAAGCAAATTGATAAAACGATGAATAAAATACAGCAGCAGTTAGAAAATCAAGCTGGTGCGGTGTTGAGGTAGATAATAGATATGTTTTTATCTAAGATTTTAAGCTTTTTTGATCTAGCATATAAAGAGAAAACTATGATAAAACGAGATGCAACTTCACGTAGCATCATGGAATCTTTGGCAACCAGTTCTTTTTACACAGGAGAAGTTACTTTATATGAAGGGTATTTCTTGCCTAAAAATAAATATCCAAACAATTGTAAAATATGCTTGACAACTTCTAATGATGATTTTTATGTCGTTAGTAACGATAATAAATTCATACCATTTAGATATTCTTGGGGATTTTTATTATTGATCACTTCTTTATTTTCTGTCATTCATATTATTAATGGTAATCCTTTTTTAATTGTGGTCATCCCTAGCTTTTTTTGGTTGGTGTCAAGAATTACTCGATTCTTTTTAAAGAATGACGTTCAACTTTTCTTAGAGCGTTATTACTATTTAAAGAATGAGTATTATAAAAACTCATTAGATCCTAATAGATATTAATTGATTTTATTTTCCGCTTTCGCGAAAGCGAAAAAATTAACAGCTCATCTCTGAAATAATAAAGCTTCTCTTACGACATAGGGATTAAGGAGTTTGATATTTATAGGCAACTTCTTATTTTTAACAAGTTCAAATCAAGAATTTATTATGTGGAATCGCACCAATATTGAAGACAAGCTCAAAAAATCTAAGGCTAAAGCATTTAAAGAGACTGACATTTTAGATCAAGTTGCAGCCATTTTAAAAGAAGAAGATCGTAAGGAAGATGAGATCATGCTTCGTATGAAGAGCCCACAGAAGCCTACTCCTCGCAATCATTTTAATATTGATTTATTAGAGACAGACCGCATTTATCATGTAGACCAAATTAAAGATATTTGTATTACATACAGATTGCGATTTCTAGACACCAAATATTTCAAGAATGAGATTCCTTATGAAGCTTTGATGAAAATCAAAGAAATGGAAAAAGAGCACGATATCACCATGCGTGGTTTTAAAATTGTAGCTCCTTCTAAAATGTTCAAACTAGAAAATGCAGATGACCCATTACTTTTTGCTCCTATAGGAAACGGTTATTTTTATTTAATCCACAAGTGGGGAAATGATTTGACTCCTTTTAGAAAAATATGGGCGTGGAGTTTTAAAAGTTTTGAAAATTTAATATTCTCAACGGTAATCGTTAGTTTACTTGCAGCATATTTAATCCCTAATGGTTTATTTGCAAAAAATCCTACAGGTGTGGAATTCTTATTGATTTTCTTCTTTACGTTTAAATCAATTGCAAGTATGGTGTTGTATTATTCTTTTGCGGCAGGTAAAAACTTCAATACCGCGATATGGAATTCAAAATATTTTAATGCGTAATTGATTCCCCTAAATTATCGTATTGTTTAAAATGCTCCTCGCTTTTAGTGGAGCATTTTTTATTTGGCTCTTATTTTCACGTTTAACATACTTAATGTAAAATGCGTAACTTTATAGCAGTTGATATTTAATTACACTACAAACCATGAAGGAAGGAAAAAAATGGTATAACGATGTTATTATGGTAGGTTCTCTTCTATTTATAATTCCGCCAGTTGGGATTTATGGTATTTATAAGAGCGAGACAATTCCTAGACTATGGAAAAACACTGTTTATAGCTCGTTGATAATTGTAGCAGTTATTTTCTTGCTCGTTTACCTATTTTAAGTCTCTTATATTCCATACCTCATCACAAGGTTACTATCTTAAAACTTTAGCCAGCTGTAATATTTCAATTATCTTTGTTTTTTAAAATTTGTTATGGCAGTAAGAAAAAGAAATCCTATTCTAGGTGGTATTATGGCGGCGGCATTTATCGGTTTTGGTGGTTATAGACTGTATGAACGTTTTGTCGCTGGAGCAGCAATAGAAACTTGGAAGATTATCCTCTCGGTTGCATTTATAGTTTACGGCTTGTTTATCGTTTATACTTTATTTACACAAAAAGATGCCTGAAGACAATCCTAACAAACGCACTTATACCTTGGTTCTCTCTATAGCTTTTATAGGAATAGGAGCATGGAAATTATACGAGCGTTTTTATCAAGAAGGAGAAGTAGAGACCTATCAATGGATTCTTGCTGCAGGTCTTCTAGCTTTAGGAATTTACCAATTAATAGGATTGAGAAAGAAGTGATTACTAAGCCTACAGTTTAAAATTCAAGTTACTTCATTATTCCAATAAATTATCTTACTAGGATTCAATATACTACATAAAAAAATCGGCTATCAAAATAATTATTTTGATAGCCGATTTTTTTATTTTAACTACTAACTACTAACTACTAACTACTAACTACTAACTACTAACTACTAACTAAAATCCTTGCTTAATCGCTGCCATTTTAATCGCTGCAACGGCCGCTTCACTTCCTTTATTTCCATGAACGCCACCACTACGAGCGACAGATTGTGCATGAGTATCATCAGTTAAGACACAAAATATGACAGGAACTTTAGATTTATTAAGATTAAGATCTTTTATACCGCTAGTAACTCCTTGACATACAAAATCAAAGTGAGCTGTTTCTCCTCGTATCACATTACCTATGGCAATAATAGCGTCTAGGCCTTTACGTAATTTACTATTCTTTGTAGGATAGCTGGAGTATTGCATGTTCTTACAGCCATAAATCAACTCAAATGATCCAGGTACATCCATACGGAAGATGCGCTCCTTATCTACACCGCAATCCAATAAAGTTTGATGTGCTCCTTTAAAAAGGTTTTCAGTAATATCTTCATTCCATTCCGATACTACGATTCCTATACGCATATCACTAGCGTCTGGAAGACTGTCTTTATCGTAATGCGATAAATCTTTACCTGCGGTAGCCATACGGTTTTAGTTAGAAGCTGCTCTTGCTTGTCCTAAAAGAACTTGAGCAGTTTTATATTCTGCAGCATCAGGATAATTTTCTTCAATTCTTTCTAAAGCAGTTATAGCTGTAGAAGTATCTCCAGTAGTAAGAGCAACTTGTCCTGCTTTTAATAGATACTTAGGAGTAGAAAATTCATTTGTATTTGAATTTGCAGCATCCATATAATGAGCGATCGCATCACCTGGCTGTCCAGCTTGTACAAGCGCATCACCTATCCCAGCTTGTGCAATAGCGTTTAAAACAGAATCTCCACCGTCAAACTTCTCTAGGTATTCAATTGCTTTTTGAAGTTGGTCACCACCTATATTAAGGTAAGCCATACCAGCTTGATAGTTTGCTAGGTTACCAGCATCAGTGCCAGCATATTCTTCAGCAATCTGGATCAATCCATATTTTCCATTAGCACCTTCTAAAGCAAGAGTATATAAAGAATCTTTCTCTTTTCCAGTAGAATTTAAAGCAAGGTCGTAGTATTTGTTTGCTTCATTAGATTCAGCAACAGCCTCCATTTGCTTAGGCTCCATTACAAACTGGTTGTACAACCACGCACCTAAAGCAGCAACAATGATAATACCTACCACGATCACGATAGCTTTTTGGTTTTTCTCTAGCCATTGCTCTGTTTTATTAGCACCTTCATCAAGGGTACTAAAAACCTCAGCGGTTGTAGATTCAGAATCATCAAAAAGTTCGTCGTTGTCTTCCTTTTCTGGTTTCGTTTTCGGTTTGTATCCTCTTTTGTTATAAGTTGCCATAATTGTCTTTAATTGAACGCGCAAAAATATAATTTTTATCTATATATAAAAACAGGTTAAAGCTTTATTCTCTGCCTTTTCTTAGGTTAAATTTGTAAAAGTTATAAAATGCTGGTGGTTGTACCGCTTTCGCGAAAGCGAGATCAACACAATCATCACTTAAACAATAGGTTACAGTCATTTCTATGAAGCTCGATTCCATAAGTCTTATCAATTATAAAAGCTTCTCATCTGCCGAATTTGAGTTTGATGAGAAGATTAATTGCTTTGTAGGCAACAATGGAGTAGGAAAAACGAACGTGCTGGACGCCATTTATCACCTTGCTTTTGCAAAAAGCTATTTTAATCCGATTACGGTGCAAAATATCAAGCACGACGAGGACTTTTTTGTTGTGAATGGTAATTTTATTAAAAATGACCTGGAGGAAAAAATAGTAGTAAGTGCAAAAAAAGGAGTCAAACGTGTATTAAAACGCAACGGTAAGATTTATGATAAAATTAGTGATCACATAGGGTTGATTCCACTAGTTATAATTTCTCCAGCAGACCGTGATTTGATTACCGAAGGAAGCGATACCAGGCGTAAATTTCTAGATGGTGTGATCTCTTTAAGTAACTCTGTTTATTTAAACAAATTGATTACTTACAATAAGTTGTTGCAACAACGTAATGCATTGCTGAAGTACTTTTACATCAATCGTACTTTTGATAGCGATGGACTTGCCGTTTATGATGAGCAACTGGCAGACTTAGGAGGTTCTATACATGAGACTCGAACGGCGTTTCTACAATCTTTCACGCCCATATTTAGAAAATACTATCAGCAAATTTCTCGTACCGAAGAAGTAGTAGATATTTTCTACAAAGCTGATTTTACAAATGAAGATCCTACACAGGTTTTAAAGAATGCACGTCAAAAGGATTTGCAATTACAGTACACGAGCGTAGGAACTCATAAAGATGACCTGTTATTCTTGCTTAATGATCACCCTGTAAAAAAATATGGTAGTCAAGGCCAGCAAAAAAGTTTTTTGACAGCATTAAAATTGGCACAATTTGAATTTATAAAGCAAGAAAGTGGTACGGTGCCTATTTTGCTTCTGGATGATATTTTTGATAAATTAGATGCTTCTCGAGTGGCGCAAATTATTAATATGGTGAATGACGAGCAATTCGGTCAGTTATTCATAAGCGATACCCATCCAGAACGAACAGAAGAGGTGATCAAACAAACGGAGCAATCTTATAAGATATTTAAGTTATGAGGTTTATCGTTTTTTTAATTGTAAGTATTCTTCTATTGATCAGTTGCGAACAAAATGATTCGTACGATTATTTACCTAAAGATTTAAGAGCGTTTGCGAAGGATGCTAAGCTAGTTGAGTCTTGGGATTTAACGGAAAATTTAGATCGTGTTATCACAATTAATTTATATAAGAACGATAATTATGAGTTAAAGAAATATGTTGTAGACTATGATATTGATAATAATTATAAATTTAATAATCAGTTAATTGTCAAAGGTGATTCTGTTTATTTCTATCGATCTTCTGGGTACTCTAAACTTCATGAGAAATCTCCAAGAGAAAAAAAATCATATATTTTGCTAGAGATTAATAAAGACTTTACAAATACAACTAATCTCGGTGTTTGGGAAAAAGAGACATACTTTGGAGGTTTAGAGAAGCTGATTAGTGCTAAAGTATCTCTAGATTCCTCTT
Source organism: Nonlabens dokdonensis DSW-6 (assembly GCF_000332115.1). Lineage (NCBI taxonomy): Bacteria > Pseudomonadati > Bacteroidota > Flavobacteriia > Flavobacteriales > Flavobacteriaceae > Nonlabens > Nonlabens dokdonensis. Next base: position 2,657,423 of record NC_020156.1, read on the forward strand.
CATTTGAAAAGAGAGGAATTTCAAAAAATGATTACTTATTAGCGAAGAGTGAGCTCGAGTTCATTAACTCTTCAATTTTAAAATAAAGAAATGAAAAAAATCATCTATTTAATTCTCGTGTCAGTTGTTATCTCTTGTACCAGTAATGAAGATAAAATAAAGGCCGTAGAAGGATACTGGAATATTGAGCAGGTTTTAATGCCTGACGGAAGTGAACGAGAATTTCCTTTTTCTAACCACATGGATCATTTTGAAATAGATGGTTACAAAGGAGTCAAAAATAGAGTAAGCCCAACTTATGATGGTGGTTTTATAAGCTATGGTAATCCTATTTATTTTGAGTGGGAAGAGAAAGACGGCGATTTACGGCTTACCTTTCAAGAAGGAGAAGCATCCTACAAACAAACAGTTGAAAAAGCTACTAAAGAAACGCTAGTACTTTTACATGAAAATGGAACGCGTTATACTTATAAAACATATACTCCTAATGAGGAACAATAAAAAAGAAGATTTTGTGCGCATGAGTGATGTTTTGAGTGATTTTAAAGCTCAAGATAAACTGCAGAAGGGTTTCCAGAAAGTGGATGTAGAAACAGCCTGGAAAGAGGTGATGGGCGCAGGTGTCACCAATTATACAACACAAGTTAAATTTACTACTGGAACACTTTTTATAAGTCTTTCCTCATCTGTATTGAGACAAGAATTACTTTACGGTAGAGCAAAAATTATTAAAAACCTAAACGATCATTTAGGAAGAGAGATGATCGAAAAGTTGGTGTTGAGGTAACTATTATTAAATTTACCGTAAGAGTACTTTTAAGGGTTAATTAGCATAAGGTTTGCTATCAACTTCCTCGCTGGACTTAAAATCTCTTTCTTTTACCATTTCCTTTTTAAATATACGCTCGTAGAGTTCTTTCAAGCTATTAAAATTGATTCGGTATTGTAGTCCTAAACCTTGTGTATAATCTTCTTGCTGTCCTAATTGTTGTAAGGTGTTTTCTCTATTAAATAACTTTAATCTTAATGTCCCATCTTCATTAATTAAAAATTCAATTTCTACATTACCTATTACCGCTCGTTCACTAGCACTAGTAGACCCTACTGGAACACCTAGTTTACCATTGATCAAAACACGATCTGTTATTTGAGTACTTAAGGTAATTCCAAATCGATCAGAACGTTGTAAGTCAGAGTTAGGATTGCGCTCTGAAGCTTCATAACTCACTCCAAAATTAAATTTGCTGTCTTCGCGACTTACAAGGTCGTTAACGATTCCTGTAACGCTTTCTACTACATTACCGGTCACGGCATTTTGACCAATGCTGTTGGGATTATAAAAGGAACCAGTGGCTACTAATGATAAGGCTTGTAACTGTCTTTGAGACCTATCTTCTAACCTGTACTGCAACTCAGAGCTCACTACAGAGTTGGTGTTAGGAAATCTTATTTGAAACTCTGGATCAAAGAAACTAAGATCACCTTGTAATTTAGTTAGTACTTCTACTGGTACTTGTGCATTAAGATTAGGGTTATCTAAAAGAATAGAAGGATTGGCACTCGTTTTATAAACGGCTTCTACATCTATATTTGCATTTGTAGGATCGCCATTCCAGTCCATTGTCCCGCCTGGTTCAATGATAAAATTCTTGTTCACGATACCAGCATATTTGAAATTGTAATATCCTTCGGTTACTATAAAATCACCATTCATGATAAATTTACCGTTGGTATTTATTTCAAGAAGTAAGTTACCTACACCGCTACCGTGTAAATAACTACCATTTGTTGGGTCTACGGTAATTTCTACTTCTGCAACAGGAGTGACCTCTAGTTCAAATCTTAATTCAAGACCGTTTACTTCTTTGGTGATGATTTTTTCACCAGAAATACGTGCTTTTTTTTCTTCTGGACTGAGAAAGTAAATCGCAGTGGTATCACCCAGAGATTCACCATCATTAATAGGCACTTTAAAAATAGTGTCTTCGCCAGTTATGGCAATAACGTTAATGAATAATTCATCTATAGGACCAGTAATAGTAGCTTGTCCATCTATAAAAGCGGTTCCATAATACAATGCGTCTGGCGTGAGCTCGGTATCGAGAGCTAATAATCTATCGGACTCTATTTTCAAATCCATATCCCAAAAACCAAAGTTTTTGTGATTGATAGCACCTGACAAAACTCCTTGGGTCTTGTATTTAGTATCAGTTAAGGAGATATTATTAAAGTCAAACGAGGTAGATGTAATCCCTATTTCTGAATTGTTTTGAATGTTAAAGTCGGTATTTAAATAAGGAACTCTAAGTCCAGCTTGTTTAAGCTTTAAGGAGCCATTTATTTCGGGAGCTGTTAAGGAGCCAGTGATGGAGGCTCTACCTGAAGTTAAGCCTCTAATTCTATCGAGCACTTCTCCTCCTAGCGGACTTAAAGCAATCAGGTTAAAATCTTTGAAAATTGCATTTACGTCTATTTGGCTTGTCTCACCTTGAGTATTTATGGTTCCATTTGCAGAGAACGATTTCAAGTCATCATCTTTAAGTTGTGCATTTACGTCATAAAGACTGAGGTCTTCATTACCGATCACAGATAAGTCAAAGTCACCTAAAGGTGTCTCATTTACTTCAAAACCTTTTACTGTAAACTCACTAGAAGGAGCATATTTTCCATCGGTCTGGTCTAAGGATAAATAACCATCTATATGTCCTTTTAACTTTAAACTATCTATAGGTGATGTAAGGCTTGACACTCTTACGTTCTCAAAATTTAAATTGAGATTCTTAGTGTCTTTTCCAGAAACAGAACCTCCTAGAGTAATAAATTCCTCTTGATGTCTGGCAACAAGGCTATCCAATTGAAATGTTTTGAAATCGTGATCAAACTTCAGTTTTACATTATCATCTTTTTTATTGAGGAACCACTTCTTACCTTGAAAGACAATGTCACTTTTTTTAATTCCTACTACCGACTGATTCTCATTATTAACAGTGTGATAAAAGCTTAAATTAAATTGATCTGTCTCTCGAGATGAGCTGTTAAATTTTGTTCTAAAAAGTAGTGTGTCTTTATTAGTAACATTTATGAGTTGAAAATTATTGATGTCATAGGTGCCGTTTTTTACATTGTCTATTTTAATAAAAGTATTGAAAAGCGGATTTTGGTTATTTATTTGAACATTTACCTTATCTAGTTCTACATCATAAACCTTAATTTCAGGCGATCTAAATGTCATTCTAAACTGAGCCTCATTACTTGCTACTTGACCTTTTAAAATTGTGTTTTCGCCTAGAGCGATATCTGGAAATACTAAATCTACTATTTTGTCATAAATCTTAAATTCATAATCTAAGTATTGATCTTTTGTAATACTTTTTGATTGGTAATTTGTATAAACATTCCCGATACTGTTTTTAAATAGTTCTGGGATTTCAGAAATAATAAAAACTCCAGAAAGTTCTCCTTCAATTATATCGGTACTGTTTATGGAAATATAATGTTCCTCATTTTTAAAACTAGATACAATACTGAAGTCATCAAAAACATAATCATTATTTTCATTCTTATAGCTGGCATCTTTGATATTGATGGTTCCTACGGCATTATCTAGCGAGGTTCCTTTCATATTCATAACAATATCTCCTTTGAGAATAGCTATGGAATCTCTTTTAAATAGGTTTGTTTTATGTAAATCTGCGTATTCAATATTTGCTTTAAAGTCATATGTATTGACAGCTTCAGTAAGATCTGCAAGTCCATCAAAATCCATTTTAAGATTGGGATCGTTTACAGAAACGACTCCATTAAAAATGGGTTTTTTAAAGATTCCATTTACTTTGATATTACGATAGGTATAATCATTATAAGTAAGTTGTGCGACTCTTCCTTTTAAAGTAGCATTTGCTTTGTCTGGATTAAAACCTCTACCATTGACATCTAAGTCCAGCGTTACATTTCCTAATTCTTTTACTCCAATTAAAGAGCCTATATTTACTTTTTGAAGCTTGACATTACCTTTGTAAAAGATGTTACCACTCTGAATATCATTGAGGACTAAATTTGAGCTAAAATTACCTTTACGAGAGCTTCCAGAAAGTCGAGTGACTAATGTATTTGCGTCCACACTTGCATATCCGTTTGCTTTTACGGTTCCTAGTTGGTTCAATTCATAAGGTAAGTTGTTACCAAGAATATTAGGCAAAAACTTTTTCAAGTCTGTATTGCTCACTTGTAGATTATTGAAATCACCTTCAATAAAAAACTCTTCTTCGTTTTCAATAAGATTTTTGAAATGCATCTCACCATCAATAGTAATATCGTTAAGTGTAGTTGCATAAAGATTTTCAACTATAAAATCATTGAGCGGTCCTTTCATGTGACCATTTAAAAGTACCTTATCATTTTCCACAATTTCATCATAGAACTTTCTAAGTTCATTAGTGGAAAGATCAGCTTCTTTGATATTAAAGTCCCATTCTACTTTTTTAATAAAATCAGCAAAGTCTTCTCGATTGTATTTTAGTTTTAAATCACCTTGTAGGGAAGAGCCTGCAGTATTAATGATCAATTCATTTGCGGTTATTTGAGAAGGCGTATAGGAGAAATCAGCGGTAAGGTTTTTGATTTTTAAAATTTTATTTCCATTCACGTCAGGTTTCATAACGCCAGTGTACATATCAAAATCGGCATTTTCAATTACTGCGTATATATTAGAACCTTCGATTTTAAGACCATCAGACTCTAAATTAAAATTTGTTGCTACAAATGTTTCTGGATACCTTAGGTTTTCATCGATGATGCTTATGCGAGAGTTGGTAATATTTAAATCTCCTGTGGTCAATACAAAAGGCTCTGTAGAAGTGCTAGAACCACTACCAAATTTATTTATAAACTCATTTAAATTATCGCTTGCCTCTCCTTCATATCTTTTCATATTAAGATATAATCCATCAATAGAAGTACTTCCTAAGTCTGGTTTACCAGCAAATAAATCTCCAAAACCTAAAATCGAAGTGCGTAGCTCGTCAAAATAAATGATCGTATCCTTATGATCGTCAAGGGCAAGAGATTCTTTCAGAATAACATCTCCAGAAAATGAAATATCTACCGCTTTAATCTCAATATTTGTATTGTAATCCTCATTGAGTTGGGAAGTTAAATACTGAGCAGTAGCTGTTTGAACTTTAGGAAATGAAAAGGTAACTACTAAAATTATAAATAATAATAGCAGCACGAGCAACGCTCTGAATAGTATTTTTATGAACCTCTTAATCACATATCGTTTACCTTTGCAAAGATTACCAATTTTTATGCCTTAAAAGCTTAATGGAGACACAAATTTCATACATACTTGCAATTGAATCATCCTGCGATGATACTGCTTGTGCGGTATTAAAAAATGATGAAGTATTATCTAATGTGGTTGCAGGTCAGGAGATTCATGAAAAATATGGTGGTGTAGTGCCAGAGTTAGCTTCTAGAGCACATCAGTCGCATATCGTTCCTGTCGTGGATCAAGCCTTAAAAGAAGCTGGAATTAAAAAAGAAGAACTAAGCGCTATTTCTTTCACCAGAGGACCTGGATTAATGGGTAGTTTATTAGTAGGAACTAGTTTTGCAAAATCATTAGCTTTAGCTCTGGATATACCTTTAATAGACGTGCACCACATGCACGGTCATATTCTAGCTCATTTCATTGATAGTAATGACCAGCCAAAACCAGAATTTCCATTCCTTGCAGTGACCATAAGTGGCGGCCACACGCAAATTGTAAAGGTTACAGACTTTCATGAAATGGAAGTGATAGGAACTACTCAAGACGACGCAATAGGTGAGGCCTTTGATAAAAGTGGTAAAATTTTAGGTCTTGGCTATCCAGCAGGTCCACAAATTGATAAATTAGCAAAAAGTGGTGACCCTTTAAAATTCCCTTTTCCTGTTCCTAAAGCACCTGAGCTTAATTATAGCTTCAGTGGTTTTAAAACAGCCGTATTGTATTTCATACAGCGCGAAGTAAAAAAGCAACCTGATTTTATCGAGAAAAATTTAAATGATATTTGTGCAAGTATTCAGCATACGTTGATTAAGATTTTATTTCAAAAAATTGAAAAAGCAATTCTTCAAACTGGTATAAAAACGGTAGCAATAGGTGGTGGCGTTAGTGCAAATTCAGGAATCCGTTCTAAGCTCCATTCTTATAAAAACCATGGGTGGAGTGTTTTTATTCCGCCTTTTGAATACACGACCGATAATGCGGCAATGATAGGAATATCAGCTTACTATAAATTTAAAGCGGGATATTCTGTTGGAATGGAAACCACTGCTGCTCCTAGAATCCAGATGTAATGCAGTTATTTTATTTTAAAGAAGTTGATACGAGCACACAGTTACTGGAACTTGATAAAGAGCAGTCCAGACATATGACTAAGGTTCTTCGTAAGAAAGTAGGTGATCAGGTTCACATTACTGACGGTAAGGGAAATCTTTATGATGGAAAAATAAGTCTAGTCACTAGCAATAAATGCCATATAGATATCGCTTTCGCGAAAGCGTACCCAAAGCCATTTCCTAGACTACACATAGCCATTGCTCCGACAAAAATGAACGATCGCATGGAATGGTTTTTAGAAAAAGCTACTGAAATGGGAATTCAAAAAATTACACCATTATTATGTGATCATAGTGAACGTAAGAAAATTAATGTGGCCCGCTTTGAAAAGATTTTGATAAGTGCTTTGCAGCAAAGTTATCAATTTCATCTTCCTGTATTAGAAGAATTAACTTCTTCACAAGACTTTATCAAAAGGAAAATAGAAGGTAAAAAATGTGTTGCCCACTGTGAAGAAACTGAAAAAATACAGCTTGCTAATTTTATTGAAACCAAAGCAGATTTCACGGTAATCATCGGTCCAGAAGGTGATTTTTCTAATCGCGAGATTGAACTAGCCATAAAAAACGGATTCCAACCTACAAGTTTGGGAGAAAAACGCTTGCGTACAGAAACCGCTGGTGTTTACACCGCAGCAATTTTTAATAGTAAAATTGAAAGTTAAAAGGTCAAACTTAAAACAGGTATCTATCATTAAATACCTGTTTTGAGTTTATCTTAATTCTATTGACTTAATTGATCATTATAAATAGTAGAACTAGATGCATCCAAGTCCTTTTTCAAAACTTTGGTATTCTTTTCAGAACTGGAGTTAGTGGATTGGGAATTGTTTTCATGATGCTGAAAAGCAAGTATGCTAAAAGCAAATAATAAACTTAAGATAGACATTGCTGCCTTTTGGGATGTTGTAATTTTCATAATTAGGGGGATTATGATGAACTCAAATATAAAAATATAACGTTAGCAAAACGATAAAATTGCATTTTTTTAACTCAAATTCTATTAACAGTAATTGATAATGATCCAGAAGTTTGTAATTTGCTCCCATATGAGAAACATAATTTATTTAATTGCTCTACTTTTCATAAGTGTAGGTAATTCTCAACAACTAGCTGTACTTAAGTATGATGGAGGCGGAGACTGGTATTCTAATCCTACTGCAGTACCTAACCTCATAGCATACTGCAATGATAATTTAGGAACTAATCTAGAGGAAGAAGTGGCTACCGTGGAGGCGAGTAGTGTTGATATCTTTCAATACCCATTCATACATATGACTGGTCATGGTAATGTAGTATTTAATACAGCTGATATTGAAAACATTAGAAATTACCTGTTAAGTGGTGGCTTTTTACATATCGATGATAATTATGGTATGGAGCCTTACCTTAATAAAGAGCTTATCAAGTTATTTCCTCAAAAAGAACTTGTAGAACTACCAGCTACTCATCCTATTTTTAATATCTACGCAAAGTTTCCAAAAGGTTTGCCTAAAATTCATGAGCACGAAGGAAAACGACCTCAAGCAAAAGGCTTGTTTCATGAAGGACGACTAGTTTTGCTTTTTACTTATGAGAGTGACTTAGGTGATGGTTGGGAAAGTCCAGAAGTACATAACGATCCACCAGAGGTGCGCAAGAAAGCTTTAGACATGGGCGCAAATATTATTAAATACGTTTTTACTAACTAGGGTTCTATATGAGTAAAGCCATCCATTCTAAGTCCATCACGTATGGTATTTTAAGAGCCTTAGGAATTATTCTGGGAATATTTATACTAATTTGGTTTCTATGGGAGATTCAATCTGTTCTTGCATACATAGGTATTGCTGCAGTAGTTTCTTTAATAGGTAGGCCTATCGTTTTACTATTAAGAGATAAACTAAGATTTCCTAATACGCTTGCGGTTATAATAACTTTGGTTTTTCTATTTTTAATTATCATTGGCGCATTTCTCATGATCATACCTGTTATAACCGAACAGAGTGAGAACTTTGATCAAATCAAATGGGAAGAGGTAGAAGAAAATGTAGAAGTTTTAAATGAGCAAATAAGCGATTACTTTGGAATTGAGCGTATTAATATTTTAGAGAGAATTCAAAAGACACCGTATTATAAAGACTTTAATTTGGATTTAATACCTCAATTTGTCAATAGCTTCTTTGGTACATTGGGAAGTTTTGCGATAGGTTTATTTTCTATACTTTTTATTGCTTTTTTCTTACTCAAAGACAGTCGATTGCTTTTAGAAGGAGTGCTTGTTTTTTCTAAAAAGGGAAGTGAAGGTCAGTTTTTGAGAGCTTTTACAAAAATTAAGCAATTGCTTTCTAGATATTTTATAGGTCTTGTATTTCAAGTACTTATACTATTTGTGCTTTACAGTATAATTTTACTAATTGTAGGAGTAGAAAATGCACTGATCATTGCATTTTTCTGTGCACTTCTCAACTTAGTTCCTTATTTGGGTCCAGCCATAGGTTACTTATTAATGTCTGCTTTTGTTATTAGTGATAATCTTGGTTCAGATTTTTCAGCCGTGATTTTACCTGAATTAATAATCGTATTTATAGGTTATGGAATAGTCCAGACCATTGATAATTTTTTAAATCAACCGTTGATTTTTGGAAAAAGTGTTAAATCACATCCATTAGAGATATTTATCGTGATACTTATTGCTGGAATCGTTTTTGGAGTCCTAGGTCTGGTACTAGCCGTTCCTACTTATACTGCTATAAAGGTGATCTCAAAGGAATTCTTGAGCGAATATAAAATTGTAAAGAAACTGACTCAAAACTTATAAATGAATCAGGCTGTTATCACAACAGAAATAGATGATTATCTCAGGGCGCATTTAAATGAAAGTGCCGCTTCATTCATGTTGAAAAAGCATCCTTTTGAACAGGTTTCTAATAAAGAGCTTACACAACAATTAGTAGGCTTGCAAAAAGCTAAAACAAAGTTCCCATCTCTTTTTTCAAATCATAAAATTATTTATCCTCCTAAAGTAAATCTGGAGCAAACAAGTTCTGAAATTACCGCTCAATATAAATCGCAGCTGTTTCCTTGCGATAAAATGATTGATCTCACTGGCGGTTTTGGTATTGATGTTTCCGCTTTCGCGAAAGCGTGCCCAGCAACAACACATATAGAACTCAACAGCTCTTTACAGCAATATGCGCTGCAGTTGTTTAAAGCACAAGAACTTGCCACGAAATCTTATTCCTGCGACGGAATCGAATTTTTACAAAAATCAACAGAATTATTTGATCTCTTATTTATTGATCCCAGCAGAAAGACCGCATCTCATTCCAAAGCTATCTTGCTGGAAGATTATGAACCTAATGTGGTAAAACACCTAGATCTTTTGTTGGTAAAAGGAAAACTAGTAATGATTAAGACATCGCCCATGCTAGATCTTACAGCTGGTTTTAAAGAGCTTAAGTATGTCAACGCGGTTCATGTGGTTGCAGTTAAAAACGAGGTGAAAGAGTTGTTATGGATCTTGAGTAAAGAACAAGTCGCACAACCAGAAATATGTTGTGTGAATTTAAATACAGAACAGCCTGTATTTAAAACACAATGGAATAGGGAAGGAGTAATGAGTTATTCAAAACCTAGAAAATACCTTTATGAACCTAATGCAGCGATTATGAAATCGCAACAATTTCCAGCCTTAGTAGAAGAGTATCAATTATATAAACTAGATCATGATGCACATTTGTTTACATCTGATAATTTGGTGGATTTTCCAGGCAGAGTATTTGAAATAGAAAATACGATAGAAAACAAACCAAAATTAATTAAAAGGCTTTATGCCAAAACTGCTAAAGGAATTGTGACTCGTAATAACAAGGAGTCTGTTGCTCAATTGCGGAAGAAATATCAATTCAAAGAGCATGAAAAACACTATTTGTTTTTTACAAGTTCTGAGGAATTAGGTGCGATTGTTATTGAGGCTAGCAAATTGTAGATATCCGTATTCGACAATATTTGTAAATGAATATAGACAACCTTCTTTCAATTATCTATTCAAAGACTCCAAGACTCAAAAACTCTTCACTCACGTACTTTTCCCTTATTTTTGCCAGCTTTAAAATAACTTTATGATTACAGTAGATCAACTTGCGGTAGAATTTAGTGGTACCACATTATTTAGTGATGTTTCCTTTGTGATAAACCCTACAGATAAAATTGCCTTAATGGGTAAAAACGGTGCGGGAAAATCTACTATGATGAAGATCATTGCTGGTGAGCAAACTGCTACTAGAGGAAACGTGCGAGCTCCTAAGGATGTAGTCATAGCCTATTTACCACAGCATTTACTTACCGAAGATGATTGTACCGTTTTTGATGAAGCTGCCAAAGCGTTTAAGCAGGTGTTTTCTATGAAAGAGGAAATGGACCGTCTCAACAATGAATTAACGACTAGAACTGATTATGAAAGCGATGAGTATATGGCGATCATTGAAAAAGTGACCGAGCTAGGTGAAAAGTTCTATGCTCTAGAAGACGTCAATTATGATGCTGAGGTAGAAAAAGCTCTCAAAGGCTTAGGTTTCAAACAAGAAGATTTTACAAGACAAACCAGCGAATTTAGCGGTGGATGGCGCATGCGCATTGAACTCGCTAAAATATTGCTTCAAAAACCTGATTTAATATTACTCGATGAGCCTACAAATCATATTGATATAGAATCTGTAATATGGTTAGAAGATTTTTTAGTTAATAAAGCAAATGCTGTCATGGTGATCTCACATGATAGAGCATTCATTGACAATATTACAAATCGTACCGTTGAGGTAACCATGGGACGTATTTATGATTATAAAGCAAACTACACGCATTATCTAGAATTAAGAAAAGACCGCAGAGCCCATCAAATTAAAGCTTATCAAGAACAGCAAAAGTTCATAGCCGACAATATGGCTTTTATTGAAAGGTTTAAAGGAACTTATTCAAAGACTAATCAAGTTTCTTCTCGGGAACGAATGCTGGAAAAACTGCAGATTATCGAGATTGATGAAGTAGATACAAGTGCTTTAAAATTACGTTTTCCACCATCGCCTAGATCTGGTGATTATCCAGTTACAGTTCAAGATGTTTCTAAATCTTATGACAATCATGTAGTGTTTAAAAATGCTAACATGTCTATTTCTAGAGGCGAGAAAGTTTCATTTGTAGGTCGTAACGGTGAAGGAAAGTCCACCATGATTAAAGCCATTCTTGGAGAAATAGAGGTAGAAGGAACTTGCCAGTTAGGACACAATGTAAAAGTGGGATACTTTGCGCAAAATCAGGCTGCGTTATTAGATAAGGATTTGACTATTTTTCAAACGGTAGATGAAGTAGCAGAAGGTGAAATCCGCACCCAAATTAAAAATATTCTAGGTCGCTTCATGTTTAGTGGTGATGATCTTGATAAGAAAGTAAGCGTGCTGTCTGGTGGAGAAAAAACAAGATTAGCAATGGTAAAGTTACTTCTAGAACCAGTTAATCTTTTGATTCTTGATGAACCTACAAATCACTTGGACTTAAAATCAAAAGATGTTCTTAAAGAAGCACTTTCTACATATGATGGTACTTTAATTCTCGTTTCTCACGACCGCGATTTTCTTCAAGGATTATCAGAAAAAGTTTTTGAATTTAAAGAGCAACGAGTAATCGAGCATTTTGAAACCATCGACGCTTTTTTAGAACGCAACAGAATTAAAAGTATAGCAGATATTAATTTGAAATCGTAAGTGGCGCAATGATATCAACTAATGCTTAATATCTCGTCAGGCAGAATGATGAATTTCTAATATTCCCACTTACGCATTTTATTAAGCTCTTCTTGAGCTTCTATTTCTTCTACTGGAATTACTTTTAAGAAAGAAGGATGCTGTTCTATCGCAAACTCTATTTGTTCTACGATTTTCTCAACGCTATCATTATCGTAATCGATTTCTAGCGGTTCTTTAATGACCATAGATTGAAGGATATTACGTTTTTTAATACGTAAACCTTTCTTATCAAAACTCCTACGAAAACCATCAATAACTACAGGTACAACTATAGGTTTGTACTGCTTA